>NZ_JAHLQD010000052.1:0-41475 GCF_018918225.1 Roseburia sp. MSJ-14
TCCACGTACTCCGAGATCTTTGTGATCCTGATAGTACTGGATTGCATCAAGTTTAAATTGTTTGTCATGTTGCTTTGCCATATGAGATCCTCCTTCAGCATGTTTCTATTGTAACATGCCTATGTGTATTTGGAATTTCTCATTTTGGCTTGTACTATTTATATTCTAGCACCAATTCGCAAAGGATTTAAGTTTTACTACCATATGAAATTACACTACTCTCAAACATGTCGCAGTCCTGTGCATTTACAATAACAGTTTTACTACCATATGAAATTACACTACTCTCAAACCTTATCCTGTGTTAATAAATATGCTACATAGTTTTACTACCATATGAAATTACACTACTCTCAAACACTAGGAAAAGCGTCTAATGATAATTGTGGGTTTTACTACCATATGAAATTACACTACTCTCAAACATAACCATTTCTTTATCTGATAATTACACTGTTTTACTACCATATGAAATTACACTACTCTCAAACATAACCACGGTTGTTTTATAAAGAACGGTCGTTTTACTACCATATGAAATTACACTACTCTCAAACTGTTCTTCCGAGACGGCATATGTTTTATTTGTTTTACTACCATATGAAATTACACTACTCTCAAACCGGACATTGAACTACGATATTTCTCAGGCTGTTTTACTACCATATGAAATTACACTACTCTCAAACTAACATTATCCAAAATTGTGCAGAATTGGAGTTTTACTACCATATGAAATTACACTACTCTCAAACCCACTTGTAAGAGGTGTGCTAAGTGTGCTAGTTTTACTACCATATGAAATTACACTACTCTCAAACTCCAATAACGCCCAAAAACAACGGTATCATGTTTTACTACCATATGAAATTACACTACTCTCAAACCCCGTAGTATAGTTAAGCGTTTTCTGTATTGTTTTACTACCATATGAAATTACACTACTCTCAAACTGCTTGAATTGATTTGTAATATAATCATAAGTTTTACTACCATATGAAATTACACTACTCTCAAACCTATCTATACTCCTTTCCTGTATCTTTATCGTTTTACTACCATATGAAATTACACTACTCTCAAACCTAATAAAGAATGTTGATAAGATAATACCAGTTTTACTACCATATGAAATTACACTACTCTCAAACTATTTGGATAATGGCTATGCGGATATGCATGTTTTACTACCATATGAAATTACACTACTCTCAAACTTTACCTACAAAATCACTTAATTTTTTAGTGTTTTACTACCATATGAAATTACACTACTCTCAAACCTGCCTTCAGTTGTTTTATAGAGAACCGTTGTTTTACTACCATATGAAATTACACTACTCTCAAACAATATGAATAGTTTCCTATTTCTAATACTTGTTTTACTACCATATGAAATTACACTACTCTCAAACGTCTATCGTACAAAGCGGAGTTCAAGCAATGTTTTACTACCATATGAAATTACACTACTCTCAAACAGTCATACCAAATCCTATCAACATATGCATGTTTTACTACCATATGAAATTACACTACTCTCAAACATTCAGTCTGAAGGAGAGATGCAAAAGTTTGTTTTACTACCATATGAAATTACACTACTCTCAAACACAGAGATAGGTAGACCGTAAAGCGGTTTCGTTTTACTACCATATGAAATTACACTACTCTCAAACTTCTTGTGTCCGTGAGGAATATCATTTATAGTTTTACTACCATATGAAATTACACTACTCTCAAACGTGCTCACCTACTTTCTATTGGGAGGAACGGTTTTACTACCATATGAAATTACACTACTCTCAAACCTCAAATTCTAAATTATGGAGTATTTATGCCACTACAACACTGTAATTCCACATGATATTGTATATTATCTCATATCTATATCAATTTCACAACCATCCTTATCTATAATAACTACTGGTGAAAATTCCTTAACATTCGATGGTTCCTCGCTCTCCAATAGCAGTATATTTACCTTTTGATACTCTGCAAACTCGTATAATTTCTTTACTTCATATCCATTTAAATATGCCAATAAATGAACAAATACAAAACATTTTATTCCTAATAATTCATTTGCGCCCTTTATATAATCTACTATTTTCTCTATTAACTCTGTCTGATTCTCAGAAAATCTTATATCTAAAAACTTTAACAGATTAGATATTTCCGTTTTTTCAGAATATATAAGTTCCCAATCTGCCACTTGGATAACTTTCAATGCATACTGTTCAAGTTCTGCATATACTTGATTATTTTCCAATAATAACTCAGATACTCCAATTTCCTTCTTCAAGTACTCATACAACTTATTTAATATCTTTTTCTCATTCAAAGATATGTTAAATGGATTTATGACACAACACATCTTTTCCTTCAACTTCAAAGGTTGATTATCCTCTGACAATATAAATTTTCCATCTTCTATTTCCTCTTCACACACCAGCTCTTTAACCATTTCTCGAAATAATTTTGGTTGTTCTACCACCAGTAATGCTCTACTATTTTCTGACAACTCAAACATAAACTGATATTCCTTATGTAAAAATCTCATAAAATAATCAACCTTTCATCACTATCTAACACGTTTGAATTATATTCTCCCGTAATTAATTCCATTTTCGAAAACTGTTTTTCTGTTAATGTTAATATTTGAACCAATCCTTCCAATGGCTTGTTTTTTCGTATGCCCTGAGCAATTGCCTCTGAAACAGTTTGATTCAATGCCAATTTACAATATACCGACTCTTGTAGCATAATAAAGCCACTTTTCACAAGATACTTACGAAATTGTGCATAATCCCTTCTATTTGCTGACGTTACTGTTGGTAAGTCAAAAAATACCATTACTCTCATATATCTATAACTCATCCCTATAAAACCTTATCAAAGAAATATCCTGTTGGTTAATAGCTTCAAAAACACTTCTGCAATATATCTTTATTGCATTATTCAAATAATTTTGTTTTCCATCGATTACAACCTCTTGATTTAACATGTTTACCATTTGCATTTTTTCATCATGTTCAAATTTATCCGGTTGCAAACCGTTTACTTTTTTATCTACTAAAATTCTAAATGGTTCCATCAAATCTGACCCCAAATTAAATTGATTAAACATATTATCATGGAACAATCCTAATTGCGTAATATATCCGTTTGCCACAATTTCTCTGTTGCATGCTGATAACAATAAGCCATATCCATAATTTAGTGCAGCATTTATAGGACTATCTTCTGTTCTTGTAAATTTCGTTCCAAATAGTGCATTAAAATACACTTTAGCAGCATGCCCTTCGCGATTTGTAATGTCTCCCGGCTCAATTTGCTGCACATATTCCTCTAATAATTGATATTCCTCCTTTCCTAGACTTTTCAAAAAATCTCTTTGCTTTCTTATTTTTTCAGTTACAATTTCTGTCCAGACCATTGTTTTTGTCTCTTTTGACCATTCTACTTGTTTTCTTACTTTCGCACTTGTATCGTGACTTCCATAATATGAAATTAATTCTGATGACGGATTTCTCTTTTCATCACAAAAAATAACTTTTATTTTTCGCTTCATTAGTTCATTTAATAACGCGGCAGTCAGAGATACTGCTGTAGACTCCACCATCAAAACAGATATTTCGCTTAGATGTATCTTTGTTATCTCTGCCTGCCTTATTACCATATAATCTAATTTATAGTCCAACTTCGCACTATTAGAAATCACTACAATTCGCCAACTCATACTTTTTGCAGGTCTATTACCCGCTCAAACATGCCTGTTGGAGATTGCGAAATTAATTTTATACTCTTACACTTACTTATTTCTTTTCCTATTTGTACCTTTCCCATAGCTGCTGGTGCCCCTATTAGTGATAAATTTGCTGTTACAGGTTTACACTGAAACAAATGTAATATTTCTGCTAAAACAATGCACTGTTCTTCTATCGTAATTTCCGCAAATTTCTCTTTTCTTTCTATTAGTTTTTCTTTCGGATTTGCAGGACGATACTGATAAATGCTATTTGAAAATTTCCCTATGAACACATCATAAAGCTCAATATTTTCTTCTCTTGTAATTCCCATATAGTCATTTACTTGTAATAACTTACTTTTGTCCTTTCTCTGCGCATTCTCATTGATATACTTTTCTATCCTTTTCATATATGCCATCCGCATATCATCAAGACAAAGTTGTACCGCTCCTTGTAAAATCAACTGCTTCCCTGTACTTCCCTTTAAATGCATTGGAAACCCATTAATGACTAACTTTGCATTCTTCTTAATACATGGTATTACAATTCTCGGTTCTACCAATCCATAAAATTCTTTGCAATATTCAATCAATAACTTTTCATTTTTTCTAAATTCCCTGATTTTATACAAAGGCACTGTTTCTATTGTTCTAATGAAATTTCCTTTTTTATCCTTTGATTCCACCAACATAAAATACGAAGGAGTTATTGAATTATATCCCCCATATTTCCATGCTTCCATTCCTTGTTTAATTGGTATTAATATTTTTGCCTTTTCCTTATCTTTTGGTGCTTTTACAATATTCTGATCAAATAATCCACCTTTATTACAATATGCATATCTCGTAAAGAGAATATCATTTCTGCTAAGAGTCTGATTAACTATCTTTCTGGTTCCGTCTTTTCCTCTAATCCAAACATTCTCCTCACCATTTTTCAAGTCAAAATTATACATTTGATTTAGACTATATTTTGCATTGGGATTTTCTCTTATCCAACGCAACGGATTACTAGTAAACTTGGTATGGAATACATTTCCTACCACAATATTAAGATATGCATCCTTGGCATGATGGTAATCATTTACTTCTCTTACCTTAACACCGTCCACATACTCTTTTCTATAATCTGAGACTGCGCCAGCCTTTACATATACAATCTCAGATGTATCATAAATTCGCTTCAACAGTGTTGCTACTATTTTAGAAGATTGTCTGGTTTCTACCAGTTGTCGATTAATGAATCCTGCAAGCTCTTCATCCGTCAATGGTGTTTTTCGTGTCAATCGCTCATATTTTTTCTCAGAAATTAATCCCTTTTCTTTCAGATACTTCCATGTATTATGCATTTTACTTTGTATCTGTGGCGAAATCATTCCATCACTTTTTTTGGCATTAATATCTCTTTTTACCAAAACCAGATTATCTAAACTATCATCCTTTGTTTTAGACTGCGGGTAAATATGGTCTCTATCCCATATGGTAGCGTCATTTAACTGTGATAAATCAATTTTTTCACCCGAATACATACATTGTCCCATTTGCGTATAATACAAAAATAGTTTTATACTCTTAAAATCACTTTCCGCTTTTCCCTCTAATTCTTTACTCCACCCCATTTTCATTTCTTTATCTATTGCCGCGTATGCTTCCAATAACTTATCTTTACGGGAAACCGTTCTCTTCTTTTCCTCTTCCCCGCGCGCCATCTCTACAAAGATTTTTTGCGGTTCTCCCCCCATTACCTTTTTAATTTCTTCAACAATTTGTACTGTTTGCCATACTGCTCTTTTAACTGACGGAGAACCCACAACATCTTTCACTAATTCTTCATAGCTAACTTTTCCGTTCAAATGAAATCCTGCATTCTCCTCTTCTATAACACTAGTAAATGTATACTCTTGACTCAGTAACTGCATTAAGTTATTTTGAGTATTTCTTAACCCCTGAATAATCGTCATGCATTCTCCTGTCTGACAGTCTGCTCCTTCTATCTCACTCAAAAAACGCTTTGACAATCTTCCCCAACCTTGAAACTTAATTCGTGATATATCTCTTAATTGTATATCACTTAATTTATTGCCATATTGGTTCTTTATGACTCTTCTTAGCATCTTTTGATCGTCACCATATATTGTAATCCACAGAATAATATCCTCCGCCATTTTCCTTACCGAATATTTATCTATATCATCCTGAAAGATTTTTTTCAATGTACAATACGCATTTAATGAAGATTTAAAATTGCCATCAAATCCTGTCAAATCTTCTCTTTTCAAATCATACCCATATGCATTTAAGCAATCTAAAAGCATTTTTCCTGTCACTCGTTTATTCTTCTTAAACAACTCATCAAATATTTTATTTTTTAGTTCAACAGGCAGTTTTTCATTATGTATTCTTACATTATTAAGTTCATTTAGTACCATGTATTCCGCATATAATAAGGAGTTTTTAGGTAATACTGTTTCGTTTTGAAGATATGTACATTGATTCGTCATTCGTTTGATAAACTTTTCTGCCGAAGCATCCCTATCAACTTTCTCATCAAAATTCCACGGTCTTATTTCGCCCTCTTCTTTCCGTATCATCCAACAGTTTTCTCCTGCCACTGTATTCAACGGACCTACATAATACGGAATTCTAAATTCAAACAATGAAATAATTTTTTCACTTACTGTCTTTCCGCAATTTGTATCTACTTCTTTTAAAAATGGCATATATCTTTCTGCATTTTTCAATATATATTCCATTTCCATTTTATTTACCTGATAAGGAATTACACCATTATCTTTGCATACCTGCAATGGTAAAAATTCTTTACATTCTATATCTTTATAAATATCCTGTACTTTTTCCTCTTCTTGTGGCATTTTATCCAGCAATTTTTTAACAGCTTTATAAAACTCTTCTTGTGAACATCTTCCCACACTATATTTTTTACCATTTTTTCTGTACATTCCTACATAAGCACAGTAATTATTTTTTTGATTTGTTGCAAAAAAAGTATTGTATTCCTCTTGGCAATACAGCTTCATCAATTCTTTTAATACTTTTAAATCTTTCTGATGCTTTTCATACTTCTTTACTTTTGCAACTGAAAGAAAGGACTTTCCGTTATACTCCCCACCCTCTAAAATGTCTGCTAATATTACCCAATTATAAAGGCTTCTAAATATATCAACGATTTCTACTTTCTCTTGAATTTCATCTTCTAATACCAAACGAACATCTTCAAAATTACTGTCTGAAAAACATATTTTGTTATGCTCAATTTCTTTTAATGATTCTTCCTGAAATATAACATCTAAGTTTCCTTTTAATCCCACTATTACTTTAACTATTTCTTTTAATTGCTTGTTTGTTTTATCAATATGGCATAATTTTTCTAGTTGGGCACATTTTTTTGTTTTACTGCTTTGCTTATCCTTTAATATTTTTTCAAATTCACTCTTTGAATCACACACCAGTGATATACCTAATTCCTCTGCTAAACACTCCTCAAAAACCGCAAACGTATTTTCAAAAGAAGTGGCATTATCTACACTTCCACCAAACAAAAAATGCCCTCTATGTTTCATCATATGATGCAGTGCTAAATACAACAACCTTACATCAAACTCTTTTTCTTCATCCAATAATGCCATTCTCAAGTGATAAATTGTTTTAAACTCTTTATTATAATCACTATCTGTATAACTACTATCATTAAATAGAGAATATATTTGATGTTCTTCTTTATCTTCTACCCAAAATGCACTATCCTTTAATCTTTGAAAAAATTTAGGATCAACCTTGTCTATCTCTTTTGCAAATAACTCCTGCAATAACACAATTCTTTGTCTACGTCTTTGCAATCGTCTACGATTTGTACGAAATGTTCGTCTCTCTTCTGCGGTATGTGCTGTATCAAACAATCTAATGCCCCATAAAGATTTTCCTTTTTTACGAACAATCTTATAATTCTTATCTGTTACTGCCCAACCTACTGATTCTGTTCCAATATCTAGTCCCAAATAATAATTTTCCATCTCATACCTCCACCATATTTTTATTATTTTCTTCTTGACAGTTATCTAAATAATGAGTATATTATAAATATCTCAAATGATTTACTACCATATGAGATTACACTACAAGTTCAAATAAAAATTTATTCAAATCCTTTTGCTGCATTGTGCAGAACCTTAAAGACTTGGTAACAGGTCTTTTTTATTTTTTCTTGTATTAACCATATTTTACCATATATCTATTTTCTTTCAAACAAATTTTCCTCTAACAATATTAAAATATAAGAAGCATCCATCCCCGAATGCCTCTTAATATTATTTCCCTTATTTAACTATATTTAATCTGTCTTGCATTCCAATGTTTCAAAATATCTTTTCCTATTTTCTCAGTTCTCTTTTGAATATGCTCTTCATCCCACACCTTGTCCCCTGCATCATATTTATCAATAATTTCTTTTGTCAATTTCAACTGTGTTCTGGCACGATATCCTTCTCTTTTACTTTTTCTTCCCCCTTTTCCTATTTTTTCTTCTCCTTCTACTTTAACTACAAATTCACGATTTTGTATTTGACCATTTAACTTTTGTGATAAAAGTAACATATTTCCTATTTCATAAATTGCATTTTTTCTTTTTTCCTTATTTTCAAACGTATTTTCTTCTGCCTTTAAACTCCAATGTTCCTCCCACTTCTGCGGCATAATATGCTCAAGCTGATAACCATATTGAAGTTGTCCTATGTCATCATTTTCATTCCATTTTGTTAACTCTATACAAAACAATACCATTTTGGGTACTTCACTTTGCTTCAAACACTTAATTTGCTGCAATATTTTCTTATCTTCCTCTTCAATCTCTTCATCCGACATACTTGCAATAAGTGTTTTTACATCTCTTTTCAAAATCTGACTGCATTCTTTAGAATATGTAGAGGTTCCCACTCCACATATCCTTCGACGCATTAGATAAGTCTCTAAGGTAAAACATTTTTCTTTTAATTCTACATCGTCTATATCACATTCCATCTCCTGCTTCATAACATCACATTTATTTACTTTGTCATACAATAATTTTAATACATATGGATAGAACATCTGGATTTTAAACTTATCCATTACTAGTAATAATCTTTTGACAACATCTTCATTTGAAAAACACTCTTCTTCAATATCTTTTCCAAAATCCATAATATATTTTTTATAAATCAATGCCAATACTGCTATTTTTTTTACAAGTTTTCTCATTTCATCCATTGAATAATTAGCTGTCTGTTCCATATAGACTTGTTCCAAACGTTCGTTTATCTTTTTCACCTCAACCTCTGTCCATTCAATGCATGCAACACAATACAATAAAAAGTCTAAATGACTTTTTCTAATATTTCCAAACTGTCTTTGTTGATCCCATATATTTTCTTCTTCATTATTTGTCCAAAAAATCCCATCCCAATATTTATCACATAATTTTTCTACTTCATTTGCTTCCATTTTTAAATCCATCATTTTTTTGAACAAATTGTTTTTTATAATATCCGATGAAAATAATTTTTGTCCTGCCCGATTTATAGAATCAAAAATAACTTGCTCATTTATATCATTTTCATCTAGCAAAATATATACAAATACTTTTTCATCACCATACAAAGAATTATTCATTTGTAATAATTCTTCATTAGATATTCCCATTAACTTCTTTCTAAAATATGCATAACATTTTTGTATCTGTCCACCAGGCATATCTTCTCGATACTCAATATCTAATGTTTTTTCTCCACAGAGTCCCGCTTTCATTATTGTTTCAAATTCTTCTTTATCTACTCTGGAATGCTCTATAATAAGTTCATATTCTCCTTTTTCAAATAATGCTGATGAAACAGGAGGAAAAAATATATAATTCTCGATAACTCTTTCAGCTCTTTTTTTCCCATTTTCGTCATCAGTCAATGTATCATAAATTGCTTTTGTCAACAATGCTATTGTTGTAAGTCTTTGCTGTCCATCAATAATATATCCTCTACTATATGTATCTGTTAAATTCATTTCAGAAATTTTCTTGATAATAATGGAACCCCAAAATACCTTTTCTTCTTTAAAGTTACTAAGAGCCTCCAATAATTCCTGCCAGTTTTCTTCCTTCCATACATATTTTCGTTGAAAAAATGGCACCTCCAAACGATGTGGCTCTCCTTCGATAATTCCCTTTAATGATGATTCTATTGCTTTCATATTCCTTCTTCCTCCTTACCATCCCATCGCAATTTCTTCCACTGCTTTTACGAGATAATCAATTTCTTCTTTTGTATTAAATTTTCCAAGGCTTATCCGAACCACGCCGGCATAGTCCTCATCTTTTAAGTATTTATGTATCAACGGTGCACAGTGATATCCCGTGCGAACTGCAATGTTGTAATCTTCGTCTAAAACCATTCCCACGTCTGCTGCCTTATAACCTTCTATATTCATAGGAACGATTCCGGTTCTTTCCTCGACTGCACGTTCTTTTACGATACTTTCTTTTTCTTGTTCACATTTTCCCAAATACAGGATAACACCCGGTATTTTACTAAGTTTTTCTTCTAAGTATTGGCGCAGTTCCTGTTCTCGCCTTAAATCCTGTTGGAACTTTTTCTGCCACAATTCTTGTAATTGCAGCTTGTCTTTCTTCATTTTTTCTTGCTGCAACTTCTCTTTGTTTAATTCTCCCTGCTGCAACAACTCCTCTTTCACAGATGTTTCTTTTTCTAATATCTCCCTCGTTGCCTCTAACAGCCCTGCAATGGCAACAATGTTGTGACTTCCCGGTTCATATCCTGCTGTATCTTTTGACATTTCTAAATTCAAGGAATCACTTCCTGTTCCGCCTGCCAGTAGATGTTTTAAGTGCTTTCCCCGGTTATTGATGTAACCACCAACTCCCAAGGGTCCATACAAAGTTTTATGTCCGGCAAAAATATAAAAGTCTACCGGTGTATTTTTTAACTGTACCGGAACTAGTCCAAAGCCTTGGGAACCATCCATTATAACAACCGGCTCATACTTTTGGGCTTCTCTTGCTATTTCTTCCCACGGAACAATATATCCGGTAACATTACTTACCTGACTCATAACCACCACATTTGGCGGTCTTTTGCCGAACTGATACTTTATTTTTTCCATATCTAATTGCAATGTCTCCGGTGCAATGGCAAGTTCTTCTATCTGAAATCCATACTGTTGCTGCAATAAATGCAATACCCGCATCACTGCATTGTGCTCATAGGGTGTCACATATACTGTGTTTTCTTTTTTCCAAAAAAGCCCCCCTAAAACCTGATTACATGCAAGAGTAGCAGAGGGTGTAAACACAACCTCTGCCACTTCTTCTGCCTTTGCAAGTTTCAAAATATTTTTTCTGGTTTCTTCTATAACACTAGCGGCTTTTTTAGCCAGACGATAGGAACCTCTCCCAGCGTTTACTGCGAGATGCCTGTTTGCTTCTTCTATTGCTCTGTATACACGTTCCGATTTTGGATATGTAGTTGCTGCATTATCAAAATAAATAAACTCTTTCATCTATTAACCTCTTACTGCAATAATTCTTTCAATGCATTTACTAAAACTGCTACTTTTTGGTTGGTTTCCAAGGTACTTCCGAATTCCTCCAATGCCTCATCAATCATATTTTTCAGGTAATTGCTGGTACTGTCCTCTTCTACCTCTGTGTCAAAACTCTTTTGTATCTCTTTTCCTGTTCCATCTCTTAGAATAATGACTTTTTCGCCTTCTTCGCCGGAACTTTGCCCTGCCTTTTCTACTTTTTCCTTAATTTCCCGAAGTTCCTTTTGAAAGTCTTCCAGTGTTTCGTCCTTCCAGTCTTCTATATAAATATCCAATATTTTTTTCGCTATCTGGGAAACAATCTCCTGTTCATCGTTGGTGGATAACTGCTCTACATATCCTAAAAAGTTCATAGCCGATGTATGAAAAATACGATTTTTTACCTTTGTTCCCCACTGCTGATACCAATCCACCAGGCTTGCCTTCAGACTGGTTTCTTCCTGCACACCGTATATTTCTCGAATATAGTCTGCCACCTGCTTTTGAAGCCTTGGCAATGCCCCGTCCAACTCCTGCTTTACCGTAGCCAATACCTTTGTCACTTCTGCAAAATCGGTTTTCCCTGTAATTTCCGGGATTTTTTCAAACAATGCCTCACGGGGATTTACCTCTACCCGCTTCCATAAGTTGCGAAGTGGCACTATGTATTGCAACTGTTCCATTGGAAAATGCTTTGTTGTCATGGTGTACTGCGGAAGTGCCCGATACCACTTTTGCATTTCTGCTAAAATTCCAGACCAGCGGGCAGACTTTCTAAAATGTACGTTATCCCCTATATGCCAAATCTTTTCTAATTCTTTCAAATACCGGTCTTTTTTTGCTCCCTCTTTTTCCACATACAGCTCATATTCTTCCGGGAATTCATTGACACGATTTAACGTTTCTTCGTTAATTTCCAGTTCTTTATTCTTCACATAAATGACCGGAGTACCTTCCATCATCGTCAACTGTTGCGCAATAAATAATGGAAGGATTCCCTTTCGCACACCAAATTCTTCCCCTTGAAGCAACCGGTATAACTCTGAGAATTTTCGTCGTTCTCCACTGCATTTGGCAAAAAAGTTTTCTATTTCTCCCAGAACTCTGTCACAGCCCTTATCCAATGGATTTTGCTTTCCCATAATTCCTGTTCGTACAAAGGCTGCCCGATAGACCATGCATTCCGGAGCCGTTCCTTCTGCAAACTGCTCTGCCTTTTCTTCTAAAATAGCCGCAACCACTTTATTTCTTGCCCGCAAGTATTGTCCTGCCACATGCTGAATATTCAACAATTCATGATTTACCTTAGGTGAAAATCGATAATAATTGTCACAAATATCACTCAGACAGCGGTTAAACTTTACACTGCTCTTGAAGCGTTCTACCGTTCCGCCTTCATACACCACCTGACACATCCCGTTTCCCGGCACAAAATCCTCTTCTAATACGGCATTAATTTCAAATGCAACATCCTCGGTATACAACTCAAGTTCCTGCTGTAACACCACATTTTCTTCTATAAAATCAGGCTGATTCTTTAAGGCTTCAATTGCCGCAAGCCGTCTTAAATTGGGCAGTTGGGAAAACTCTGCGTCCGGTATCACTACCACGATTCTGTTATCAAATTGCTTACATTTTTCTATAATCTCTTTTTCCCGTATTTCTTTCAGGCAAACCAATGCTAATATCTTTCCGTCTGAAAACTGTTCTTCAAACAAATAGTCTGTGGTCTGCATTTCTAAAAATGTTTCCTGCAGCATATATTCATAACGAAAATATCGTGTCATACACTGTTGCTGGTTATATTGTTTTGGCAACACATATTCCAGCTCCGACACTTTCTTAAGAAACTCACAGATTGGAAAATAATCCGGCTGTTTCTTGATTTCCTTTTTTATTTCTTTTTCGATATCTATTCCTACATTATTTTTAAATGCATATACGCCTCGGCTGCTACGGTATATCACAATCTGTTGCTTGCACAACTGCTGCATAGCCTTTTTATATACATTCTCTTCCATGCCAAGTGCTGCCTGTATTGCCTCGTCTGTTACCGGAAGTTCTTCTTCCCGACGAAGCATCTGAATCATGGAAATCGCCTTGATTATCTGTTTTTCTGCGGGTTCTGTTACTTTATGTAATGCATAGTCTGCCTTTAACCATTCATTATGTATCTGTGGTTGATCATTACTCTCCTTAAATAACGGCTTAAAATAGTCATAAATTGCATCTATTCCTACAAATATTTGTTTCGCTTTTCCCATCACTCTGGAAAGGCTTCCCTGCTCTTTACTGGTTAAAAAAGTAAAAATAGAGCGTTCATTCTGGGCAATTTTTTCACTGATATGAAGCAACGCATAGGCACATAAAGGTGTCAACGGAAAACAGCCTTTTACCACTACTTTTTCGTACTCTTCCTTCTTCGGAAAAAGGTAAGTAAAACAGGGCATTCCATAGGAAATATCTATCATTTCCTGTACCACGCTGTCTCGTTTTAGAGCTTTAAATGCTTCTGTAAATGCCGGTTCTCGTTTTTGTATACTGTCTGCAATCAACTCATAACTGTTTTGGGCTGTTACTACAAAAGGAACTTCTTTTAATCTTCCTTCCACTCCACGAAATGCATTTTTTACAGACTTGTCGATTCCTTTTTCGTATTCATGGATACTTTTGTGGGCAACTAAAATCACGGAAATCCTTGGATTATCTGCATGATTGGCAAGCTCGCACATATCCTGCAATGTTTTCATATCACCGGAAAAATTCTCTTTCTCATGCCCCTCCATATATTTGCTGAATTCATCAAATACGATTATGATTCCGGCATATCCGTATTTTTCTGATAGTTGCTGATTAATCTCTTGATAAACCTGCAATGCATCCCTCTGTACCATGGGCGCAAATACACTTCCGGCTGTAAGCTTTGGATAATATGTTTCAAACAGTTTCAATGCCTGCTCGTCCATATTTTTCAACTGTCTCTTCATGTCTGCTACGGTCTGCTTCTTTTCCTGCACCAATTGCTTAAGTTCCTCGTAGACAGCCGGATATTCCTTCTGCCACTTTTCTATAATTTTTACTGCTTCACTGTAATGACTCTTGGGAACAAGCTCCGTCAGATTTTTTCGTTTCAACGTTTCTTGCAGTGCAAATAAAAAGGTCTGATTTAAGTCTCTTCTTCCTGCCGATACCAGTACAGGCAAATATGGCTTCTTTTTCTTCCATACTTCTTTTATTAGCATTCCGGTATTCTCATCAACTTTGACAATTCGCTCTACCACTCGTTCCAGTCCTTTGGACTTTCCTTCTAACAATGCTAATAATACCAGCAACAGATGGGACTTTCCCTTTCCATAAGGTCCGATTAAAATGGTGGCGTTCTCGCCGTTATTCACTTGTAAATTTTCCAGATAACGTTTTAAAATCACCAGTGATGATCTGGTAGGAATGTAGCTTTCTACCTTTTTCATATCTCCAATATCTAATTGCAGATTCACTGACTTTTGAAAACGATTATCTATTTTTACTAACTCTTTTACCTGCATTTTTTGTTCCTCTGTCGCTTACTTATAACAATCTTCTATTACACTTTTTTTATCTAATGTATCTTTCAAATACACCATATCCAATCCGGCAGTACGGTTCATGGTAATTTTTCCTGCTGCCTCTAGCTTTTCCAAAAGTTCTACCAGTCCTGTCCGTTTCAGATTCAAAACCTTTCCCGGTCCTTTTTCCATCCGCAACAATTCATCAATATTTATTCCATTTCCAATTCCCACACAGCCACACATGAGATATAATACGATTTCCGGTGGAATTCGATTCAAGTCCGGCTGCACTTTGCTGTATACTCCATTGGAGCACTTCAACAAACCTAATGCCCCAAAGGGGCTTACATTTTTTTCTTCCGGATTGGTTACTGCAACCTCTTTTTTACAATACATACGCAAAATTGCATCGCAGTCATCCTGAAGAGATTTTTCTGCAAACTTTTTTCCATCTGCCTTTCGCATTGCCAGTGTAAATAGTTCTTTTTCCATCTCTTCTCTGGTAAATTCTTCATAGTCAAAGGTGTTAAAAAAGATTTCCCAGGCTGTTGCCTGTTCTGTATTTGTTGCAATGTTACAATGCACAATCCACAGGGAAATGAGGCTTTCAAAATATTCGTCTTTCTCTAACAGCAATTTTCCCAAAGAACTTAATTCTATTTGTGTTTTCTTTGTTTCATCCAGCAATTTGCTACAACGCATCCAATAACGGATTGCCTTTGCCATATTGGGTCCTACTCCCAAATCGTCTGCGCCGTAATTATGAAAAAATAGTTTTGGATTCTGACTTACTTCCCACAAGCCTTTATTTAACCAACCTTCCCGGATAATAAAACTCTCATGCCCCCGGAAACGCACTGTATTCTTACCTGCCACTGTTCCTCACTCCGTTAATTTCTCTTAATTGTTAATACTTTTCGCATATAGCATCCTGCCGAAAAATGGTTGACACATTCTCCGCAGCGCATACATTTATCATCTAAAATACGATAATCAATTACGCCTTCCTTACCCTCTTTAATAGTAAGTGCATTGTATTTACACACACTTTCACAGGCAAGGCATCCCATACACATCTGATACTTTGTAATCTGGCACTTAATACGCTCTTCTGCGGTTTTTAAGTCTTTTGCACCTGCAATGTGTGGATTTACAATGGTTACTTTTAATTCTTTTGCACCGATACGCCCCTGGAGCTTTAACACCACTTCGCCCTTGCGATTTAGCACATATACTTCTCCCAGGCGACTGTTTCCCATATCAAAGTTCAAATAGCCAAAGGGCTTAAATAGCTCATACAATTCCTTGGAAATAGCACGTTGCAATTCATAGTTAAATGCATTTTCTTCCAATGCACAGGGCTTAAATGCCACCACTGACTTCTGTGCATATGCCACACCATTTCCACCCTGACGTGCTTTCCATCCCCCTTCGTCCACATAGTCCTCCGGGTCTTCTTTTCCAATGCTTTTCGCAAAGTCTACCAACATCTGTCGGAAGCGTTTGGACTGTTCATGCATATGGATTCTGGATAGAAATTCCGACCATCCACTGTTATTGGGACAACACCAGCATCCCACTCTGGCATATCCCAGCCGATATGCCTCATTAAAATCAATTCCGGATGTTAGGAGGTATAGCCAAACATCAAAGTCCATCCAGTCAATAATCGGAGAAACGATTCGCTGTTTGGTAATTTTCGGACTATCGGATTCCCGTTCATATTTACTTCTGCTGGCGGATTCACTTCTGCGAATTCCATAAAAGGTCAAAATATGGCTTTTGTCCCGATATAAAGACTTAATCCTTTTTTGAATGGTTCCTGTTTTAAAAACGGTGCAACACCAGCGCATGACTCGGCTTGGTGGCCCAATGAGCTGACACAATTCTTCGAAATCTTTGTCTTTATTTCTTGCTGATATCAGGGGGGTCTTGGGATGTTCTTTTTTAAAACGTGCCACATATTCATAGGTAAATGGAAATTCCAGTGTGGTATCTCCGAAAATATGCATAATCTTGGGATTGCTCAGGGCTCTTGTGACTAAATCCGCTGTTACCGTAGAATCTTTTCCACCACTAAAGGAAATGAACATATCCATTTCCTGAAATTTCTCGGCACTACTGCGAATAAAAGAGTTAGCCTCTTCTACCATTTTCTCGTAACGTGCTCCATTTGCTTTGATAAAACGCTGCTTGTATTCTTCAAAATACTGATAGGTATTTTTCTCCTTTAATTCCTGATATTTACTGCGTACACTATCGCTATCAACCTTTTTCAAATCTCCGATAGAAAATGGAATCTTCTTTCCATTAACATAATAGCGATTACCTGTTCCATTCCATACAGAATCCTTTTGAAATGCAAAGGGTTTTCCCAATACAATTTCTATCAGCAAACGTTCTTCGGGGAAAACAGGACGTATGTCTGTGCACAATTTTTTTGCCTTTTTCCCACATATTCCACAATGTTCTTCGTACAATGGTGTTTTACAATCTTCACACCAATATATTTGTGAACTTGCGTCTGCACGACCTCCGCAAACCGGACAGGTACTTGTTTCACATATATTGTTAGTACAAGGCAATGCTTCCCCTGTTTCTTTATTTTTATTTCTACATATATAAGTAATCATCTATCATTTCCAATCCATTGGAATCTCTTCCGGTCTTATTCGGAGGTATACACACAATTCCAAAAGTTCTTCACCACTTAAGGTCTGTTCTGTACCTATTGTTAGCTTTTCTCTTGAAATATGCAGTTTCTGTTCTATTTCCTCTATGGAAATATGATTTTTTTCTATATATTCTGCCACCCACCTGGTTGCTTGGTTTTGCATACTTTTCCCTCCGTTTTTTCTCTTCTTCCAAGAATTTCCAATATATGACACATTATATTCTTTTATCGCAAGAATTTCAATAAATCTTTGTGCCGATTCGCGAGAATAATATTGAATTTATTGACGTTGAATTTAGATTAAGATATGATAACAAAGAGGTGAACACATGAAAAATCCAAACATTTCTAAAGTTTTGAAAACCTATCGCAAGCTAAATCATTACTCTGTAAATGATTTGGTATTAAAATTAGAAGACAACAACCTTCCGGTTGCTCCAAAAACCGTATATGGATGGGAAAGTGGACAGACACAGCCAGACGCTGATACACTTCTGGTTCTTTGTAAAATATACAAAATTGATAATATTTTAAACACATTTGGTTATGAACATAACTCTGATGACTTATTTCTTTCAGAAGAAGAACGCAATTTGATTTTGCAATATCGCAATCATAAAGAAATGCAGCCTGCTGTAAAAAGGCTGCTCAATATGGAATAAAAAATACCGTTGTACCTACGATTTGATTCGTTGATACAACGGTATTTTAATCTCTGCATTTTTCCTAGTTCCTCTTTTTTCCTTTCTACATATTATATAGAAATAATATTACTCCTCTGAACAGATTAGATTCAGCGGATATGAGGATATCATATGAATTATGAAAATTTAGCTCCCGTTACCGGAATTATTCAAAGCATTTCTCAAACTCCTAATGACTGCTGCACTCAGCAGATTTCTCTCCTTACCAATGACGGACCGGTAAATATTATTATTTCTGCAAATACTTTTATCATTGACAGCAGACGTTTGCGCCCGGGAATGATGATTGCTGCTTTCTATGATGCCACTCGCCCAATGCCCCTCATTTTTCCACCACAATATCAGGCAGAACTTATCACTGTGATACAAAGCAATGAAATGGTGATGTTAAACTTCTTCAACCGTAACTTAGTAGCTTCTGATAATTCTCTTAGAATTACTTTGCATCGTAGTATTGATGTTTCTACCATGAACGGACAGCGTTTTAACTGTTCCCCCGGTGGAAACTTCTTGCTGGTGTACTACTCTGTGACTACCAGAAGTATTCCACCTCAGACAACACCAAGAAGAATTGTGGTATTGTGCCAATAAACGGTTTCTATTAGAGCAAAGAGTCCGCTCATCGGACTCTTTCGCTAACTTATGGTTGATACTTTTCCATAGGTATTCCTGTAATTTCTTCATATATCGGATATATTCTCTTTTTTAAATATCGAAAAGTATCTCCATTATTTACCATAGAGTCCATAATTTCCGCTGCTTTTCGTGGGTTTTTCATTACCCAGTCTACTGTCAGACGATTATCTGTGGTAATTCCATATTCCTCCGCCTTTTCCCACGCTGCTTGATTGAACTCTATCCTCTCATCAAACAACCAATAATTTAATACAGTCACTACTATTTCTGTTCCTTCAGTTGCATCTATCTTATAGTAACTATAATCTGGCCAATCATCCTTTTTTAGCGGTTCGCGCCAACTTGGTGTCACTTCTACATGATACTCCGCAGTCAATATATTCATTTCTGATTCATTTAACTTATCTTTTGTAAAATAGGGGGCCTGCGCTAATCTCTTTTTTTCACTTTGATAATCATGGTAAATCAAAACTCCCTTTACTGCTGCCATTAACAATACTATCCCTATTACTATTTCAATAATATGCTTTTTCTTCATATCACTTTTCACTGTTAACCTTTTATTCTCCTGGATTAATGCCTGTTATTTCTTCATACACTGGATATATTCTCTTTTTTAAATATCGAAAAATGTCTCCATTGTTCGCCATGGAGTCCATGATTTCCGCTGCTTTTCGTGGGTTTTTCATTACCCACTCTACTGTCAGACGATTATCTGTGGTAATTCCATATTCCTCTGCTTTTTCCCAACCTGCTTGATCCATTTCTATCCTATCGTCAAACATCCAATAATTCATCACAGTTACTACTACTTCCGTGTCTTTTGTTGCCTCTATGGTATAATAGCTGTAGTCTGGCCAATCATCTTTTTTTAGCGATTCGCGCCAACTTGGTGTCACTTCTACATGATACTCCGCAGCCAATATAATCATTTCTGATTCATTTAACTTATCTTTTGTAAAATAGGGGGCCTGCGCTAATCTCTTTTTTTCACTTTGATAATCATGGTAAATCAAAACTCCCTTTACTGCTACTATTAACAATACTATCCCTATTACTATTTCAATAATATGCTTTTTCTTCATATCTGCCTCCTCTTATTTATTATTAATTGCCTCTTCATACCTATCTTCATTATCTGGGTTTTCTTTTTCCAGTTGTCCAATTAAGCTATCTACATCATTTGGACTCGTTACAACTTCATCTTCTGTTATTTCTATTCCTAACTTTTCATTTACCCTTGCAATAATATCAGCAGTATTCTCACCTGTTTGAGCATATATCGTAATCTTGGAATCATCCGCCATATCACATTGAACAAAATTAACACTACAATCAAAATTACTATATATTAATGCACTTTCCATCCCATTAAACTGCCCAGTAATAAACTGGCAGTTTTCCTCAGCTTCTGCCTGACTTACTGCCATGTAATCACTCATCTGCTGTCTAAGTGATGCAAATGCTTCACTTTGAATTTCATTATCATTAAAAAAAGTATTCAGACTGCTTTCTGCTATTCGAATGGCTTCATTATCTTTTTCTAATTTACTTATTGCGCTATTACTTTCTTCTTGTATATTGGTTGGATTTAAATAAGAATTTTCGTTCATGAATTGTGTCCCTCCTATTAATTATTCTTCTCCTGATCCTTTCCTCGTTTCAACTTCTGGTATGTTTCTTCCCGCTCTTTCTCAATTCTCTGAGATTCTTTACGCATTTCCTCTCTAAATTCTTCTTCGCATTTTTTATCCTCTTTTTTGATGGAATCCAAAAGACTCTGCTTTTCATCTAACAAACGCATGATTTTACTATCGTATGGACCACAGGCCGCTCGCATTCTTTCTACCGATTGATATGAGCGCATCATATCCAGCTCCTGCTCCTTTTGACTTTCATAAAACCGCTTTTTTTCTATTTCTAACGCATCTTTTTCTTTATCCAGCTTATTTAAATGCTTTTTTAATCTCTCTTCTTCTTTTTCTTTTTTTCTTACTTCTTCCATGACAAACCTCCTATTCCGCAGCAGATATTGTCTGATATCTGCAACCGTTTTCCCATAATTGGCTCATCATTGTATCATACTCCTGGAAAGATGCCCCAATACTTCTAATATTAGCAACATCCTGCTCCATGGTTTTCCCGAATGAAGCGATTATCTGTTGTGATTGTTCAAATACTTCCTGCCCGTTTTTATTCGCTGTAAGTGTTGTTTTTCCATCTGCCGGAATCAATGCTACTTCTTGAAAATACGCAGAAGCGCCAGAAAGTGTCATTGCATCATTTTCCAGCGCTACTTGATTAATCTTTATTTTTTCTGCCATAATACTCTCCTCCTCCTAAAATCATATCTATTCTATAGTACAAAACCTTGCTTTTGCTGTCAAGTTTTTCATAAACTCCCTTATCTTTTCCTTCTGTTTATCGCTTAATTTTCCACCTTCCATTCCTAACCCGGCATGCCCTTTTAACAACATTACCAACAGCAACTGTCCATCGCTTACCGGAATTTCCTTTTTCTCTCCGTATTCCTTGATTCTTTTTAATGTAACGTCCATTGCTCCTGTAGTAGAAAAACTTACTATTTTTCCTATCAGCGGAGCGTTTTTCATGTAATATGCCGTAATTTCCTATTACATGAAAAAGACCGCCACCCCTGAAATATCAAGGATGGCGGTGCCCCTGCCAAGAGTCGATGCGACAGGATTTGAACCTGCGACCTCTGCGTCCCGAACGCAGCGCTCTACCAAGCTGAGCCACGCATCGTTATGAAATTAGCTTATATAGCGTATCATGTTTTTTTATTTTTGTCAACAATTAACACAATTTAAAATTATTTAAAATTCACCTGGCATTCATTTTTAAAAGGAAGAAACTGTGCGCTTTCCGCACTGTTTCTTCCCTTTTCTTTTCGTACTCTTTTCGTAATACCTATGTATTCTTATTCACCTAAAATCAACTTCACACATCCGTACATACCTGCATCATTTCCAAGAGATGCTAATGCGAATCTGGTATCTTCACATGGTGCAAAAGCTGCTTCACGATAATATTTTTTCACTACATCGATTAAAGTCTCACCAGCCTTAGATACACCGCCACCGATTACAAATATCTCAGGGTCTACAACACATGCAATATTACTTAATGCTCTTCCCAGAATACGTCCAAACTTCTCTACGATTTCTTCTGCTGTCTTGTCTCCTTCTTTGTATGCATCAAATACTGTTTTTGCACTGATTTCTGCTGCGGTATCTAATGGAGAACTTGCATGCTCACTTGCAAGACGTTCTTTGGCAAGACGGGTAATTCCTGTTGCAGATGCATACTGCTCTAAGCAGCCCTTTCTTCCGCAATTACATGCAATGGAGTCATGTGGATTTACTGTGATGTGACCGATTTCTCCACCTGCTCCGTTACTTCCTGCAACCATTTTACCACCAACGATAATTCCACCGCCGACTCCGGTTCCAAGAGTTACCATTACTACATCTTCATGGCCTTTTCCGCCACCCTGCCACATCTCACCGAGAGCTGCTACATTGGCATCGTTTCCTGCCATGACTTTGATTCCTTCCATCATGTCCTCTAATTCCTTTGGTACATGAACGTTTTTCCATCCAAGGTTTACACACACAGATACACTTCCGTCACAACGCACCGGTCCCGGAATTCCTACTCCGATACCTTCTACGTCATCCTTTGTAATTCCTTCTTCTGCCATTTTGGTCTTTAATGATGCTGCTATATTAGGCAAAATATTTTTTCCTTCTTCTGCCTTGTCTGTTGGTATTTCCCATTTATCAATAATCTGACCGGTTGTTTCAAACAAACCAATTTTACAAGTAGTTCCGCCAATATCTACGCCAAATCCATATTTTTTCATTTTATTGTACGCTCCTTTATCTTCGTCTTTCAAAAATCTTCATAGTTTAAATGGTATCATATTCCGCTTCCATTCTCAACCATAAAAATCCGTGTTTTATTGAAAATTTTAGGGGTAAATGCTAAAATAGCAATAGTAAATTTTAGGGAGGCTTTTTATGACCGAAATTTTATTAGTAGAGGATGATAAGAGTATTATCACCAACCTGACCTCTTTTTTAAAACAAGAAGACTTTGGTGTTACCGCTGTTACCGGACAGACCAAAGCACTGGAATTATTAGAAACAAATGCACAAAACTTCGACCTTCTGCTTTTGGATATTTCTTTAGCAGATGGAAATGGTTTTTCCGTCTGTGGTGCAGCAAAATCTATGACAGACCTCCCGGTAATTTTTTTGACTGCTTCCGGAGATGAATACAGTGTTGTAACCGGATTGGATCTTGGCGCAGACGATTATATTTCCAAGCCTTTTCGCCCCAGAGAGCTTATCTCTCGTATCAATAGTGTTTTACGCCGTTACGGAAACAGTTCTTCCTTATTAGAATACCAAGGACTTTCCACCGATACTACCAAGGGCACCGTTTCTAAAAACGGAACAGAAATCATTCTCTCTGCACTGGAATATCGCCTGTTACTTTTATTTTTAAATAATCAGGGAATTATCCTTTCCCGCAGTCGCTTATTAGATGAGCTTTGGGACATTGCTGGAGAATTTGTCAATGACAACACCTTAACGGTATATATCAAACGTCTGCGTGAAAAAATCGAAGATGATCCGCAAAATCCAATCTACATAAAAACCATTCGTGGAATGGGCTATAAAATGGGAGTTTAATTATGATGCATTTTTTTCGTAATCCTGAAATCAAACATATGTTAATTCTTGATCTTATTGCACTTTTGGCTTTTTCTGTTCTCGGTTTTCAATTAGGACAAAACTGTGGTTTTCTGGTATTAGGGTGTGGAGCTTTTTTTCTTGTTTCCCATCTTTTCATTACGCTGAAACGCTATCATAAGTTAGAAACACTCAGCCAGGAGTTAGACCAGATGCTCCATCATCAAACACCTATTCATTTTAAAAATTATCAGGAGGGAGAACTGTCTATTCTGCAAAACGAATTGTCAAAGATGACCTTACGTCTGACAGAGCAGGCGGATGCTCTTATCCGTGATAAAAAATATTTATCCGATGCCATGGCAGATATTTCTCACCAGCTACGTTCTCCCCTTACTTCCATGCACCTGATTCTATCCTTATTAAAAAAGCCTGACCTTTCACAGGAACGGGAACGCTCTTTATTAATGGAATTAACACAGCTTCTTTCTCAAATGGATTGGTTAGTGGAAGCTCTGCTTAAAATGTCTAAAATGGATGCCGGTACTGCATACTTAAAACATGTTTCCGTACCACTTACATTGCTTTTAGAACAGGCAAGCGAGCCTTTTTTAATTCCTTTTGAACTACGAGAACAAACCTTTCAGGTAAAGTTTGGAACAGGACGGGAGCAGTTTATCGGAGACTTATCCTGGTCTGTGGAAGCAATTTCCAATATTTTAAAAAACTGTATGGAACACACACCAACAGGGGGCACCATTACTGCTACCTGTCGGGAAAATACGATTTTTACGGAAATTATTATCGAAGATAATGGACCGGGATTTTCCCCTCAGGATTTACCACATTTATTTGAACGTTTCTATAAAGGAGAAAACTCCAGTGACCAAAGTGTGGGTATCGGCCTTGCCCTCGCCCGCATGATTGTTTCCCAACAAAACGGTACCTTAAAAGCGGAAAACCGTTTGGAAGGCGGTGCGCGCTTTATTTTAAAGTTTTATAAATAATCTCCTATGTTTAAATCGTAATTTCTTCATTATGTATAACACTAAGTGACGATATTGTCACTTTACAGTCACCGGTATGTCACTCCCATTGGATATACTGTTTCTATCAAATAAAAGAAAGAGGAGAATTCTGTTATGGAAGTTTTAAAAGTTGAAGACCTCACCAAGGTCTATGGTACCGGTGAAAATCAGGTTACCGCTCTGAATCATGTTTCCTTTTCCGTAGAAAAAGGTGAATTTCTTGCCATTATCGGACCTTCCGGTTCCGGTAAATCTACCTTGCTTCATATTTTAGGTGGTGTAGATACCCCTACCTCCGGCAAGGTATTTATGGAAGGTACAGATGTTTATGCACAAAATGAAAAACAGCTGGCTATCTTCCGCCGCCGTCAAGTAGGGCTCATTTACCAATTTTATAATTTAATTCCCGTTTTAAATGTAACGGAAAATATCACACTTCCTGTCTTAATGGATGGCAGAAAGGTAAACGATGAACGCTTGAAGGAGTTACTGCACATCCTGTCTCTGGAGGGCAGAGAAGGACATTTGCCTAATCAGCTTTCCGGCGGACAACAGCAACGTGTCTCCATCGGAAGAGCTCTGATGAATGCACCGTCTGTTATGCTGGCAGACGAACCTACCGGTAACTTGGATTCTAAAAATAGTCAGGAAATTATTGAGCTCTTGAAATATTCCAATGAAAAATATAAACAAACCCTGATTATGATTACCCATGATGAAAATATTGCATTACAGGCAAATCGTATTATTGCCATTGAAGACGGAAACATCACCAGAGATGAGGTGATTCGCCCATGAATATTTTCCAAAGGGTCACACTGAAAAACTTAAAGGAAAATCGTACCCGTACCCTGGTCACCATTATTGGGATTCTTTTATCGGCAGCCATGTTTACGGCTGTTACGGTTAGCATTTCTTCCTTACACCAATTTTTGATTTCTCATACCACTTATACTGATGGCAGTTGGTATGATGCAGTTTACAATCTAACTTCTAAGCAAACTACCGAAATCACAACAGACAAAAAGGTATCTGACAGTACACTTATGAATCGCATTGGTTTTGCCTTTTTAGAGGAATCTGAAAATCCTGCTAAGCCGTATCTGTGTGTGTATGGTGTCACAGATAACTTTACCAAACTTATGCCTGTGCACATCACCTCCGGACGAATGCCGGAAAACAGCAGTGAAATCCTGCTTCCTGACCATTTAAAGACCAATGGTAGTGTTTCCTATGAATTAAATGACACCCTCTCACTGGCACTTGGAAAACGTGTAGACTCTACCGGATATGAACTGGATAATCACACCCAATATGCATCTTCCGATACAGATACCGCAACTAACGAATCTATCATAGATACTATGGAGCACACATATACAGTGGTTGGCTTCTACGAACGTCCTTCCTTTGAAGATTATTCGGCTCCCGGCTATACTGCCCTCACCCTTTCGGATGAGAATGCCGGTGGATTTTATGATATATATTTTTGTACGCAGGATATTTCTACCGCTTCTTCTTATCTGGATAACATTTTGACCCATTTTGATAACGTAAGCGGTACCGTTAATTATTCCTTGCTACGTCTGTACGGAAGTTCGGGTGAAAGCACCTATAATGCCGTATTGTATAACCTTGCTACTATTTTAATCTGTATTATTGCTTTTGGTTCTATTTCTCTGATTTACAATGCGTTTTCTATTTCCGTCAGTGAACGAACCAAACAGTTTGGTTTACTCCGTTCCATTGGTGCTACCAGACAGCAGCTTACCTCCAGTGTCTTGTTTGAAGCCTTCTTTTTAAGCATTATCGGTATTCCTCTTGGTATTTTATGCGGAATCATCGGTATTGGCATTACTTTTCATTTTACCGGAGGAATTATTGCAAAATACCTTTATTCTGACAGTGGTGTAACGCTTTCCTTACATGTATCTGTCTGGGCACTTTTGATTGCTGTTTTCGTTTCATTGGTTACTATTTTAATTTCTGCATGGCTTCCTGCAAGACGCGCCATAAAAACTTCCGCCATCGAAGCAATTCGTCAAAACAGGGATATTTCCATCCGTCCCGGAAAGGTAAAGACCTCACGTCTTACCAGTAAGCTCTTTGGATTTGAAGGTATGCTTGCTACCAAAAATTACAAACGAAATCGCAAAAAATACCGCGCTACTGTAATTTCTTTGTTTTTAAGTATTGTACTGTTTATCTCTGCCAGCAGTTTTTGTGCTTATCTTACAGGCTCAACCGGCAGCGTTATGGGGGATTCCGGATATGATATTTCCTATTCCTTCTCAGACGAAAACAGTTATTCCTTAGAGGCATTGATGACAGAACTTAAGAATATTCCAAATATTACCTCCAGTTCCTTTGATAGCTCTCTTTGGGCTGACGGTACGGTAGATGTAAATGCCTTATCCACCGATTACAAAAACTACCAGGCAAAAATATATGGCGAAAGTGAGATTCAAACAGATGCAAACAACCTGTCTTTGCAGGGCTTTTATCTTCACTTTGTACAAGATGATACTTTTCGTTCCTACTTAGGTGACCACAATCTTTCGGAAAAAGACTACTTTAATACCCAGCAGCCAACTGCCATTGTACTTAACACCCTGACTGCATATATGGATTCTAAATACCATACACTTTCCATATTTTCTGATATAGAAAATGCAAATGTTACTGTCTCTTTTCAGAAAAATAAAGAGGGATACAGTGCCGGCGGGCTTACCCAAAATGAGACAGGAAACATTGTGGCACAATATACCACAGGCGATTCCAATGAAGATACTCTGGAACTTCCTTTAGAAGAATGCAGTCAACAGATTCCTATACACATTGGTGCTGCACTTACAGATGCACCGGCTATGACTTCCACAAACAATGGGTATATCAATCTGTTTTATCCTTATAGTATGCTAGATACTGTACTTTCTTCTTTGGAAGATAATGTATCCTATGTTTCACTTCCGGATGAACGACCACTAAGCCAGTCTCTTCCGGCTGTGCTTACCTTTCAATGCAAAGATCATACACAGGCAATGACGGAAATTCAAAGCGTTCTTTCCAGCCACAACCTCTCTTCCGGTTATTTGTATGACTATGCAGCCTCTCGGGAACAGGAACGTGCAGTTTTTACGGTTATTAATGTTTTTTCCTATGGATTTATCATTTTAATTTCTTTGATTGCCATAGCAAATGTGTTTAATACCATTTCCACCAACATTAACCTGCGGAAACGAGAATTTGCCATGTTAAAATCTATTGGACTGACTCCTGGCGAATTCCAGAAAATGATGAACTTTGAATGTTTGCTTTATGGATTCAAAGGATTATTATATGGTCTTCCGGTTTCCATTTTAGTTACCTGGTGGATTTACCTTTCCGTTTCCAATGGACTTGAAATGCATTTCTTTATTCCATGGTACAGTCTTGTGATTGCAATCGGAAGTGTATTTCTGGTTGTATTTGCTACTATGCTGTATTCTATGAATAAGATAAAAAAAGAAAATATCATGGAAACGTTAAAAGACGAAAACATCTAATACACAAAGGGCTGTGACTTACCACGATTATCGTAAAGTCACAGCCTTGTCTTTTCTAAGGAGTATCTTCTTCTCCTTCTTCTTCTTGAACACCGTCTAAATATTCCTGATTGTTCAAACTTTGTTTATTTTCATCAATATATGGATTAAAGTTTACCGGTGCCAATCCCTGATGTATCTGTTCCATAAATGTCTTCCAGATAGCCCCCGGATAACTTGCGCCGGACAATCCCGGCAATTCTTTTGGCATATCATATCCTACCCATACACAGGTTGTATAGTAATTGGTATATCCTGCAAACCAACCGTCCTTATTGTCATTGGTAGTTCCTGTTTTTCCGGCACATGGCATATTGTCTAATGCCAATCCCTTTCCGGTTCCTTCCTGCATAACGCTCACCAGCATATCTGTCATCATACGAGAAGCATTTACCTTATATACCTGTTTTTCTTCCATTTGATTCTCATACAAGGTAACTCCATCTGCATCTGTAATTTTAACAATACATGTAGGCTCTCGATATTTTCCTTCATTTTCCAGCGTTGCATAAGCTGCCGTCATTTCAATAGGAGAAACACCGTTCGTCAACCCTCCCAAAGCACTGGTAAGATTTTCATCCTTCGCATCTAACTTAGAAAAATTCATTTCTTTTAAGTAAGATAATCCAACCTTTGGTGTTAATTCCTGTAACAAATTCCATGCCACGGTATTTTTAGACTTTTCTACTGCACGTCTAAGTGTAATATCTCCCTCATAACTTCCCCCTGCATTAGACGGACCATCTTCTATCTTGGTATCTGATACAATGGTATCCGGTGTATATTGTCTCTCTAATGCCGGTGTATACACAATTAATGGCTTAATGGCACTACCCGGCTGACGGAAACTTTGGTATCCACGGTTTAGCGTATAGCCGGCTAAGTTTTGATTTCTTCCTCCTACGATTGCCTTCACATATCCGGTATGATTATCAATACATACTGCTGCGCCCTGCAATGTATAGACCCCATCCTCTGTCTGCTCTGTAAACTCTGCCAGATTTGAATCTACCGCATCCTGAAGCTGCTGCTGCATGGTTAAGTCAATCGATGTATAAATCCGGTAACCTTTTGTATACAAACTCTTCTGACAGTCTTCATATGCTATTTTATAATTAGCCTCGTAGTTTTGTCTTTCCTCTTCATTGGAAAACTCTGTCTGAAACTGAAATCCCTCCTGCGCCATAATTGCCCGTACGGCACAGTTATATGTATAAGTCTCCACATAGTCATTCTTCGTCTTTTGTGGACGGTTTAGCGTAATGGTTTCTGCCACTGCCTCATCATGGGTTTTCTGACTGATTTTTCCATCCTCCAGCATATTGTCGAGGATTCGGTCACGCCGCTTTATGGTATTATCCGAATGTTGGATTGGATCATACAGGCTTGGATTGTTAGGAATTGCACATAAAAACGCAATCTGAGAAAGAGATAAATTCTTCACTTCTGTATTAAAATATCCAATACTTGCTGCCTGAATTCCGTAATATCCATTTCCGAAATATATGTTATTCATATAGAATTCCATAATTTTGTCTTTGCTGTATATTTTCTCCAAATCTACCGCAATGAACATTTCTTCTACCTTACGTTCCCATTTCACATCCTGATTCAAAAAGACATTTCGCGCTAACTGCTGGGTAATGGTACTTCCTCCCTGGGTTACCTCGCCGTTTTCTATCATTGCCTTTGCCGCACGAATAATCGCCTTTACATCAATTCCGTTATGGCGGTAAAACTTTTTGTCTTCGATACTTACCATTGCTGCTGTTGCATATGCCGGTATTTGATCATATTCCAGATAGTAAACATCTTTTTCTCCTTTTAAGGTAGAAATCTGCTGACCATTAGCATCATAAACAATACTGGTCTGCACCGAACGAAACGTGCTTTCACTCGACTGACTTACCAACCGCTTGGCATCTGCCTGTAACTCACTTACTTTCTGGGCATATCCGCCAAAATAATATACACCAAGGGCAATTGCAATTATTAACAGCAATAGTATCTGTACTCTGGCAAAAAACCAAAATACACGATATTTCTTCTTCCGTTTCTTCTTTTTCTTACTCATACTTTGCCTCATTCCTATATGTTTTGCAGCCAAATCTTTCCATAAGGTATTGCATTTCTATCTAATAATTCCACTTCCCGCTTTTGACAGGTAAAAAGGAATATCTGCTCCGGCTGCGCCGCTAACCACTTCAACGCACTTTCTAAACGTTTTTCATCAAAGGACGCAAATGCTTCATCCAGCAATACCGGCAATGGTTCTTCCTGTGTAAAGAATCTTCCAGCACCTAAACGCAATGCCAGATACATCTGTTCCATAGTTCCTCGACTTAACTGCCATGGATAAAGTGTTCTTCCTTCCTGACATACTACCAGATTCATATCATCATCTAACGTGATTCGGTCATACTTTCCTCCTGTGAGTGAATACAATATACCGGATATCTCACCTTCTAACTGTTCTCTGGTATCTTCATATACATTTTCGGATATTTTCTGCAACATCTGAAGTGCTAATTGGCAGGCTGCAATCTGTCGTTCTAACTCTTGTTCTTTTTCACTTTTCTTTCCTGTCTCTTCTATTTCTTCTGTAAGATTGGAAAGCAACGAGCTCTTTTCTATTTTCTGCTGGTTCAGCATTTGCACAACTGCCTGCTTCTTTGTCCACTCTTTTTCTTCTATTTCTTCTTTTTGTCCACGCAATCCACGGTTTGCTTCTTCTTTTGCTTTCCTCTCTCTGCGCAGATGTTCTTCTTGCTTTTGAAAATAAATAACACCTATAACCCCTGCAATAAGCAATAATATTTCAATGAAAAATATTGGAGATATGGCAGCAGCTAATCCTTTTCCAACCAATCGGCTTCCTGCCAATATAGCTGATACAAGTGTCACACCACCGAAAATTCCTTTGCCTCTCTTGCAACGTCTTTCCTGACGTTCTCCCTGCTCCTGCTGTAAAAACTCTGCCATAGGATTCGTCTCATTTTCCATTGGAATCCCTTCCGGATTCTGCCATAGAATCTGTGTCTGGTATCCCTCTGCCTTTAGCTGTTCCAGTTGCTGTTCTAACTGCTTTAAATCCTTTTTCGCAATCTCTCCAGCCAATTGCAGCTTTTCACAGGCACTTTTTCGCTCTTCCCATTCCTTGCGATAACTCTGCTCCAGTTCCCTTTGCTTTGTTTTTAACTTCTTCTGTGCCCCGGTCAAGTTCACATCACTGTCTCCGGTATGGGATGCATTTACAAAGTAATTCTGTAAGATACCGGAAAACTCTTTTCCAGTCTCTACCGCTGCCTGTCGAATACAATAGGTATTCTCATAAGTACTTTTTTTCATTCCTCCCAGTAACATTTCCATATCACCATGGGTAACGGAAAGTTCTTCTCCATCCAACTCATTTTTTAAGGTGGCTGTCTTTTCCTTATGATAAAAATTACGCTCTATGCGAAAGCTTTTCCCATCTACCTGAAAACGCATCGCTCCTGCATAATAAGAGCTACTATTCCAAGGTTCGTATTGCTGATATGCATCATTTTTTCCCGCTCTTCCACGCTGTTTTTCCATACCGAATAACATTCCGGTAATAAACTGATGCAAGGTGGATTTTCCTGTCTCATTATCACCATAAATTACATTGAGTCCCGGATGGACTGCTATTTTCTTCTGGTGAAACTTTCCAAAATTATTTATCTGAAGTTCTGTAATCTTCATAACAAGTTCCTCTTATTTCTATTAACTATCCATTAAAGCTTCTACGCCATAATATAACGCCAGTTTCGCCACTTCGTCCTGCGGCAGTCGTTCCATGGCACTGATATATTTTCCGATAAGTTGCTGACTGTATTGCTGTTTTAACCGCTCGAAGTCATAATCCGGCTGACATTGGTTCACCACCTGAATCACTCGTTCTAACTTTTCCAAACGCTCTGTCTCAATGGGGGCACTTCCGTCGTAAAATCCGCTCAACATCACTTTGAAAATCATATATTCCGGTGCCTGTTCCAATCTTTTCTTCACAAACTCTTCCAATGCTCCATTGGTAATATCACTGGTTACTTTCAAATTCATCACCGCATATTCACAGTAGGTCAATGGATGAAATTCCACCTGGCATCTTTCCTTGGTTAGATTTCCCATGAAAAATCCATGTGCTCCGATATCATTGCAATCTACCGGCTGTAATGCTCCTGCCATAACTACGCGATTTTCGATATACTGCATGGGCTTATGAATATGTCCACATGCTACATAGTCAAATCCCATTCGTTGAAACTTTTCTGACTGAAACGGAATGTGCTTTTCGTCTCCTCCATGCGCCAAAAGGATATTTAAAAAGCTTCCCTCTTCTACTTTAATGTTGTCATACAATGCCTCCGGCAATTCACGGTGCCAATAACTTAAGCCATACACTCTGGTTCGAAGCATTGGCAGTTCCACATACTCTACACTCTCTTTTTTCAAAAAGTGAACATTTTTTTCCCACGGAAAGGTACGATAGTAAGATTCCGGGTTAATAAAATCATGGTTTCCTGCTATCAATACTACTTGTGTATGGGATAACTTGGAAAACTGATAATTAACCTCTTTTAATTCCCGTTGCAAAGGCTGACGATGAAATAAATCTCCTGCTATCAACAGTAAGTCTACCTGTTCTTCTTCGGCTATATTTATTACCTGTTCAAATGCCTTCCGGCTATGATTTTTTCTTTCCTGCGCCCACGGTGTATTCTTATCCGGTGCGGCTCCCAAATGTACATCTGCTATATGAATGAATTTCATATCCTTCTCCTATTTCTTTTTTTGCTTCTTCTATTTTACACTGTCCTGGAATAATATACAAGAACGCCTTGCAAAACTCCCTGCCATCCGATATACTAAACTGGTTGTGATTAGCATATAAAGGAGATTTTTATGAAGAAAAAATTACCAGTTATTATATTATCATTGTTACTTGTCAGCCTGCTTATTTTGGGTGGACTTTTATTTTTTACTTACCATCAAAAAGTTACAAAGACCAAATCCGAAAACAAAACACTGCACTCCAATGTTTCTGACCTAAACACCCAGTTACAGGAAAAAGAGGACTTTATTTCGGGACAAACAGAATATATCAATGAACTGACAACCCAGCTTGCCGATTGCCAAAATACGGTAAATTCTGAAGATGAAGATTCTGATAATAAAAAGAACGATACCACCTCAAGCTATGAGAAAAAGTATCCGGACCTTTATGCAGGTGCTACTTTTCCAGGTGATAACACCTCTGATTTGAAGGTTTATCTGACGTTTGATGATGGTCCTTCTGACTTAACACCGCAAGTATTAGACTTACTTGACAAATACAATGCAAAGGCGACCTTTTTCGTGGTACATACCGACAACGAAGAATACACTTCCTATTTGAAGGAAATCGTAGACCGCGGACATACCCTTGCCCTTCATTCCTACAGCCATGATTACAATAAAATTTACAAGTCTGTGGATGCCTTTTTAGAAGATTTTAATCAAGTGTATAACTGGGTATATGAAGAAACCGGTGTACGTCCTACCTTATTCCGTTTTCCGGGAGGCAGCACCAATGGAAAAACTGCTGTTGTAAATGATATTATTGCAGAAATGGAACGTCGTGGATTTATCTACTATGACTGGAATGTAAGCTCCGGAGACGGCAGCAATCTTACTACAACCGAAAATATTTTGGAAAATGTATGCACCAATGTTGGAAACTTCGACCAGCCGGTGGTACTAATGCATGACGGTGCAGGCAAAAATGCCACCTTTAAGGCACTTCCAACTATTTTAAAAACACTGGCAGATGAAGGTTATGAGTTCTGTTCCCTGGACGAACATTTGACCCCCGTTCAGTATAAACGTAAATAAATACAAACTTACTTTATTATTTTATTAGAAAGGATTATGAAATTATGGGAATGAATCCAGCTCAACTTTTTCAATTCATGAATGCATGGAAGAAATTTACTTCCAATCACCCAAAGTCTCCAAAATTCCTTCGTGCAATTACCAATGATGGCATAACAGAAGGTACGATTATTGAAATCAACGTAACTACCCCGGAAGGAAAGAATTATTGCTCTAATCTGAAAATAACTTCATCCGATTTAGAGTTATTACAACAAATAAAAAAGAGTGTTTCTTAATATTTTTGAAACACTTCATACAGAATCGGAAGAGAACACACGGCAGTTCGTGCCATACCGGTTTCTCTTCCGATTTTCTTTTTTCTTACTTTTATAAATGTTTTTTCTAATTTTTCCATATCTAACACTTGTTCCGGCGAAAATTCTTCTGATGTCATATAGGAAATCAGGGATTTGGTAAACTGTTTTACTTCGCTACGTTCCTGAATCTCACTTAATCGCATGGTGCATACCATAAGTGTTCCTGTTCCCACTTTTCCTTCAAACAAGAGCCATAACTTGTGATTCCGCTCAAAGTTATCTACCATCTGCACAATGGGACGATAGGACTTTTCTGTTGCATCGTCTAAGATTGCACAATTACTGTGTGATACCAGCTGATACCACTGTGGTGTGGCATATTTATGGGACTGAAATTCTCGTAATGCCGGATGATTCTTTTGAATCAGTAATCCCATGGTTCCTACTGCCACCGGCTTTTTCATCCAGTTACAGATATCACGAAACATCGGATAACACCAGAAATCTGTACAATAAAATCCCTCCAGGCTTTCTGCCACTTCTTCCGGCAGATACAAAACATGTTTTCCCTGTGCTAACAGTTCTTTTGCCTCATAAAAGTCTTTGGTCAGACACACCAGATGTTCTCCTTCACCTATGGTTGGAACTGACAAATTCTGTACGTTATCTTGTGGATATACATATAACTCATAGGTATTTTTCATGGTACTTCCATCTACCGAAAGGGTTAATTTACAGGTATATGCCTTCCCTCTATCAGGCAATGTAACCTTCATTGCTCCGAGTTTTTGCAATCCATGAGTATTGTCCGGAATCGCTACACTTCTCTCTGCAAATACCTCTTCCTGCCAAGTCAGTGTCCAGTGAAGGTTTTGTCCCACTAACGCTTTGGGCTGATAATACCGTATTGCCAAATCTGCCTAATCACTCATGCCATAAGAACCACGAAACAGTCTGTTTTTGCTGAATCGTACTCCCACAAAAAAATCTTCCTCCGGCAAAATGACAGGCGTATGCTGAAAATTATTAGAACCTTGCGTATACAAATGTCGGCGGTCTACTGCCTTGTAGTCTGAAAGTATCTGTGAAAGTTTTTCCTTACTGCCCCACAACTCATTTCCTAAAGACATCATACAATAAGATGCATGATTTCCGAACGTTTCCATCATTCGATAACCTTCTGCAATTAAATATTGCTGTTCTGCCTCGTTGTGATTTTCATCCTCAGGTGTGGTAATGGTTCCCCAAAACGGAAGTTGTGGTTCCATATAAATTCCCAATAAATCTGCTGCAACAAAGGCTGCGTCCGGTGGGCGGCAGGTGTGGAAACAATAATGATTGATTCCATAGCTTTTAGATATCCTCATTACTCGAATCCATTCTTCCACGGTTGTGGGTACTGCTCCTGTTAACAGGAAAATCAAAACGTCATGCTTTCCTCGTAAGAACGTAGAGGTTCCATTAATTAAAAATTCCGTTTCATTCGTAGAAAACTTACGCAATCCAAAGGTTGTAACCGCTTTCTCCTTCGTTTTTGAAATTGCAACGGTCAACTGATAAATAACCGGAGAATACTCACTCCAAAGGACTGCATCTTCTCCTAGTACATAGGTAACTGTGGTCTTTGCAGTCCCCACTTTAAACGTAACGGAAACTTCTGCCTCCGGAGCATTTTTTCCGGTTGTTCCATGAACATCCGTTAACTCTGCACTGATATGAAGTGGCAATGTTTTTTCTGTATCCGTTGTATTTACCGTGGTAAGTTCCAGTGTGGCTTCCTTTTTCTCTATATCCGTAAATACCCGAATTCCGGATATATACACCGGTTCATAAATATGTAACGCAATCTCTCCAATGATTCCATTCCAGTTTGTCTGGGTATCCGGAGAGGTAAGATGTCCGCCTTTGGTTGGATAATCCACATTTGACACTAATATTGTTAAATGAAAGTTTTTTTCTGTAATATATTTTGTCAGGTTGTACTGATGAGGCGTATTTAAACTGTCTGCTTCTCCCACAAGCACATCGTTTACCCATACTTTTGTCATTCGGGTACGCTCTAAATACAGTACAATCTCTCCTTGTAAATCCTCTTCCTCTAACGTAATATCCTTGGCATACCAGGCATATCCTTCAAACAGATATGGGTCTGTTAAACATCCGATTTCTCTTTTTTCACTGTAAGTTCCCTTTTTTGCCATGGAAGTAGTTCCCGGCAGAGAAATGGTATCTGCCAGTTTTCTATGAAAAACCTGTTTTTCTATCCCCTTTTTGTCACCGTCTAACTCAAACTGCCAGACTCCCTGTAACTCTATTGCTTTTCGCATCTTAACACCTTCCTCTTATTCCTATCTCTTTTTTCTATCTCTTTCTAAAATTATATAATGATGAAATAGAGGAAACAATGTATTTTCTCTTGCTCATTTTTTATAACATGTCTAATTTTTACATGATTTCTGCGGTTTGTTCACAATATAAATCCCAAGGCATACCAAAATCAACGCCGCAATACTTTCTATTCCCATCTGTTGTGACTCTTTTAATAAAATTGCAGACAAAATCACGCCGCATACCGGATTCATAAATCCAAATACGGCAACCTTGGAAATGGGATTGTATTTCAACAAAATTCCCCACAGGGAATATGCTACTGCGGAAATCAGTGCCAGATATATCAGCATTGTCACCGAAGTTACATGAAAACCACTTACTTTTCCACCTGCCATGGTACCACAAATGCTCATGATTATGCCGCCTAGTAAAAACTGCCAGCCACTTAGTACTACGGGATTTTCTTTCTGGGAATACCGCTTCATATATACAGAAGAAAAGGCATAGGAAACTGTGGAAATAAAAATAAATCCCTCTCCCTTTAGATGAAAACTCATATCTAAGCCACTTCCGGTAAGATTAATAAGTACTACTCCTGCAAACCCAAGTACGCACCCCAGTATTTTTCTTCCTGTAAGCATCTCCTGGCGAAAAATAAGACTTGCCACAAGGATTGCCACAAATACATTTAGTCCTTCAATGATAGATGCTTTCACACCGGTTGTATTTGCAAGACCTATATAGAAAAACAAATACTGTACGACCGTCTGAAGCATACTTAACCAGCATATCTTTCCAAGGCTTTCTTTCTTGGGCAATAAGACTTTTCGCTCTAATATACTTCCGATAAGCAGCGTTAATATTCCGGCTAAAGTAAAACGATACCCTGCAAACAATATCTGAGATGCCGTGCTATCTGCTGAAATATGAAACAATTCATATCCGATTTTTACACAGGGAAATGCACTGCCCCACAAGGCGCAACAAATGAGGGCACCCAGCCACACTACCCATGTTTTTTGCATAAAATTTTCTTTTTCTTTCATGTGATTGTTCTCTTTTCTTTGTTTTCCCTATTATAACACAAAAGTTCCGTAAACAGACTCTCCATTTCTGTCTACGGAACTCTTGGCATTACTATTTATTTAAACCTTCTCCATAACCCTTCTGGGAAAACCCACTTAGCTCTTATATGTTAATTAGCAAACACCCTGAGCCATCATAGCGTTTGCAACTTTTTCAAATCCTGCGATATTAGCACCTGCTACATAGTCGCCTTCTTTGCCGTAACGTTTTGCAGCATCATCCAAATTGTGGAAGATATTTACCATGATGTTCTTTAACTTGCTGTCAACTTCCTCGAATGTCCAGCTCAATCTTTCAGAGTTCTGGCTCATTTCTAATGCAGATGTAGCAACACCGCCTGCGTTTGCAGCTTTTCCTGGTGCAAATAATACTTTGTTCTGCTGTAAGTATTCTGTTGCTTCCAAAGTAGTAGGCATGTTAGCACCTTCTGCAACTGCCATACAACCATTTGCTACTAATGCTTTTGCATCTTCTAATAATAACTCGTTCTGAGTTGCGCATGGAAGTGCAATATCACACTTAATTGTCCATACACCACGTCCTTCATGATACTGTGCACTTGGTCTTGCTGCTGCATACTCTGTTAAACGAGCACGTTTTACTTCTTTTACTTCTTTTAATAATGCAACATCGATTCCTTCTGGATCATATACCCATCCGGTAGAATCACTTACAGTTACAACTTTTGCGCCTAACTGCTGTGCTTTTTCTGTTGCGTAAATTGCAACGTTACCAGAACCGGATACACATACTGTCTTACCTTTGATGTCGCTTCCGTTGCTCTTTAACATTTCTTCTGTAAAGTATAATAAACCATATCCGGTTGCTTCTGTACGAGCTAAAGATCCACCATATGTAAGTCCTTTTCCTGTTAATACACCTTCATATGTACCACGGATTCTCTTGAACTGTCCGAACATGTAACCGATTTCTCTTGCACCTGTTCCGATATCACCTGCTGGTACGTCAGTGTCAGCACCGATATATTTGCAAAGTTCAGTCATAAAGCTCTGGCAGAACGCCATGATTTCACGGTCTGATTTTCCCTTAGGATCAAAATCAGAACCACCCTTACCGCCACCGATTGGAAGTCCGGTTAAGGAGTTTTTGAAAATCTGTTCAAAACCTAAGAATTTGATGATTCCAAGGTTTACAGAAGGATGTAATCTTAATCCTCCCTTGTATGGTCCAATGCTGTTGTTGAACTGTACACGGTAACCTGTGTTTACCTGTACCTGTCCCTTATCGTCTACCCAAGGTACACGGAACTTAAACTGTCTGTCCGGCTCGGTTAAACGCTCTAACAACGCTTCCTTACGATATACTTCTTCATTTGCTTCAATTACTGGTCTTAAAGAATTTAAAACCTCTTTTACTGCCTGATGAAATTCAGGTTCTGCTGGATTTTTTGCAATTACACGTTCCAGCACTTCATCAACATAGCTCATAGATATTCTCCTTTATAATTAGTATATTTATCATCAACACTCTTATTTTAGTATGATTTTACTCATTTTGCAATATTTTTCTTTCAATGCTTTAATGTTTTATTACATAAAAGTGCTATTTTTCGCGATTTCTTTCCCTTTTTGAGAATTAATGTTATAGTATAGGGAAAAAGGAGGCATTATTATGAGTCAATCATCTGGTAAATTTCACACAAAACAATTAGTATTTTCGGCAGTTGCTCTGGCATTAGCATCGGTTGCTTCTATTATAAAGCCGTTTTCTTTGCCAATGGGAGGTTCCGTTACCCTGTTTAGTATGTTGTTTGTAGTATTGATTGGGTATTGGTATGGACCATATATTGGAATTACAGCCGCTGTTGCCTATGGATTACTTCAGTTCGTCATGGGACCGTATTTTTATTCCATCCCTCAGTTTTTCACGGATTATCCTCTCGCTTTTGGCTCTCTTGGAATTTCCGGTTTCTTCTGGAAAAAGAAAAACGGATTAATCAAAGGCTACATTGCAGGAGTCCTTGGTCGATATTTCTTTGCATTTTTATCCGGTCTTTTATTCTTTGCTTCTTATGCAAAGGGCAGTGGTATGAGTGCACCGATTTATTCTTTGGTATACAACGGTTCTTACCTTCTTACCGAAGGTGTTATTACATTAATTATTATTGCACTGCCACCGGTTGCTAATGCATTAAATAAAATGAAAGCATTGGCACAGGAAGTATAACTTGAGCACAATTTCCTATTGCATAAAAAAAGTTCGGAAACAACTCTTTCGAGAAATTTCCGAACTTTTTTAATTTTAGTAATTAGTGATGTTTCTTCGCACTGTGAGCTTCTCTTGCTTCTGCTACAGCTTCATGGTCTGCCATATTAAGCTTGGCTGTTACCTTTTTCTTCTTCAATGGATGCTTTGGATTCTTATCCATGCGAAATCGCCTCTTTTCTAATCTACGCTGTTTTTACCCTTCAATAGCAATGTAATGTTTGCTTTCTACAGCTTTCGTATCTTCTTTCGGGATATCCAATGTCAAAATACCATCTTCGTATTTTGCATGAATGTCATTTTCTGAAATATCACCAACATAGAAGCTTCTGCTCATGCTGCCTGCATAACGCTCTTTCCTGATGTATTTATCCTTTTTATCTTTCTCATCCTTATCAAGTCCCTTAGCGGCACTGATATTCAAGTAGCCATCCTTCAACTGAATCGTAACTTCGTCTTTCTTAAATCCCGGCAAATCTATGGCAACCTCGTAGCCCTTATCGGTTTCCTTGACATCGGTCTTCATCATGTTCTTTGCATGTTTTCCATACAAAACTTTGTCTACATCCGGGAACGAAAGGTCCATCCAATCATCAAATAAATTTTCTCCAAAAATACTAGGCATCAACATAAGTCATTCCTCCTTCGTCATATACGACAATGTGTGCCGTGATTTTTAAATTTATCATTTTCAATGGAACTTGGGATTTTGGTATTTCTTTTATTTTTCCTCTTCCTTTGTTCTAGGTGTACTATAACACTTATTATTAGCACTGTCAAGTGTTGAGTGCTAATTTCACAAAAACTTCACATTTTTTGCTAAATATCACATCTTATTACTCTCTATTGTCCTTCAGACTTTCAACCATGTCCATGCTTCTCACCTTACGCCCCAGAAGCCACAGGGAAATCACATAACTGACAATGACCCACACTGCATACTTCACGAACCCCAGAGAACCGTAGACCGTCTCGATATAAGTGTTATATGCGGACACGCTGGCCTCAAAGTTTGCTTTGCAAAGCACAACACCCAAAACTGAGCCAATCACTAGTCCCACCGGCACAAGGAAGTGGTACACATTTATCACCATTCTGTTTATCTGCCTGTTCTCATAACCAAGAACCTTAAGCATGGATATGGAGGAAGCATTTTCGCTTATCAGCATATTTACCATCAGATACACGCATATAACTATGATGAATCCATCGCTTCTTTCAGTGGATTTTCCCGATTCTTTCCACAATTGTCAGTAAAACATCTGTGATATTCTGCCATCAGTTTAAAATAGGTCAAAAAAGTGTCTCGTTCTTTTCCTTCCCAATCTCCCTGATTTTCTATTCTCTCTTTCAACTGCTTTACTTTTTGATAGGAAGATTCCATCTTCTCCTGTATACTCTGCAAATCTCC
>NZ_JAHLQD010000038.1:0-34697 GCF_018918225.1 Roseburia sp. MSJ-14
AGATGTGTATAAGAGACAGGAGCTGACGTATTTTTCCTGATAGATATGGTATACCGAGAAGATACAGAAGAAGGTATATATCACGTCACACTGAGCCCAGCATGCCGAGTTGAGAAACACCAGCGGAGACATGAGCACTGCCGCGTACGCGATCAGCGCCTTTAGCCTCGGACGCTTCGAGAAGCTCTTGTATATGACATAGGCGACCAGCCCTGCCGTCAGAAAATCAAATACGCAGGAAAACAGCTTGTATGTGTGCAGCGCCTTGATCGGCAGGTAGGTGAACAGCGCGATGATCGTCTGATACAGGATATTGTAGTTGCCTACAGGCTCCGACAGACCCGCAAAACCTTTTTCGGCTAAGGTGTCATACCACGGGATCAGGAAGTTATACGCGTCGATGGAGAGATGGTCGAACAGCAGCGCTCGGATCGCGATCGCCGCCGCCGAGATCAGAAAGACCGCGATGACCATGATGTGCTTTTCGATAAACCCAAGGAACTTGTTCTCAAAAGAGGGGATACGCGGTTTGAGTAGCTTGTTTTGCATAAAATCACCTCAATAATCAGTTTGGATATAATATGACGAGATCATATTCATATTAAGATCTTGCCCTTTACATGCTCATGCCTACCTGCGTGTAGACGATATAACTCATACAGCAGAACGCCCCGCTCACCGCGTACATCACGCGGCGGAACCATGTTGACAGGGCGCTTTGACTGCTCTCGCTTCTTTGCAGTACCAGCGCCAGCCCCATTGCGCAAAGCGGTATCAGCGGCATACAGTAGCGTATGTTGAAGGTACAGGAGTGAGGATAGGCGAGAGCGAACAGATAGTAGCTGACCAGCTCCACGCCGAACAGCAGGCTGAAATAGACCCGTTCCGCGCCGTCCATATTCCCGCTCTTTCTGACCATGCTGACAACAAAGCACACAAAGGCGGTCAGGAACAGTACGACCGAGATCCAGAACAGGATCGGTCCCGTGATATGGATCTGCGGGAAATGCACGTCGTTGATGCTGTTGGCACATTCGTCAAACATCGCGGTCTTGAACAGCCCCAGCGTGGGATTGTATTCATTGTACGGCGCGTCGACAATGGTGATTGAGCCGTATACAAAGTCAAGCTGACCGTTACCAAAGCTGAACAGTCGCTGTGTCAGCGGCAGGTTGCCCGAGTACATAAAGCTCTGTTCTCCGAAATTGGGGATATAAGACAGCGGGACCTGAAATTTGATCAGGTTGCGCACCTGCCACCATATGCCGAGCGGAATACAGATCACGCCGAACACCGCGAACTGCCCGATATACCTCAGCGGCTTTTTGATGTGTCTGATCAGAACGACGATGAACACGAACGCCACGGCAGGCGCCGCCATCCAGCCCGAGAGCTTTGTCATCATGCCCAGCCCGATGCACAGCGCAAGCGGAATGATGTTCCTCATCACGGGCTCTCTGTACCATCTCAGTCCCCATAGGATCGCCCCCATCACAAACGGCATTAGCAGCATGTCGTTGTTGTATGAGCCGCCGAAGATGATGAACGTCGGGTGAAAGCAGACGATCGCCATCGCCGCGATCAGCGGATTGCCGCACAGCTTCACCAAGCGAAAGACGCGGTAGCTTACGATCATCGTCAGCGACGAGTACAGCATCGGCAGGATCTGGATCGCTTCCGCCGCGGTGGGGAAGTTGACGCCGATCGCCGTCAGCCCGCGTAGCAGCAGCGCCATCAGCCAGTGGTGCAGCGGCGGGTGATAGTGCTGTTCGTATATCCTGACGTCATAATCGGGCAGCTTCAAGCCGTAGTCGTACCAGTACTTGATATAGCCCATGTGCCCGCGGATATCGTTGAAATTTCCTCCGTCGTGCTGTCGGTCGACGCTGCCCGTATATAAAATGTATACGAAACGGATCGCGATACCCAGCGCGATCAGCACCGCAATGATGACGGCGTCGTTGACCTTGTAAGCGATACGAATGAAAAACACAGCGGCAGAGGCAGCGATCAGCGCGACGAGCGCGACCGCGTAAGCCTTATTTTCAACAAAGCCGATCGTCAGCATGCCCGCCGTGATACACGCGAGCATGATACCACTCAGCAGGAGCTTTTCGGATCGGTTTTTGCCGAGGTTGAACACAAACACAGCGGTGACGGATATCGCTCCCATGACGACTCCGAGATAGACGCAGCTCGCCGCCGTGATGTTTGCGCGGTCGGCCAGCCCGAACGGCAGCAGCAGTCCGCACAGGACGATCGTCAGCAGGTAGGGGTGCCGCCGCATCAGCGTGAACAGCCCCTCGGGAGTGCGTTGTAGTTTTTCTTTCATAAGAACCTCGAATGGTTTCAGGATATATAGACCGGAAGCCTTCCCCTTGAGGGGAAGGTGGGCTTTTCGGTTTTTTTAAACAGAAAAGGTCGGATGAGGTGGAAATGCTTCAGTCAAAGCACTTCATAAATCCATTAAACGGGCTTCTGCCTCAACCGTATTTTATCTCACCATTATCTCAACAGATACAGTATTACACATTAAATCTGAATAAGACGACGTCGCCGTCCTTCATCACATATTCCTTGCCCTCGCTGCGCACCAGACCCTTTTCCTTTGCCGCCGCCATCGAACCGCACGCGATCAGGTCGTCATAGGCGATGACCTCCGCGCGGATGAAGCCGCGTTCAAAGTCAGAGTGGATCTTGCCCGCCGCCTGGGGCGCCTTGGTGCCGTTCTTGATGGTCCACGCGCGCACCTCGGGCTTGCCCGCCGTGAGGTAGGAGATCAGTCCCAAAAGGGTGTAGCACTCGGTGATCAGGCGGTCAAGACCGCTCTGCTCGAGCCCCAGATCGTTCAAAAACATTTCCTTTTCTTCCTTGTCAAGCTCCACGATCTCAGCTTCCATCTCCGCGCAGATGGGCAGCACGCCCGCGTTCTGCTCCGCGGCGATCTCGCGCACCCTTTTGAGGCGTTCGTTGTTCTCGATCCCGTTTGCAAAGTCGTCCTCGCTCATGTTTGCGGCAAAGATGACAGGCTTGTTGGTCAGCAGTGCGACCTCCGACAGCAGCGCCTTTTCGTCGTCGGTACATTCCACCGCTCTCGCGGGCTTGCCCTCGTTGAGCGTGTCCAGTACGCGCTTGAAGAAGTCGACCTGTACCTGAAATTTCTTGTCGCCCTTGACCATCTTCTGCGCCTTGTCGATCCTGCGCTGTACCATCTCGACGTCGCTGAGGATCAGCTCAAGATCAATGGTCTCGATATCTCTCGCGGGGTCTACAGAGCCCTCCACGTGAATGATATCGTCATTGTCAAAACAGCGTACCACATGCACGATCGCGTCGCACTCGCGGATATTACTGAGGAATTTGTTGCCCAGTCCCTCGCCCTTAGAAGCGCCCTTGACCAGACCCGCGATATCGACGAATTCAATGGTAGCTGGAGTGTACTTGTCGGGGTCATACATTTCCGCGAGCTTGTCCAGTCGCTTGTCGGGCACGGCGACCACGCCGATATTCGGCTCAATGGTGCAGAAGGGGTAGTTCGCGGACTGCGCGCCCGCGTTGGTGATGGCGTTGAATAAGGTGGACTTGCCGACGTTCGGCAGTCCGACGATTCCTAATTTCATATATCTTCATTCTCCTTTGATAGAATTGTTATTGCGGTGAATCGGCAGATCGCCGACGCGAGATGATCCCGACCGATCCCGAGGATAAACCATAATTACCCATTATTAAATGTATTCTATCATTATATAGTGCAAAAGTCAATGAAACCGATATTGACAAACCGCGTGTGAAACAATAAAATTGTATCGGTGATAAAATGAAGAACTATCAGTATATTCTCTTTGATCTCGACGGCACCTTGGTCGCCAGCGCCGAGAGCGTGCGTGTCTCGATCGCCCACGCGATGGAGGCGCTGTCCCTGCCCTGTCCCGATCTTTCCGATTATTCCATGTACGTCGGACCTCCGCTCGAGGATACCTTTCGAGGCATGTGCGCCGTACCCGAGCCCTTGATCTTAGAGGCGATGGAGCTCTACCGCGACTACTTCGACGAGGTCGGTCAGCAGTACAGCGCCCTTTTCGACGGCGTGACCGATATGCTCGATTCCCTGCGCCAAAAGGGCAAGAAGCTCGCGATCTGTACCTCAAAGAACGAGCCTGTCGCCGAGAAGGTCGCTCAGGTCATGGGGCTTGCGCCTTATTTCGACGCGATCTGCGGCTCTACCCTCGACGGCACCCGCCGCGCGAAGGCGGATATCATACCCTACGCCATCAAGCGGCTGGGCTGTACCGACAATACCGAGGCGCTGATGATCGGCGATACGGATTTTGACGCGAGGGGCGCCCTTCTCGCGGGCGTAGATTTCCTCGGCGTGACCTACGGCTACGGCACGGTAGAGAGCATGCGGGCATGCGGCGCGGTCGGTTTTGCCGACAGCCCTAAAGTAATCGCTGACATGTTATAACTCCGCTCCGCATATACTGTAGCGGTGATGATATGTTCCGCTCGGTAAAGCTCAAAAACATCAAGATCACGGTCGTGTGTGTCCTCGGCGTGTTGCTGCTCTTGACGGCGTGCTTTCCGGTGCTGCGCTCGGCAGCCCCGGATACCGTGATGATCGGCGATAAGCCTTATCCCTTACAGGCAGAGGACAGCTCCGACATCGAAGCCTTCCTTACTGCCTGCGGCTATGAGTCGCCCGAATACCTTTTCGAAAACGAGATCACCGTTCCCAAGCGCTGGAACGAGATCTATACAAGCTACAACGAGTTACAGCGGCAGCAGGGCTTTGACCTTACGCCGTACAAGGGCAAGCCGGCAAAAGAGTACGTCTATTTTGTCGACGATACGCTCAACGCCGTCGTACTGTTGAGCGACGGCAGGATCATCGCCGCCCACGTCAGCGAATGTGACGGCAGTGAAATGAGAATTCTGAATTGATCGGTGAATGATATGAAAGAACGACTGGACAAGTTCATCTCCTCCCAAACGGCTCTCAGCCGCAAGGAAGCGCAAAAGGCGATCCGTGACAAGCGCGTGACCGTCAACGGCGAGCTGAGCCGCTCTGTCGATATCAAGATCGATACGGAGGCGGACGCCGTCGCGCTGGACGGCAAAGCCCTGACCTATCAGACCCACGTTTATTATATGATGAACAAGCCCTCGGGTATCGTCTCCGCGACCGAGGACAGGGTCGAGAAAACCGTGATCGACCTTCTCCCGCCCGAGCTCAGGCGCAAAGGACTCTTCCCCGCGGGCAGACTCGACAAGGATACGACGGGTCTGCTGATCCTGACCGATGACGGCGACTACGCCCACAGAATGTTATCCCCTAAGAAGCACGTCAAAAAGCGCTATATCGCCACCCTTGACCGCACGCCTGACGACAGTATATCCATCCGTTTTGAAGAGGGGATCGTCCTCAAGGACGGCACAGTATGCAAAAGCGGACAAGCCTCTCTCCTTGACGGCACGCGCGTCGCCGTCGAGATCAGCGAGGGCAAGTACCATCAGGTCAAGCGTATGTTTGCCGCGCTGGGCTATCATGTCGAGGCGCTCGAGCGCGTACGGATCGGCGCGCTGTCGCTCGACGGCGATTTATCCCCCGGAGAGGTCCGCAAAATGACAAAAGATGAGGCTGATCTGGTATTTTCGGACAAGTCTGTGTAAAATTTTTTGAAAAATATGCGGATCATAGGTTGATTTTTTGCGCGAGGTTAGGGCAAAATCCTGCGTCGATACTAACAAAACACACAAAAAATAGGGGTATTTGGCTTATACATCGGCTTTTTCCTTGTCAAAAACGCACAATTATAGGGCACCTTTTTTTGACTTATCGGAATAATGACTAAATATTCGGCGAAATCTTTAGTAAAAAAACAAGTGGAAGTGTACAAGAAAGTGTGATATATTATACCTGTACACTTATCATAAGTGCGTAAAGCGTGTTCTTGTTAGTTTTTGCTGCACTTCTTTAGGCGTGCAGATTTGGATAATAATGGAGGTTTTTTAATGGCTAATGTATCACTGAGACATGTTTACAAGATTTATGACGGCGGCGTTACCGCTGTTACCGATTTCAACCTTGAGATCGCTGACAAGGAATTCATCATCCTCGTAGGTCCTTCCGGTTGCGGTAAGTCCACTACCCTGCGTATGGTAGCGGGTCTTGAGGATATCTCCAAGGGCGAGCTGTGGATCGGCGACAAGCTCTGCAACGACGTAGCTCCCAAGGACAGAGATATCGCGATGGTATTCCAGAACTACGCTCTGTATCCCCATATGACCGTTTACGATAACATGGCGTTCGGTCTGAAGCTCCGCAAGATGCCCAAGGAAGAGATCAAGCGCCGCGTAGGCGAGGCTGCCCGTATCCTCGGTATCGAACAGTACCTTGACAGAAAGCCGAAGGCTCTCTCCGGCGGTCAGAGACAGCGTGTCGCGCTGGGTCGTGCGATCGTCCGTGATCCTAAGGTATTCCTGCTTGACGAGCCGCTGTCCAACCTGGACGCTAAGCTCCGCGCTAACATGAGAACCGAGATCTCCAAGCTCTATCAGAAGCTCGGCACCACCTTTATCTACGTTACCCATGACCAGACAGAGGCTATGACGATGGGTACCCGTATCGTCGTTATGAAGGACGGCTTCATTCAGCAGGTCGATACTCCTCAGCATCTGTATGATCTGCCCTGCAACGAGTTCGTAGCAGGCTTCATCGGCTCCCCGCAGATGAACTTCATGGACGCTACCCTCGTGAAGGAAGGCGGCAAGTTCGCCCTCAAGTTCGACGAGTATACCGTCGTTCTGCCCGAGAGCAAGAACAAGAACGGCGTTCTCGAGCCCTACGTTGGCAAGGAAGTCCGCTTCGGTATCCGTCCCGAGCATATCCATGACGAGCCCGAGTTCATCGAGAAGTGCGAAGGCAAGAACGGCGTTATCAACGCTAACGTTGTCGTAACCGAGCTGATGGGCGCAGAGATCTATCTGTACGTCAATATCGGCGGCACCCAGTTCACCGCCCGCGTAGAGCCGACCTCCACCGCGAAGCCCGGCGACTATGTCGATATCGCGTTCGATCTCGATCGTATCCACATTTTCGATAAGGACACCGAGATGACCATCACCAACTGATAACGTCGGTGTTGCTCTGAACAAGTTAAAATTGTGCATTTGCCCGCTGCGCAAGCAGCGGGCTTTTTGTCGCCTTAAAAAGGAGGAGTGAGAAGTTAGATAAGCACTGATATTACTATGTCATTGCGAGGGCATAGGCTCCGCAATCCTCAGGTGAGATTATGTCCAAAATTTTATTTTGGGTTACATAATCCATACACAGGAGATCCGGCGCACAGCGCCTGAGGGTTCCCGTGGCAATTCCTGCAGTGGCGCTTAGCCAATCGCTACGCTCCCCCGGCGCTGTTGCATGGGAGTTGTAAGCCAAATCAAAGATTTGGACAACTCCTCAACAAAGAGAGAATTCAACACTTCCGATTGCCCAAAGCCATCCCCTCGGGGGGAAGGTGTCAACGAAGTTGACGAATGAGGGATTGACTTCTCCGAGCAATCATCTTAACAAAGAGCTCGAGACACCGCCGTAGGGACGACCATCGGTCGTCCGAGAATGACGAGCGCAGAATCAGGCGGAAACCTTATACTAATCCTTGATAAAAAGATATAATCAGATATTAGTGATATATTTCGTATAGCTTTGTTGGGCTTAGTATTAGATAAAGAAAAAAGCATCTGCGATGCCGGACGAGCAATGCTCGTCCCTACGGAAACGCTCGGTAATCCCTCATTCCTAATTCCTCATTCCTAATTTGCAAAAACTCCTCACTAAAGAAGCGCCCCGCCTCCCAACATCTTGTGCCTGTTCAAAGGCTTCTCCACAATTCTCCCCAATGTTCACAAAAAGTTTAAAAAATTGTAATATCAACGCTTTATTTCTGCGTTATTTTCTGTTATATTGCAAATAAGGAAATATCCCGCGGCAAAATATCGCGCAAAAAAGCGATGATCAAGCCGTTTTTGTCTGTCGGACAGTTGGTTTTTCTTTTTACAAAAGATTACTGGCGTGAAACAATGATGAAAGAATTAACATTTTTTCGTCCTTTCGCACGAAAATTGATTATCCAATTTTGAAAAAAAGGTTGATTTTTCTCATTCCTTTGTGTAAAATGTATATGAGATAGGTGGCTTCTTTAGGTAAATCACCAAATCGTTCGGTATTTTGACTATTTTTTATACGGAGGAGAATTATGTCCAACAGATTATTTCAGGGAGTTATTCATCAGATGAAGGACGCTATCGACAGAACCATCGGAGTTGTGGACGAGACTTCGGTTGTAATCGCGTGCTCGGAGCTTGGACGCATCGGCGAGGTGAACGAAAGCATCACCTCCGATACCCTTTCGGCTACCGTACCCTTCGTGATTAACGGACACACCTTCAAGTCCTTTGGCTCTTCGACCAGATCCGAATACGCCGTATTCGTACAGGGCAGCGACGAGATCGCGCAGAAATACGCCCAGCTCTTGGCGGTATCTCTGTCGTCCATCAAGCAGTACTACGACGAGAAGTATGACCGCTCCAATTTCATCAAGAACGTTATCCTCGACAACATCCTGCCCGGTGATATCTATCTGAAGGCGCGCGAGCTGCGCTTCAACAGCGACGTCACCCGCGTCGTCATGCTGATCAAGATCACCTCCAAGACGGATGTTTCCGCCTTTGACGTCGTCCAGAACCTCTTCCCCGACAAGACCAAGGACTTCGTCATCAATATCAATGAGACCGATATCGCGCTGGTCAAGGAGATCAAGCCCGGTATCTCTACCAAGGACCTCGAGAAGCTCGCCGGCTCCATCGTCGACACCCTCTCCACCGAGTTCTACACCCACTGCGTCGTCGGTATGGGCACCACCGTCACCGGTATCAAGGATCTGGCTCATTCCTTCAAGGAAGCGCAGGTCGCTCTCGAAGTCGGTAAGGTATTCGACACCGAGCGCACCATCGTCAGCTACGACAACCTCGGCATCGCCCGTCTTGTCTATCAGCTGCCCACCACCCTGTGCGAGATGTTCCTCAAAGAGGTATTCAAGCGCGGTTCCATCGAGAGTCTCGATCAGGAGACCCTCTTCACCATCCAGAAGTTCTTTGAGAACAACCTGAACGTTTCCGAGACCTCCCGCAAGCTGTTCGTACACCGCAACACGCTGGTATACCGTCTTGAGAAGATCAAGAAGCTGACCGGTCTCGATCTCAGAGAGTTTGAGGACGCTATCGTATTCAAGGTAGCGCTGATGGTCAAGAAGTACCTGACCTCCGCTCCTACCAAATATTAATGAATCTCAGGGGGTGACCATGCCCCTGTATGAATTCATATAATCTTAGCAAAGACAGCATTGCTGTCAGCGAAAGGTATTACTATGATCGAATTCAAAAATGTATCCAAAGTATATGAAAGCAACGGCGTCCACGCGCTGGATCATGTATCGCTGAAGATCGATAAGGGCGAGTTCGTATTCATCGTCGGCGCTTCCGGCGCGGGCAAGAGTACCTTCCTCAAGTTGATCATGCGCGAGGAGACCCCCACTTCGGGTCAGATCATCGTCAACGACATGCACCTCGAGAACATGAAGCGCAGGAAGGTCCCGTATCTCAGACGTACGATGGGTATCGTTTTTCAGGACTTCCGCCTGATCTCCAAAATGACCGTATATGAGAACGTCGCATTCGCGATGCGCTGCGTCGGCAAGAGGAACGACTCCATCAAAAAGCGCGTTCCCTACATACTTGATCTGGTCGGTCTCGCCGACAAGGCGGACGATCATCCCTCCGAGCTGTCCGGCGGCGAGCAGCAGCGTGTATCGCTGGCGCGCGCGCTGGTCAACAACCCCGAGATGATCATCGCCGACGAGCCTACCGGTAATATCGACCCCGAAATGAGCTACGAGATCATCGAGCTTCTTTCCGAAATCAACAAGCGAGGCACCACGGTGCTGGTGGTCACCCACGAGCATGAGCTGGTCAAGTCTTTCGGCAAACGAGTGATCACGATCGATGACGGCAGAGTCGTCTCCGATTCCGACGACGATAAGTTTGTCGCTATTTAAGTCGATTTCGCACGAAGGAAAGGAATGACAGTATGAGCAGTTTCGGCTATCTGATCAAAGAGGGCTTCAAGAATATTTTTCATAACCGTCTGATGAGCCTCGCGTCGATCGGCGTTTTGATATCCTGTCTGGTTCTGACAGGTTCGGCGGTTATGCTCACCATCAATGTATCCAACATCGTCGACTCCGTCGGCGACACCAATGTCACCAAGGTCTTCTTAGACGACGACCTGACCAAGTTAGAGGCAGTCTATAAGGGAAAAGAGCTCAAGGACCTCGAGAACGTCACCGACGTGCAATTCATCGACAAGGATGAATCCATACAGGCGTACCGCGAGCAGCTCGGCGAAGAGGTCTTTGCCAATATGACCGGCGACGACAACCCCCTGCCGTATTCCTACAGCGTAACGATGGACGACCTGTCCAAGTACGACGAGACCGTCGCGAAGATCAAGGCGGTCGAGGGCGTCGCTTCCGTATCGTCCCACCGCGAGGTCGCGGCAAAGCTGACCAGCCTCTCGTCCTTTATCACGACCATGAGTCTGTGGATCATCTTAGCGCTGGCGGTGATCTCCCTGTTCATCATCAGCAACACCATCCGCATGACCATGTTCTCGCACCGTTTTGAGATCAGCATCATGAAATCGGTCGGCGCGACCAACGCCTTTGTCCGCGTTCCCTTCATCATCGAGGGCGTTATCATCGGTCTTGTCTCGGCGGCGGTTTCCATCGGACTGCTGTTCGTGCTGTCCGACGCGATCATCAATTCGGTACAGAAGATCCTCGACTTCCCCTACACCCGCTTCACCGAGGTCATGTGGCCGATCATCGGCGCTTTCGTCGCGGCAGGCGTGCTGGTAGGCGTGTTCGGCAGTATGGTATCCATCCGCCGTTACCTGACCCACGAGGGCAACGAGATCTTAGGCTGGTAAACAAAGAGCCTTCCCCTTGAGTAAGAGCTGATTAATTACTATGTCATTGCGAGGGCATAGGCTCCCTTTCCTAAGGTGAGATTATGTCCAAAATTTTATTTTGGGTTACATAATCCATACACAGGAGAGCTGGCGCACAGCGCCTGAGGGTTCCCGCGGCAATCCCAGCAGTGGCGCTAAGCCAATCGCAGATAGATCTGCTCTTGGAGCGCTGTTGCATGGGAGTTGTTAGCCAAATCGAAGATTTGGACAACTCCTCAACAAAGAGGAGAAGCGCTTTTCTTTTCAACAATAGTTAGCGCATGGGCTTTTTGTATCAGGGTGACGACCGCTTTGATAGATCATTAACCATAACTTAACAGAAACCAAATACGAAATTCAAAGCATAGGAGTGATTCTATGAAGAAGATTATAGCAATTGTGATAGCGATCGCGCTGATCTCTGCGAGCTTACTCAGCGTCAACGCGGCAACCATCAGCGAGCTTGAGGCGCGTCAGGCGGAGCTTGAAGCGCAGCAGGCGGAATATCAGCAGAAGCTCAACGACTCTAACGCCGCTGTCAATGAACAGCAGCAGGAGGTCGACGCGCTGGTCGGTCAGGTCGAATCCGTGACCGAGGAGATCCAGGTCTGCTACCAGAAGATCGCGATCTATGACGAGAGCATCGCTGAGAAGCAGACGGCGATCGACGCCGCCAACGCGGAGATCGAAGCGAACATGGACGTTCTGCGCCAGCGTATCAAGACCATCTATATCTCCGGCGACGTCAGCGCCCTCGAGATCGTTCTCGGCGCGAAGGACTTCTCCGACTTCCTCGACAAGCTCCAGCTTGTCCAGTACGTCAGCAACCATGACGAAGAGCTGATCAGCGGTATCAAGGAACAGCTCGATGCGATCTCTGACGAGAAAGCGGCTCTTGAAGAGGACAAAGCCGAGTTAGAGGCTGAGCAGGCGACCCTGACTGAGAAGCAGACCGAGCTCAACACCCTGCTTGAAGATAACAAAGAGACCCTCGCGGGCTTACAGAGCGCAGCCGCGGACGCGGAAATGCAGCTCAGTCTCAGCGAGGAAGAGCTCAGCGGTCTGAGTGAAGAGATCCAGGCGTATTACCGCCAGCAGAGAGAGGCGCTTGCCGCACAGCAGGCGGCAGCAGCCGCTTCTTCCTCTTCCGACGATAGCGGCGACAGCGGCAGCTCGTCGATCGATTACAGCGCTCCCCAGCAGGTCGAGACCGACGGAAGCTGGACATGGCCGACCCCCGGCGTCATCACCTCCGAGTACGGCGAACAGCGTTCTTACGAAAGCCATAACGCGATCGATATCGGCGCTTCGATCGGTACGCCGATCTACGCGGCGAACTCCGGTACGGTCGTCAACTGCAACAGCAGTTGTCCGCATACCAACTACGGCGGTAGCTGGTGCAGCTGCGGCGGCGGTTACGGCAACTTTGTCTGGATCCTGCACGACAACGGCTACGAGACCATCTACGGTCATATGATCAGCACCGCTGTAGGATACGGCGAGCACGTCTCCAACGGTCAGCTGATCGGTTACGTCGGTTCTTCGGGCTGGTCAACCGGTCCTCACCTGCACTTTGAGCTGCGTATCAACGGCGTCAAGAGCAACCCGATGAATCTCTACTAAACTAATCTCTGCACCGGATCAATAATCCGATCATCAAACACGATGGGGCTGTGAAAAACGCAGTCATTGCGAGGGCTTTAGCCCGTGGCAATCCCACAAAAGGGTGATAAAACCTATGGAGATTGCCACGTCGCTTAGCTCCTCGCCATGACGCTGGAGAGTTTTTTCACAGCCCCTTTTTTGCGTTCCCGCAAGCTGATAAAATAGAACAAATGTTTCACGTGAAACATTCGAGCTTTGTCACTCTACCCGAATCGTGATTTTGACGCGCATATATCCCGCACCCTCCGCATAAGCTGTTGCGGAGGGATATTTATGTTGACAGCTTTACATATCGAAGAACATAGGACAGGGCTCCTGCGCCTTTTGCGGCGGAATCGCATTCGCGTGGAGCACAGCTACTGCGACTCAGTCCAGCTCAAATGCGTGACCTATGAGCATTACCGCGGAAGGATCGGGTGGACAGCCATCGACCGCTTTGTGAAGGCTCAGCGCAACCGCGTGCTGTGCTCTCCCAGGCTGGAACTGCCTGCTGAGAGCGGCTACAAGCGCTTTGTGTCCCATGAGCTTGACCGCCGCATGTGCGAGAACGCCGCTTTGTACCTGTTGCGGAAATCGGACTGTCGCAGCCGCAAGGTCGTCCTGATCGACTCCTGCGGCGACATCGTAGGGGTGACAGATCATTTGACGGAGTACTGCGATCCGCTCTATGTGGTGACTGAAGCCTCTGACATTTATGCGGCGCAGTCGGATTATCTCTTGAACGAAAAGGGTGCCGCCCTGCGCGTTTGCCGCGCCAAGGACTGCCTGCGTGACGCTGACCTGATCATCGCGCCCGAGCGGCTGACAGAGGTCCTGCCCTGCTCTCGTGAAGCGCTGATCCTCACGGGGGAGAAGCCCGCCGTACAGCAGCCGTGCACGGCAATATATGACTATGAATTTGAGCTGCCGTCAAAGTACAGGGAGCTGTGCCCCGACTTCCTTGACGAGATGTACTTCGCTTCCGCCTTATACGCTTCGTCACAGGCGCGGGAGCTCGGCGGCGAGGTGTTCACCCGCTGCGGCGACGGTGTTACGCTCCATACCCGCCAAAGCCTGCTGAACGCTTTTCAAAGGGCTGAGGAATGAAGCGTGTATCCGTGCGCTGATCATGCACTCTTTTCGCTTTTATCTCCTTGACATCGACCCTGTGTTTCAGTATAATATACCATGTATGCGAATACCTAAAACTCAATGTTGAATTTGAAAGGATGATACATATGGCAAAACCGGTAATGATCACCGCGGAAGGCTTGAAACAGTTAGAGGAAGAACTCCAATATTTAAAAGGTCAAAAGCGTAGAGAGGTTGCTGAGAAGATCAAGGTAGCCCGCTCCTACGGCGACCTTTCCGAGAACAGCGAATATGATGACGCGAAAAACGAACAGGCGATCCTCGAGGCGCGTATCGTCACCATCGAAGCGACCCTCAAGAATGCCGTTCTGATCGACGAAGAGGGTATCTCCAATGAGCACGTCCACGTCGGCTCCAGCGTCCGTCTGCAGAACCTGCGCACCGACTCTGAGGTCACCTACAAGATCGTTGGCTCTAATGAGGCGAACCCCTCCGAGGGCAAGATCTCCGATGAATCTCCCGTCGGCGCCGCGCTGATCGGCCACTCCGTCGGCGACGCTGTTGAGGTAGAGGTACCCGTCGGCGTGATCGGCTTCAAGGTCCTCGAGATCTTCAAGTAAGACCAACCTGTATAGGAAGATATTGAAAAAACCCGAGGTAGGATATGGAACAGAATTTAAATGAAATATTAAGACTCAGAAGGGAGAAGCTCGCGAACTTACAGGAAGCGGGCAAGGACCCCTTTGTGATCACCAAGTTTGATCAGACCCACCACAGCGTGGAGATCAAAGAGAACTACGACGAGCTTGAGGGCAAGACCGTGTCCATCGCGGGCAGAATGATGTTCAAGCGCGTCATGGGCAAGGCGTCCTTCTGCAATGTGCAGGATCTCAAGGGCAGTATCCAGGCGTACGTCGCCCGTGATTCGATCGGCGAGGACAGCTACAAGGACTTCAAAAAGTACGACGTGGGCGATATCATCGGTATCACCGGCGAGGTGTTCAAGACCAAGACCGGCGAGATCTCTGTTCATGCCGCGACCGTCACCTTGCTGAGCAAGTCGTTACAGATCTTGCCTGAGAAGTATCACGGCCTGACCGACACCGACACCCGCTATCGCCAGCGCTACACCGACCTGATCATGAACAGCGAGGTCAAGGACACCTTTGTCAAGCGCAGTAAGATCATCTCCACGATCCGTCGCTTCCTCGACGAGCAGGGCTTCATGGAGGTCGAGACCCCCATGCTGGTGCAGAACGCGGGCGGCGCGGCGGCAAGACCCTTTGAGACTCATTTTAATGCCCTCGACGAGGACTTGAAGCTCCGTATCTCGCTGGAGCTGTACTTAAAGCGCCTGATCGTCGGCGGTCTTGAGAGAGTGTATGAGATCGGACGCGTATTCCGCAACGAGGGTCTCGATACCCGCCATAATCCCGAGTTCACGCTCATGGAGCTGTATCAGGCATATACCGATTATCACGGCATGATGGATCTGACCGAGGCGATGTACCGCCGCGTAGCGCAGGAGGTCAACGGCTCCATGCAGGTCAAGTACGGTGAGCATGTGATCGACTTTGAGAAGCCCTTCGCGCGTATCACGATGGTAGACGCCGTCAAGCAGTACGCGAACGTGGACTGGAACGAGGTCAAGGATACCGCTCAGGCACGTGAGATCGCGGACAAGCTCCACGTCGAGTATGAGGATCGCCACCAAAAGGGCGATATCCTCAGCCTGATCTTTGAGGAGTATGTCGAAGAGCATCTGATCCAGCCGACCTTTGTCATGGATCACCCGATCGAGATCTCTCCGCTGACCAAGAAGAAGCCCGACAACCCCGAGTATGTCGAGCGCTTCGAGATGTTCATCAACGGCTGGGAGATGGCGAACGCCTACAGTGAGCTCAACGACCCGATCGACCAGCGCGAGCGCTTCAAGGCGCAGGAGGCGATGCTCGCCGCGGGCGATGAAGAAGCCAACACCACCGACGAGGACTTCCTCAACGCCCTCGAGATCGGTATGCCCCCCACAGGCGGCATCGGCTACGGCATCGACCGACTGGTCATGATCATGACCAACTCGCCCGCCATCAGGGATGTATTGCTCTTCCCGACAATGAAAAGTCTGGATGTATCTTCGAAAAGAACGAGTACGACTCGTGATGAATGCAAAGTCGAAAAAGACATCAAAGAATTATTTGAATCATAAAGTGCATTCTATTAAGTGCCCCGAAAGATTAAGCTTTCGGGGTTTGATTTTGTGATTAACCAGAGCTCAAATATAACCCAGACCGATAACAAGAACACGAGATGGAAAGGAAGCCAGACAGGAGCCCTCGACAAAATAAAAAAGTATGGTACAACCGAGATATACATACTAAGGGTCTGCCATACTTTTTTATTTTGTCAAGAAGGGCGAATAGATTGATTTTCGGTTATGGTTGTGTTAGTATAGTTTCATTAAGGGGGATTGATTATGGCTTTGATAAATTGTCCCGAATGTGGAAAAGAAGTATCTAATGCCGCTGAGAGTTGTCCGCATTGCGGATATCCGATAAAGAACTATATACAAGAGGAACAGCAAAAGCGTATAGAGTTCGAAAGAAAGCAAAAACAAATTAAACAAGAAAAAACAGATAAAAAATCAATAAGCAATAAACAGAACAATAGCAATGATTTATGCTCAAAACCTAAGTATAATGTCGATGAAAATAGAGCAAAAAAAATAGATAAAATTGGAAATGTATTATTTGGTATCGCTATCGTTGCAGGTAGTATTTGTGTTATATGTATGTTTGGTGTATTTATTGGATTCTTTTTAGATTCATCTGAATATATGCTGGCGGTAGGATGTGGTTTTTTTGGTGGTGGGTTGATAGCTATTATATGTATACCTATAATAAAATCACTTGAATTGAAAAAAAGAGTTGCTAATGGAGAGTTTGCAGATTTAGAAGAAGCTAAGAAAGCGGCTGAAATTGAGAGGCAAGAAGCTGATAAGAGAAGTGCCGAAATAGAAAAGAGAAAAGCAGAAGAACAGAAAAAACGTGAACAAGAAATATATAAAGCGCAACATCCGAAATGTCCACATTGTGGTGGTAATAATACATCAAGGATTACGACGACAGGAAAGGTGATTTCTACTGCTGCTCTTGGGCTTGCCTCTTCAACAATAGGCAAGCAATATCAGTGCTATGATTGCAAGCACAAATGGTGATTATTCGTATAAATTCGTATATTATTAGAGTATTCAATTAAATATCTGGCTTAAATAGTAATTTATTTAGCATCCTAACATTCCCGACAATGAAGAGTCTGGATAAATAAAAATGATTGCTCCGAAGGCTGTTTGGCTTTCGGAGTTTTCTTTGACTTTTGCTGTGCAATCATATATAATGAATGGGATCTTAACTTGTATAATGAATGGACTCTTATACTTGATCTTTGACAGAGAGCCGACAAGGATTATGAGGGAATGACGACGGATAGATCCGAGAGACTTTCTATCGCGCAATATATTTGGAAGGTGATCGTATGATTTACAGAAATGTGCTGGAGGCGGTGGGGCAGACCCCGCTGATCCGCTTGAACCGCATGCCCGAGCCGGGCAGCGCGGAGGTGCTGGTGAAGTTTGAGGCGCTGAACGTCGGCGGCTCGATCAAGACGCGCACCGCGCTGAACATGATCAACCACGCGGAGAAGAAGGGGCTTTTGAGATATGACAGCATCATCGTTGAGCCGACCTCGGGCAATCAGGGCATCGGACTGGCGCTGGTGGGTGCGGTGAAGGGCTACAAGACCATCATCATCATGCCCGACTCCGTCAGCGTGGAGCGCAGAAAGCTGATCAAGCACTACGGCGCGAAGGTCATGCTGATCCACGACGCGGGCGATATCGGCGCGTGTATCGACGAGTGTCTGAAAACCGCCTTGAAGATGGCGGAGAAGGCCCCGCGCGTATTCGTACCGCAGCAGTTTGAGAATATCAATAACGTCAGAGCGCACAAGAAGTATACCGCGCTGGAGATCATGCAGCAGTGTGCCGATCATATCGACGGCTTCTGCTCGGGTATCGGCACGGGCGGCACCATCACGGGCATCGGCGAGGTGCTCAAGGCGCAGTACCCCGACATCGAGATCTGGGCGGTAGAGCCTGAGAACGCCGCGATCCTGGCGGGCGGTACTATCGGCACGCACTTGCAGATGGGTATCGGAGACGGGTTGATCCCTCCGATCCTGAACAGGGAGATCTATGATCAGATCTACGTTGTGACGGACGAAGAAGCGATCGAGACCGCAAAGCGGCTGGCGCGTGAAGAGGGACTGATGTGCGGCATTTCCAGCGGCACCAACGTCGCGGCGGCGCTGAAGCTCGCGAAAAAGCTCGGACCGGGAAAGACGGTCGTCACCGTCCTGCCCGACACCGCCGAGCGTTACTTCTCCACACCGCTCTTTGAGGAATAAGAAAACACATAAAAAATCAGAACGGAGGACTCCCGATGAAAATGATGACAAGAGTAATGGCGGTTATCTTGACCGTTATGATGGCGGTCTCTGTACTTTCAGGCTGTGCCAAACAGAATACCGCGACAGCGACGCCCGATGAACTGTACTTTTCCGTACAGGAGGTGCGCGAGTCGCCGAAGTGGGTCACAGACTTAGAGGCGACCAAGGACGCTGAGCAGCTGATCGTTGTCGCGGGCGTAGACAAGACGACCGCGTACATTACCATGCACGAAAAAGACGCGAACGGCAAGTGGCAACAGATCATCGCGACCCCCGGCTTTATCGGTCTGGACGGCTTGGGCGACGCGAACATCAATGACTGCTACACCCCTGTCGGTACTTTCACGATCGACAAGGCGTTCGGTCTGGCGGACGACCCCGGCTGTCAGATGGAATACACCAAGGTGGACGAGAACTACTATTGGTCGGGCGACGCGCGAGAGGGCAAGCACTTCAACGAGCTGGTCAACATCAAGGACGTTCCCGATCTCGATACCGAGAACAGCGAGCATATCGCTGATTTTGACTACGCGTATCAGTATGTGCTGAATATGGGCTACAACGCGGAGTGTGAGGAAGAAAAGGGCTTTGCGTTCTTCTTCCACTGCTTCAGAGTCAACCGCACCTACACGGGCGGCTGCGTCGGCGTGCCCGAGAACATCATGAAGTTCGTCATGCAGCATGTTAAGCCCGGCTGCAAGATCACGATCGATTCCCTCGAGCATATGAAGGGCGATCTGGACGACTGAGAACATTTGATATTTCACTGAGATACAACGAAGGGGCGATCATATGAGAAGAGATCTATGCTATTTTTATCCGATACCCGTCGAGCCTGTTTTTAACGCATTCGTGCAGGCGGCGAATCAGAAATTCGGCAAGCAGTGCAAGATTGACGCGTACAAGACGGTCAATTTCGGACTGAACTACTCGTTCAAATACAATATGAACGGCGGCGCGCTGACGATCCATTTCATGCCGTACAACAACGGCACGGCGATCGACATGCGCTACACCATCGTGCAGGCGTTCGGCGCGCGGTATCAGAAGCACGCGGACGATGTGCTGATCTTCACTAACGCTGTGCTCGGCGCGCAGGCGCAGAGGATACAGCTAAATATCAACGAGTTTTTGGCGTATGAAACGGGCGTATCGTCCGCTCCGCTGAATACCGTGCCTGTACAGCAGGTGCCTGTTCAGCAAGCTCCTGTTCAGCCTGCGGCTCAGCCGAATTTCTGCATGAAGTGCGGCGCTTCTGTTGTGCCGAACGCGGCTTTCTGTATCAAATGCGGCTTCAAGCTGAGATAGGGTGAGCGGTATGACGGATAAAGAATTGCGCTGGGAGATAGAGAGCACGAAGGAACTGCTGAAAACGCCTGTCTTTGACGTGCTCGAACAGCAGGAGATTACGCACAGCGGCTTGCGGGGCGACTATATCGCGATGGACGCGCCCGACTGGGTGCAGGTCATTGCCGAGGTGGACGGACAGTTCATCTTAGTGCGCCAGTGGCGGCACGCTTCACAGAGCATGAGCACGGAATTCCCCGGCGGCGTGGTCGACAGGGGAGAGGACGCGGCGACAGCGGCGCGCAGAGAGCTGAGCGAGGAAACAGGCTTTAAGGCAGGCAGGCTGACACATTTGGGCTCTGTCAGCCCTAATCCCGCTCTGTTCAAAAATCAGTATCATGTGTATCTCGCGGAGGAGTTGGAGCCGACAGGGAAACAGCACCTCGACGATGACGAGCTGCTGACCTATGAGCTCATGCCCGCCGAGCAGGTGATCGCGGAGTACGGCAGGGGAGAGTTTGCCCACGCCCTGATGGGCACGGCAATCGCGCTGTACTTACAGCATAAAAACAAGGCGTAAGCCATTTGACTATCATCAGGCATCAAAACAGCCCGCGGGTCATTCCGCGGGCTTTCTTATGTCATGGAGTTTCCTGAGCTTGTTGCTTCAGCTTTTTCGTTTTGATAGGCAATAGGATCAGGGCGAATATGAACAGGAGGATACTGAACCACTGGGAGGTGGACAGTCCGAAGAAGATACCGCGGTTGACGTCGCCGCGGAAGAACTCCGTGATGAAGCGGATCACGGGGTAGGTGAGCAGGTAGCAGCAGATCAGGCGGTTCTCCATCTTATGCTTGCGGAACAATTGCAGGAGAATGAAAAAGAGGATGAAACAACACGCGCTCTCGACGAGCTGGATGGGGAAGCGGTTCACGCCGTTGATGGCGGGGTTGATCGGGTTGTCGTGGACGGTGAACCCGAAGGGGCTCTCTACGCCGTAGCAGCAGCCGCCGAAGAAACAGCCGATGCGACCGAAGCCGTGGAACAGGGGGACGAGCACCGCGTAGATGTCCAGCAGATGATCGCGGTGGGCTTTGACGTCCTTCGCAAATTTTGTGTAGACGAGGATTCCGATCGCCGCTCCGATAAAGCCGCCGTAAAAGACAAAGCCGTTGAACGCTGCTTTGATACACGTCCACAGGCCGCTCCAGCCGAGCTCGGAAAAATGAGAGAAGCCGTAGAGCAGATAGCGGTAGTTGGTGGCGGCATACAGCAGGCTCGCGCCGACCGCCATGCCGATACCCGCCGCGATCATCGTCAGGGCGAAGTCGTAGACGTCGATATCGTAGCGGCGTATCAGCAGTCTGCCGACTAAAAAGCAGACGGCAAAGCCTACAGCCGCCATAATGCCGTAAAGCCCGATCTGCTTGCCGAAGATTTCAAATACAGGGAACATAGTTTTCTCCTTAAGTTGGACACATGATCGTATTTGTATCTCGCTGACACTCGATCAATTATGCAATCCCTCCGTCTCGATCCCAATCGAGACACCTCCCTTTACCAAAGGGAGGCTGTAAAAACAACGCAGCCGGCCGTAGCATACGACCGGCTGTGAAGCTTCAGAAAAACTGATTTTAGTTTACGGAAGAGCTGATCTGATCGAGAGCGCTGGAGAGCTGATTCGCAACCTCGGGATCGTTCGCAATCTGATTGGCAACAGCAGTGCCGGCTGCGAGCAGAACGCCGCAAACGATGGTGCCGATGATGGAAAGAACCAGACCGATGATGGAAAGAATCAGACCTGCGGTAGCGATACCGTTCTTCTGACCGAGAGCCTTATAGCTCTTCTGGGCGTTGATCGCAAGGATCAGACCGACGATTGCGCAGATGATACCGATGATGCCTAATACAAGACCCCACCAAGAGATGACGCAAGCAGCAATGCCTAAGACCAAGGAAGCGATCGCTAAGCCTTTCTTACCCTGTTGTTCCATAGTAAAATCCTCCTTAAGATTTTGTAATATCGGTTTAATGCGTTAATTCACTAAACCTGCTATCATCATATCATATTATTTTGAATATTGCAAGGATAGGCGCGGTTTTTTGTGGATTTTGACCTAAAAGGCAAAGCCGTTTGCGGCTCGGGCAGGTCGTAATGGGTTGAAAAACGTATGATAGCCGCGTGATAAGAGAGATTTTTTGCCGATCAGGGAGCGGTATGCGAAATATATATGTGCAGGTTGCACAATAGTATTACTTTGTTTTTATATATTTGGTGGATTTTTGCGTCCGAGGGACGGTTTTTATTGTGCCGTTGTTGAATTTGTTATATAATAAACTGGTAGCGGGTGAAAAAGCATTGTTTTTCGCCGCTGATTTATACCGTGAAAAGGTACATAACACTCTTGAAAGGAGTTTTTTAATTGAAACAGTACGACCCGAAACACATCATCAATATCGCTATGGCAGGTCATTCCGGCGCGGGCAAGACCTCTGTCGCCGAAGCGATGCTGTATCTTTCCAAGGCGAGCGACCGTCTGGGCAAGATCGCCGACGGCAACACCCAGCTCGACTTTGACCCTGAGGAAATCCGCCGCAAGGTATCTATCGTTACCGCTGTGGCTCCCGTAGAGTGGAAGAATACAAAGATCAACATCATCGACACCCCCGGACTGTTCGACTTTGAGGGCGGTCTGTTTGAGGGTTATCGCGCCGCAGAGACCGCGCTGATCGTCGTATCCGCGAAGGACGGCGTGAATGTCGGTACCGAAAAGGCTGTCAAGGCTGCCGATAAGGAGGGCTTGACCAAGATCTTCTTCGTCAACGGCGTATGCGACGAGGACGCGCGCTTCTATCGCGTGCTCGAGGATCTGAAGGCTACCTTCGGTCCCTCCGTCTGCCCTGTCATCGTTCCGCACATTGAGAACGGTCAGGCGAACACCTACATCAACCTGCTTGAGTACAAGGCTTACAAATATGACAGCAAGGGCAACGTAGCTCCCACCGCGATCATCCCCGAGATGGGCGACCGCTTTGAGGGACTGCGCGAGGCGATCAAGGAAGCTGTCGCTGAGACCAGCGAGGAGCTGATGGAGAAGTTCTTCATGGAAGAGGAATTCACCCCCGAAGAGATCATCACCGGCGTATCGCAGGGCGTTAAGGACGGCACTCTGTGCCCCGTATTCTGCGGCGACGCTTCGACCACCTTCGGTATCGAGCAGTTCCTGAACAGCCTGACATGGCTGGCTCCGTCCGCCGCCGACAAGGGCGGCGAGACCGCTGTAGACGTCAACGGCGAGCCTGTCGATATCGCCTGCAACGAGCAGGGCGCTACCGCGGCGATCATCTTCAAGACCGTTGCCGACCCGTTTGTCGGCAAGCTGAGCTACTTCAAGGTCGTATCCGGCAAGGTCTCTACCGATACGCCTCTCCTGAATATGCGCACCGGTAACCAGGAGCGTATCACCAAGGTGCTCACCGTCCGCGGTAAGAAGCAGGAGGACGCTTCCGCTGTCGTCGCCGGCGATATCGGCGCGATCCCGAAGCTGACCTCCGCCAACACGGGCGATACCCTTTGCTCCCCGACCCGCAAGGTCATTCTCGACGGCATCGACTATCCCGCTCCTTCCTTCTCCATGGCGGTTTATCCGAAGAAGAAGGGCGAGGAGGATAAGGTCGCTCAGGGTCTGGCAAGACTCGCCGAGGAGGATCCCACTATCAAATTCAAGAACGACCCCGAGACCAAGGAGCTCGTCATGTCCGGTATGGGCGAACAGCACCTCGACGTTGTCGTTACCAAGTTAAAGAGCAAGTTCAACGTAGAGGTTGAGTTAAAGCAGCCCAAGGTCGCTTATCGCGAGACCATTCGCGGCAAGTCCGACGTAGAAGGCAAGCACAAGAAGCAGTCCGGCGGTTCGGGTCAGTACGGCGACGTATGGATCAAGTTTGAGCCGTGCGACAGCGAAGGCTTGGAGTTCGAGATCGCCGTTGTCGGCGGTTCCGTACCGAAGCAGTTCTTCCCCGCGGTCGAAAAGGGTCTGATGGATTCCATCAAGAAGGGCCCGCTGGCAGGTTATCCTGTTGTCGGAGTCAAGGCGACGCTGTACGATGGTAAGTACCACCCCGTTGACTCCAACGAAATGGCGTTCAAGACCGCCGCTCAGCTGGCGTTCAAGGCGGGTATCCCGCAGGCGAAGCCGACCCTGCTCGAGCCGGTAGGCACCCTCAAGGCGACCGTTCCGGACGCGAACATGGGCGATATCATGGGCGAGGTCAACAAGCGCAGAGGCCGCGTGCTCGGTATGAACGCGGGCGAGAGCGGCATGCAGATCGTCGAGGCTGAGGTCCCGATGGCTGAGATGGCTGACTTCTCCATCTTCATGCGCCAGTGCACCCAGGGTCGCGGCACCTTCACCTTTGAGTTCGAGCGCTATGAGGACGCTCCCGCTCAGGTAGCCCAGAAGGTCATCGAAGCGGCGAAGGCTGAGGAAGCATAACTGTGTTTACAAGGCTCTGCGATATCGCAGAGCCTTATTGTTTTATAATATCGGTATGGAGGTTAATATGAAACGACTGCTTTGTATGATCGTGCTGCTGGCGGTTATGTTATCCTTATGCGCTGTATCGGCGTCCGCTAACGCTCCATTGACGCCGGATATTATCATCACGCTCGATCAGCCCTATGAGGGCGACTATCTCATCGCGGTTCTCAGTGACAGAAACGCGTTTTATTAGTATGATGAGCAATGGTACAATGATTATAAAAGCGAATATGGAGTGGAAGATATGTGGGCGGCGGTCAAAAAGATCAGGAGCACCCGCGACGAGGACGGATATGATTATATCGCAGATATAGATGGCTTCAACAAAGAAAATGGAACAACGAATGTAGGGTATCCGTACGACACTTTCAAGATCGCGCTGTATTATCCCGATACTGATACGCTGGTGAAAACAAAAATACTTGTAAAGAAGAACTACATACATCTTTATCAGCTGACGCTTGACGGCAAAAATATCAAGAATGTTCAGACGAAACAAGACCTTGATAACGGCGTGTTCCGTCCTGCTGTTACAACAGTCAGACCTTATTTTCAAGAGCAGATGTTTTTTCAGTTCCTCGTTTGCCTTGCGTTCAATCTGGTGGTCGAGATCCTGATCGGATTGCTGTTCGGTTACCGCAAATGGAAGCATGTCCTTACGATTGCGGTCACCAATATCATCACGCTGATCCTGCTGACTGTGAGTACCATTCTGATCAACCCGCCTGTATATGACAGCGTGCTGAGCTTTCCGTTCGCGTTCTTTGAGATTGCGGTCGCGGCGGTCGAGGGCACGGTGTACGCGATTGCGTTCCGTCATTTTAATAAGAGCGAGAAGTACAGCCCGTGGCTCGCGGTACTCTATGCCTTTGTTGCGAACGCCTTCACCTATGTGGTCGGCTCGCTGTTCTATCTGATCCCGCATTGATTCATGTGCATTACACAAAAAGCTCCCGAGAGATCGCAATATCATTAAGTTAAGAGAATTGTATCTCGCTGACGCTCGGTCAATTGATGCAATCCCTCAGTCACCTTACGGTGACAGCTCCCTTTACCAAAGGGAGCCTTGGCTTAACTTAATGACATTGCCGAGAGATCGGGAGCTTTTGTATGCAAAAAATATTTGACAAGAAAACTTTGCAAAAACTATTGACAAGTAAACTTGGCAGTGCTATAATAGCACCATCAAATGACAAGTAAACTTGTCAAATGGTATCAGTGCGGTTGAGATTGCCACGGTTGAGGAGTTGTTCAAATCTTTGATTTGGCTGACAACTCCCATGCAAGGCTCTCCCAAGAAGCGGAGCATATTATGCGAATGCTGATTGGCTGAGAGCTACTGCCGTCAAGCTCCCTCGCAATGACATTCAAAAAGGAGATGTTATCATGAACAGAGAAGATATTTTGAAGAAAGCACAGGAGGAGAACAACGGTAAGGATTATGCCGACATTGAGGCGCAGAAGAGCGGCACGCGCGCGGCGTATTTTATCGCCGTATTTCTGGTGATCATCGTTGATCTGGTCAACGGCTTTGTGCTGGGCTATGTCAATCGCGGCATGGACTTTGTCCTGTTCACGATGGCGTTCGTCGCCTTTTTGACCAAGTATATCAAGCTGCGTAAGCGGCATGAGCTGTTCGTTACGATCTTCTGGGGATTGCTGGCGCTGATGATGCTCACGCTCTGGATCCTACAGCTCTGCGGGGTGATGGCGTGATGGATAACGAATTGATATTGAGGAATAACCTTGCCGCGATTCGCAAGGAAAAGAAGCTGTCACAGGCAGAGCTGGCGAAGATGGTCGGCGTATCACGCAATACGATCAGCTCTATCGAAACGGGACAGTTCAATCCGACGGCGAAGCTCGCGCTGATCCTGTGTATAGCGCTGGATAAGAAATTTGAAGAAATCTTTTACTTTTGAGAAGGTGAGCCTATGAAAACAGCAGTTGTCTATTATTCCATGAGCGGTAACACACAGCAGATCGCCGAGAAGATCGCTGATGCGCTAGGCGCTGATCTAATCCGTATCGAGCCAAAGAAAGAATATCCCTCCAAAGGTTTTCGCAAATTCATTTGGGGTGGCAAGAGCGCCGTGATGGGGGATCGGCCGAAGCTACAGCCGTACATGCTTGATAGCGGTTATGACAGGATCATCATCGGTACGCCGGTATGGGCGAGTAATATCACCCCACCGATCAGAACTTTTATCACAGAAAACCGTGATATGCTCAGCAGGATAGAGATCGCTGCTTTTGTCTGCTATGCGGGAGGCGGTGCGGACAAAGCTCTTGATAAGCTCGCCGCTCTTTTGGGGATCGACCGCTTGGTTGCAACGCTAACCCTCATCGATCCAAAGGACAAGCCCGCAAAGGATAACGATGAAAAGGTAATCGTGTTTTGTCAAAAACTGGAAGGATAAGCAAAAAGGGGCTATTGCAAAATAAAAAACGTCATTCTGAGGCTTTGCCGAAGAATCTAAAAAGCACACATTTTCCGTTATATTACACATGGTAGGTGTAATATAAATAGACAAATTGCACTATAAGATCCTTCGCTTTGCTCAGGATGACAGACTTTGGGGCTATCGCTTTTCTTAATGCGATAGCCCCTTTCGTTATAGTATAGCAGTTCTTTCAAAAGAGTGTAGAACAAGAAGCGCACATTTGACACGCCGTTGATGTTCTTTAATGAAAGAGCTTACCTTTCAAAAGGCGGAATAAAGACGCTGCGCGTCATCTGATGATCATGGACTTGCCGGTCATTTCTTCGGGCTGGGGCAGACCCATGATATCGAGCATGGTGGGCGCGATATCCGCGAGAACGCCGCCCGAACGCAGCTCCTTGCACTCGTCACAGCCGACGACGCAGAAGGGCACGGGGTTGGTGGTGTGGGCGGTGAAGGGGGTGCCGTCCTTGTCGATCATGCGATCGGCGTTGCCGTGGTCAGCGGTGATACAGGTCACGCCGCCCATCTCGGCGATGGCATCGGATACCTTCTTGACGCCCCAGTCAACGGCTTCGACAGCCTTGACAGCCGCTTCAAATACGCCTGTGTGACCAACCATGTCGCAGTTGGCGAAGTTGAGGATCACAACGTCGTACTTGCCGCTCTTGATGGCTTCGACGCATTTTTCGGTGACTTCGTAGGCGCTCATATGGGGCTGCATGTCGTAGGTCGCGACAGCTGGGGACTTGACGAGGATACGATCCTCGCCGTCGTACTGCTTCTCAACGCCGCCGTTGAAGAAGAAGGTGACGTGAGCGTATTTCTCGGTTTCGGCGATACGCAGCTGGGTCAAACCGTTTTTGGAGAGATACTCGCCGAGGGTGTTGACGAGCTTCTGCGGCTTGAAGGCGATCTCGACGTTGGGCATGGTCGCGTCGTACTGGGTCATGCAGACGTAGGTGACGGGGAAGCGGCCGTTTCTGCGCTCAAAGCCGGTGAAATCGTCGTCGACGAAGGTGCGGGTGATCTCGCGCGCTCTGTCGGGACGGAAGTTGTAGAAGATAACGGAGTCGTTTTCTTTGACGGTGTCGCCGCCCGCGATGACGGAGGGCAGCATGAACTCGTCGGTCACGCCGTTGTCATAGCTGTTCTGTACCGCCTGAACGGGATCGGTCTCCTGAACGCCCTCGCCGTAAACGATCGCGGAGTACGCCTTCTCGACGCGCTCCCAGCGGTTATCTCTGTCCATCGCGTAGTAACGACCGCTGATGGTAGCGATCTTGCCTACGCCGATCTCGGCGCACTTTTCGACAGCCTGAGCGACGTATTCCTTCGCGCTGGAGGGCGGTACGTCACGGCCGTCGAGGAAGGCGTGGATATAGACCTTGGAGAGCCCCTTGCGCTTAGCAAGCTCCAAGATCCCGTACATATGGGTATTGTGGCTGTGAACGCCGCCGGGGGACAGCAGACCGAAGAGATGCAGGGAGCTGTCGTGCTCCTTGCAGTTGTCGATCGCCTTGTTCAGCGCTTCGTTCTCAAAGAAGTCGCCGTCCTCGATGGACTTGGTGATACGGGTCAGCTCCTGATAGACGATGCGGCCGGCGCCCATGTTGGTGTGGCCGACCTCGCTGTTGCCCATCTGGCCGTGGGGCAGACCGACGTCGAGACCCGACGCGCCGATCATGGTGATGGGATTTTTGAAGAACAGTTGGTCAAGATACGGGGTGCGCGCGTAGGTGATGGCGTTGCCGTACTTGGGAGCGATACCAAAGCCGTCCATGATGATTAATGCAATAGGTTTTTTCATATGATGATCCTCTCTATGTAGGAGTGCTATCTGAAAAGAATCAGGATTATTCGGGCTTGGCCGCGTCAACGATCGCCGCGAATTTCTCGGCTACGAGAGAAGCGCCGCCGATCAGACCGCCGTCAACGTTGGTCTTGGAGAGCAGCTCAGCCGCGTTCTTGTCGTTCATGGAGCCGCCGTACTGGATGGTGACGCCGGAAGCGACCTCGAGACCGTACTTCGCCTTGAGGCACATACGGATGAATTCGCAGACTTCCTCCGCCTGCTCAGCGGTAGCGGTCTTGCCGGTACCGATCGCCCATACGGGCTCGTAAGCGATGACGACGTTAGCCATCTCCTCGGGAGTGACGTCCCACAGGTCGAGCTTGATCTGGCGGGCGATGACCTCGTTGGTGATGTCGCACTCACGCTCCCACAGCAGTTCGCCTACGCAGACGATGGGCTTGAGACCCGCCGCCAAAGCAGCCTTGGTGCGCTTGTTGACGGTCTCGTCGGTCTCGCCGAAGTACTGTCTGCGCTCGGAGTGACCGATCACGACATATTCTACGCCCATTTCCTTGAGCATACCGGTGCTGATCTCGCCGGTGAAAGCGCCGCTCTCCGCCCAGTGGCAGTTCTCAGCGCCGATCTTGATGTTGGTGTCCTTGGTGACTTCGATCGCGGTAGCGAGGTCTACGTAAGGTACGCAAGCGACGACTTCGCATTCAGCGTCCTTGACGAGGGGAATGATCTCCTCGAGCAGCGCCTTAGCCTCAGAGGGGGTCTTGTTCATCTTCCAGTTACCGGCGATGATGGTCTTTCTCATGCCTTTAGTTAATGCGTCAAGTATCATAATAAACAATCCTTTCGTATGGTAACAGAGGGCGACGAGCGCCGCCCTCCTTCGTTGTTAATTAGTCTTTGTCAGCGATAGCCGCGATACCGGGCAGAACCTTGCCCTCGAGGTACTCGAGAGAAGCGCCGCCGCCGGTGGAGATGTGGCTCATCTTGTCGGCAAAGCCGAGGTTGACGACAGCCGCAGCGGAGTCGCCGCCGCCGATGATGGTGGTAGCGTCGGTCTCAGCGAGAGCCTTCGCGACCGCGATGGTGCCCTCAGCGAGGATCGGGTTCTCGAATACGCCCATAGGACCGTTCCAGACGACGGTCTTAGCGGACTTGACAGCCTCTGCGTACAGCTCGCGGGTCTTGGGACCGATGTCCAGACCCATGCAGTCAGCGGGGATCTCGCCCGCGTCGTAAACCTCGGTGTCGATCGGAGCGTCGATCGGATCGGGGAAACTCTTAGTGCAGACGGTGTCGATGGGCAACAGGAGCTTCTTGCCGAGATCCTCAGCCTTCTTGATCATCTCGTTGCAGTAATCGAGCTTGGTGTCGTCTACGAGAGAGGTGCCGATCGCCTTGCCCTGCGCCTTAGCAAAGGTATAAGCCATGCCGCCGCCGATGATCAGGGTGTCGCACTTCTCGAGGAGGTTAGAGATAACGTTGAGCTTGTCCGCAACCTTTGCGCCGCCGAGGATCGCGACGAAGGGACGTACGGGAGCTTCTACCGCGTTGCCGAGGTAGTCGATCTCTTTCTGCATCAGATAACCGACTGCGGTGCACTTGATATGATCGGTGACGCCGACGGTGGAGCAGTGAGCGCGGTGAGCGGAGCCGAAAGCGTCCATAACGAATACGTCAGCTAAAGAAGCCAGCTCGGAGCTGAACGGCTCGAGGTTCTTGGTCTCTTCCTTGCGGAAGCGGGTGTTCTGGAGCAGAACGACGTCGCCGTCCTTCATAGCGGCAACAGCAGCCTTGGCGTTCGCGCCGACGACCTCGTCGTCGTTAGCGAATACGACTTCCTTGCCTAAAAGCTCGCTCAGGCGAACCGCGACGGGAGCGAGAGAGAACTTCTCCTCGGGGCCGTTCTTCGGCTTGCCCAGATGGGAGCAAAGGATCAGCTGACCGCCGTCAGCGATGATCTTCTTGATGGTGGGGAGAGCGGCGGTGATACGGTTGTCGTTGGTGATCACGCCGTCCTTGAGCGGTACGTTGAAGTCACAGCGGCACAGTACCTTTTTGCCGGCGAAGTTGATGTCATCAACGGTGTACTTGTTGAGTTTCATGATAAAAACATCCTTTCTTTGCATTGCTTGTTTGCTTGTGCTAATCGCAAACGTACAATACCATAATTTTACTCCATAATTATATAACAAAAGGGTAACAGTTTGCAATAGCAAAATGGAAGATTATTGGGGTTAATTGTTAAAAATAACAAGAAAAACGCCCCTTTCGGAGCGCTGTGCTACTCGATATCGTCCCAGTGGTGGCGGTGGAGCTCGCCCTTTGTCAGCAGCTCGGGGTAGTCCCACTGGCGGAGCACCTCGTAACAGCCGATGGCGACGGAGTTCGCGAGGTTCAGAGAACGCGCTTCATCGATCATCGGGATACGGACGCAGCGGTCGGGGTATCGCATGAGAACGTGCTCGGGGATACCGCGCGTTTCCTTGCCGAAGATGATGTACGCGCCGTCGGGGTAGGCGACATCACTGTGCTTGCGGCGCGCCTTGGTGGAGAAGAAGAAATACTCTCCGCCCGCGGTCTTTTCGAAAAAGTCGTCGATCGAGTCGTAATAGGTGATGTCGACGAGATACCAGTAGTCGAGCCCCGCTCTTTTCAGATTGCGGTCGGTGATCTCAAAGCCGAAGGGTCGCACAAGGTGGAGCCTTGCGCCCGTAGCGGCGCAGGTGCGGGCGACGTTGCCCGTGTTCTGGGGAATCTCGGGCTCGAATAAAACGATGTTCAAAACTTTTTTATCTTGATTTTCCAATTTGTTTTTCCTCTTTTATCTTGGAATAAGCGGTATGTATATGCAAAAAATAATCTCGCAAAGGAGGTTATCATATGTCAAAAGCAATGTGCAGCAGCGGCGACTGCAAGGAGAAGAAGGGCGGCAGCCTGAAATGTATCCTCGGCGGTATGCTGGCGGGCGCGGCGGTCAGCGCGGGCGCGATCTGCCTGATGAGCAATAATAAGAAGATGCTACAGAAAAAGGCGAACAAGGTAGCGCAGGCGATGGAGGATCTGCTCGACAGCGCGAAGGATATGTTTCAGTGAGTTAGGAGTTTTTGGTGGGCACCGCACACCCGTTTTCTATATAAATCCAAAACGCGGAGCGTTTCCCACAACTCCTAACTCCTCGCTCCTAACTTCTCACTATTCATAAGGTGTTGAAAAAGTCATTCTTTTATGCTACACTTGATTTGATCAAGAAAGCGTAAAAGGAGAGATGAACATGGAACTGATCCGGAGCTTTACCGTCGACCATACCAAGATCGTCCCCGGTATTTTCCTCAGCCGTGAGGATCATGTGGGAAACGACATGGTCACGACCTATGATATCAGGCTGAAAAAGCCGAACCGTGAGCCTGTGATCGACGTCGCGGCGATGCACTCGCTCGAGCATATCATCGCGACCTATCTGAGGAACGATCCCGACTGGAAGGACGAGATCATCTACTGGGGCCCGATGGGGTGCCTGACGGGATTTTACCTGATCCTTAAGGGTAACCGCGCGCCCGAAGATATCTATGACCTGATGCTCGGCGCGTTCAGGGCGGTTGCGGACGCAGAGGTGATCCCCGGCGCGACGGCGGTGAACTGCGGGCACTATCTCATGCACAATCTCGGCATGGCGAAGTGGTACGCGGCGGAGTTCGCGGCATATCTGGAGGCGAACGCCGACGATCGCGCGATCTTCGAATATCCCAAGACCGAACGCCTGATCACCGACGAGGGACAGCAGTTCTTCGATTCGTAAGCGGCAAGGTGAAAGCTCCCGTTCCAGGGAGCTTTTTCTTATGAATGATGGCTTTATTCCGAGAAGTCCGTGAAGCTCAGGTTCAGGTCGACTGTGCCCTCGACGCCGTCGATCGAGCCGTCCTTGCTGTACTGCCACATGTCGAATTTGTAGTACATGGTGGGGAATTCGCGGTAGTCGGCGAGCCAGAAATCGTAATCCTTCATGGTCTCAAAGTCGTACATGATCAGCATTTGAGAGGTGTTGGAGTAGACGATGGCTTTGTAGCCGGCGTTGGTGATGGTATCGCAGAAGGTCTCGGCGAGCGAGGTCAGCTCGTCGCCCGTGACCTTGTCCGTTCGCGCGTCGCCCTCGGCGATGTTCTCCCAGTCGAAGGCTACGGGGAAATCGAGCTTTCTGCCGTCGAGCTTCTCGATGGAGTAGTTCGCCTCCTGCGCGGCGTCCTCGACGCAGTTCGCCTGTGAGAAGAAATACGCGCCGATCTTCAAGCCTGCGGATCGAGCCTGTTCATAGTAGGTATCGAAATTCTTGTCCTCATACAAGCCGCCCTCGTCGCCGTAGTAGCGGCCGCCGATACGCAGCATGACAAATTCCACGCCCGCGTTCTTCAGGGCGGTGAAGTCTACGTCGCCCTGAAATTCGCTCAGGTCGATGCCGAGATGAGAGATCTTCTTGCCGTTCTCATAATAGGCGGGGGTGCCGTCCTCTTCATATCGCAGACCCTCTGCCGTATAGGTGTTGACCTCGGCGCCCTTGACGGTCTGCAGCTCGATGTCGCCCATGACGGAATCGTTGATGGTGACGACCTCGCCCGACGAGGTGGGAACGGCGTTTTCGTCAGCGGGTTTGGGCTGTAACAGGCGGCTGACGCCCCAGCCTACGCCGATGATCAGCGCCGCCGACAGCAGGATCGCCGCGATGATGATCGGGACACGATGCTTGCTCCGGGGTTGTTGTTTACTGTGCTTGCCGCCCTTAGAGCGGGAAGTTCGTTTTTTATCGTCTAAGTCAGCCATAAATGCTCCTTTTTGCGGTATTTTTACCCATATAGAATACCACAAAAGCGGATTATTGTAAATAAACTTCACAATAAGTTTACTTTTACTTGAAATAACGCAAAGATTCGTTTATAATATCTTTAACTAACGCATATCAAACGCATATCATCGGGAAAGGAGGAAGGCTCTTGCAAAGTCAGGGTTATCGCAAGCATACGACCGAGCAGATACTCAGAGCCATCGAGCTTTGTCCGACCATCGACAAGCTCTTTGAGATCGTCAAAAACGAGCAGATCGTGATACAGATGCAGAGCTTCAACTCCGCTTCCTCCCTGCCAAAGCAGGCGCCGAAGCCGATCCCCGATTTGTCTCCGCTGGACAGCCTGAAGATCAGGGTGCGCCAGGCGGTGATGGACGCGGCGCGCCTGAGGGGAGAGGTCGTTTCTGTTCCCGCTCCCGCTGTGCAGCCTGTCCGACACACTAAGGAACAGCTGATCCGCGCGGTGCAGACCTGTCCGACTATCGACAAGCTCTTTGAACTGGTCAAGAACGAACATATCGTGATACGCATGAAGAGCTTCAACTCCGCTTCGGGACTGCCGCAGCATAGACTCAGCGGCGAGGAGCTCAAGCCCGACAAGAGCCCTCTCGACCGCTTGAAGGAGCAGGTGCTCGACGCGGTGATGAACAGTAACTAACGCGCTGTATTTCGCCGTTTTGAAACTGAATACGCAAAAAATACCGCCCTGTTTGAAACAGGGCGGTTCGTTATGTCGGAAAGAATCAGTCAAGGCGATTGCCGCAACCGACGCAGAAGGTCGCGGTCGGAGCGTTTACATAATTGCACTTGGAGCAAACCTTGACGTCAGACTGTTCAGGCTGTGCGGGCTGCTCAGGCTGTGCGGGCTGCTCGGGCTGAATGGGCTGAACGGGAGCAACAGGAGCTGCGGGGGCGGCGTTGTTCATGCCGCTGAACGGCGAAACATTCGGCTGCTTGTCAAAATCCTGATACTCGTCGCCGAGCACCTTCTTCTCGATCTGCTGTACGCTGTGGATCAGCTGACCGTAGCCGTACAGCACAAAGCTGCCGACCCATGCGAGCAAAGCGCCGAGCGCCGCGCTGACAAGTCCGCCGAAGATCAGAGCAACGCCCGCGCCTGCGGTGTAGCTGTAGCCGAGCATTGAGATGCCCGAGATCATCATGATCAGACCGCTCAGCGCCGCAAGGACGATGCCGATGATGCAAAGGACTTTTGCCAAAGTCCTGATTTTATTACCGATGTTTGTAAACATACCTCATTCTCCTTTGAATATTTACTTTCTTTTCGGGAACAGTTCTTCTGTTTCCGTTTTTTATTATAGTCCTTTTTACAGTGACCGTCAAGTCAGAGAGAGCGGGGCGTTTACTCATACTAATCCTTAATAAAAACCTTTATCATCTATTGCGCTATATTTCGTATAGCTTTGTTGGGCTCCTTGACAGGCGCCAGCCTGTCTGCGTCTCCCGTCGCGC
>NZ_JAHLQD010000015.1:0-34078 GCF_018918225.1 Roseburia sp. MSJ-14
AGATGTGTATAAGAGACAGGGTCAAGTGTGACCGTTGTCGTACTCGCTTTGCCACTCGTCCTTTCTCCAAAAAGCAGGGCTTTTTGGAGCCTCGTTTATGGGCGTGTCGGGGACCCTTTGAGAGCCCTCGCAATGACATAGTAATTTATCAGTGCTTACTTCACTCCTAACTCCTAACTTCTAACTCCTAACTCCTCGCTTCTCACTTCCTGATTCCTCATTAAAAATGAACCTTTCCCCTCCCTCAACGCTCTAATAGGCAGAAACGTTTCAAATCTGATAAGGAGCAAATGATATGAAAGACAAATTACAACACTCGATGAAGCCGACTCCCGAGCGGTTTCGCTATGCAGTACAGATGGCTGTCGATGAAGCTGTGACGCAGCCCTCTCCCAAAAAGCGGCTCTCCAATGGCTGGCGCGTCGCGATCGCGATCATCATTTTAGCCGCCCTGATCCCCTCCGCCGTTTTCGGAGCGAGCAAGCTCTATGAGCTGATTGCAAAGCCCGTCGATAACTACGGTTTAGCAGTCGGAGTGGACGAAACACAGATACCCGATTATCCCCTCTATGTCAAAATGCACGTAGATATCCCCGAGGGCTTTGCCGTTATACCTGACACCGAAGATTTAAAGTATTGCAAAGCAGACAGCGAAGAAGCGCTTGACAGCGGCTTTTCTTTACTTCCGATGCGCTATGCGGATTCCGACCAACAGGCATATATCGCTAATGTTGATAGCTATGAAGAATGTGTCGTAAGCGGTCATCAGGCGTATAACGTGACAGTCAAAAACGTTAAGGGGACATGGGAACAGCTCTATGTCTACTTTGAGGACGTCAACGTCATGCTGCTGATCTATCACAAGGACGTGACCGACGCGCAGATCGAGGACTTTGTCAGCGGCATCAGCTTTACCGAAGGCACCGCCGAAGATCACACTTACCTCAGCGAGCCGTATGACGAACGTCAGGATTCTGCGGTCACCTACAAATATGAAGAAAACCTTGTCGAAATGCCGCTTGATACCAAGCTGACCTTCAAGCATTATTCCCCTGTCACCGAGGACGAAAGCCAACGGTATACCGCTCAAATCACCAATATCCGAATCACAGATGAAATCATTGGCTTGGACGAAAGCTGTTTTAACCATTTCCCCGATACGATCGCGCAGGAAAACGGCAGGCTGATTCCAAAGGAATTTACTACCTTCAAAGAGGGCGACGGCTTCAGCTCAACCTATGAGGAACTGAGCGTCGAGCAAAAGGAACAAAAGCTGATCCTCGCCGAAATCACCTACGAAAACCTGACCGATGAGGACGTAGAATTGTATATCCCATACCGCGCGAATGTGCTGAATATAGACGGAAACGAATTCAGCCATGCAGAGAGTATCGACCCGAAAGAAGGTATCTACAGCACCGCTTGCTGTGACACCGAGATCGCCTATCTCTCACCCCACGGCGAGGGCAAGAGCTTCTATATCCCCACTCTTCCCGCAAATGAAACTATGACTGTAACCGTCGGCATACGCTGTAACGCGGACATGCTCGATAAAGCGTATTTTACCATCGACGGCATCAACGATATCATCGACCCTCTCTATGACGGCGACGGCAACTATACTACCTATCTCTTCAAGGTGCTTGACGATGATCGATAACCACAGCTTTGCGATGCTCGTCACGGCGCAGACGGACACGCTCTATCGCGTCTCTATGTCTATGCTGAAAAACGAGCACGACGCGCAGGACGCGGTGCATGACGCGATCCTGCTCGCCTATCAAAACAGAAGCCGACTGCGGCAGGAGCAGTACTTCGGCACATGGCTTGTGCGAATTCTGATCAACGTCTGTCACAAAGCCCTCAAAGCGCGTAAGCGATACGCAGATATCGGGGAGCCTCTCCCCGATATCGCCTCGCGCGATAATCCGTATCTCTCCGTAGAGATCGGCGATCTGATCGACAGCCTGCCCGAGAAGATACGCCTGACGGTGATCTTGTTCTACATCGAGGATTATTCTATCAAAGAAATAAAAGAGATCCTCCGTATCCCCGAAGGCACGGTCAAAAGCCGTCTGAACAAGGGGCGCGCGCTGCTCAAAAAGCAGTTGGAAGATGACTGATCCTGCAAATATTAGATCATTTACACAGTTTTTCCGCCGTAATTTCTATACACCGTATGATTGAATTTTATTGTTAAAAATTATACAATAGAAGTAATTAATTATATGGAGGTAAATTATGGCAAACAGAATCATTCTTAACAACACTTCCTACCACGGCAAGGGCGCGATCAAGGAGATCCCGAACATCGCCAAGGCCAAGGGCTTCACCAAGGTACTGGTCGTCACCGACCCCGACCTGATCAAGTTCAACGTCGCGCAGAAGGTCACGGCGCTTCTGGACGAGTGCGGTCTCCCCTACGCGGTATTCTCCGAGGTCAAGGCTAACCCGACCATCGAGAACGTACAGGCAGGCGTAGACGCGTTCAAGGCGGCTCAGGCTGACTCCATCATCGCTATCGGCGGCGGCTCCGCGATGGACACCGCGAAGGCGATCGGCGTCATCATCACCAACCCCGAGTTCGCTGACGTTCGCTCTCTTGAGGGCGTTGCTCCCACCAAGAACCACGCCGTCCCGACCATCGCCGTCCCCACCACAGCGGGCACCGCGGCTGAGGTCACCATCAACTACGTCATCACCGACGTGCAGAAGGAGCGCAAGTTCGTCTGCGTTGACGAGCACGACATTCCCGCTGACGCTGTCGTAGACCCCGATATGATGAGCAGTATGCCCAAGGGTCTGACCGCTTCCACCGGTATGGACGCTCTGACCCACGCCATCGAGGGCTACACCACCGCGGCGGCTTGGGAAATGACCGATATGTTCCACCTCGAGGCGATCCGCCTGATCGCTAAGCACCTGCGCGGCGCTGTCGAAAACAAGCCCGAGGACAGAGAGGGCATGGCGCTGGCACAGTACATCGCGGGCATGGGCTTCTCCAACGTCGGACTGGGTATCGCCCACTCCATCGCTCACACCCTCGGCGCGCACTATGACACGCCCCACGGCGTAGCCTGCGCGATGATGCTCCCGATCGTCATGGAGTACAACCAGGAATGCACCGGCGACAAGTTCCGTGAGATCGCCCGTGCGATGGGCGTACAGGGCGTTGACGCAATGTCTCAGGAAGAGTACCGCAAGGCGGCGATCGACGCTGTCCGCCGGCTCTCCAAGGACGTCGGTATCCCCGAGAAGAACGAAAAGGTCAAGGCTGAGGACTTAGACGTACTCGCGGCTGACGCTTACGCCGACGCGTGCCGTCCCGGCAACCCGAGAGAGACCAGCGTAGAGGATCTCAAAGAGCTGTACAAGAAGATCATGGCATAAAACAGTGAGAAGTTAGGAGTGAGGAGTGTTTTTTGTGGGCATAATGGCTGACAGTGTGAAAAGCCTTCCCCTCGAGGAGAAGGCTTGGTTTCACTTCTCACTCCTAACAGAAAAAGAACCGTCATCGTAGGGACGAGCATTGCTCGTCCGGCATAGCAGATGCTTTTTCTCTCTATCTAAGGTTTCCGACTGATTCTACGCCCGTCATTTTCGGACGACCGATGGTCGTCCCTACGGAAACGGGTGGCGGCGGAGGGTTGCTGCTCTCATTATTCAGCCATATAACACAAAAAGCTCCCGAATCGCAATGACTCGGGAGCTTTTCATCTTGTTTTGATCCGCTGTTCATGCGGATAAGTTCTTTTATGATCCCTCACTAAGACTGGATTAAGCTATTATTCCTCTTCTGCGGGGATATCGCCGGTGCAGTGCGGGCACTTGGTCGCGTTGATGTTGACCTCTTCACAGCAGTGCGGGCACTTCTTGGTGGTGGGAGCGGGTTCCTCTTCCTTCTTCTTGCCGATGGAAGAAACCTTGTTGATCGCCTTGACCAGCAGGAAGACGACGATCGCCATGATCAGGAAGTTGATCAGAGCGGTGATGAAAGCGCCGTAACCCCAGATGGACGCGCCCAGCTCGGAAGCGTTCGCGTAGGTGACCTGAGAAGCCTCAACGCCCTCGGGCAGCTTCAGGATCAGGAACTGCTCGTTGAAGTTGATACCGCCGGTAAGCAAACCGATGAACGGCATGATCAGATCGTTGATGAACGCGTTAACGATCGCCTGGAAAGCGCCGCCGATAATAACGCCGACTGCCAGATCCATTACATTACCGCGCATGATGAATTCTTTGAATTCGCCTGCAATTTTTTTCATGTTCTGCACTCCTTTTTATTCTTTATCGGAATTATCCGATTAGTTATGATGATATTCACTGTAGGGTACGGCGCTCCGCGACGTACCGCTGTATAACGGACTATTCTCATGCTGTTTATCCAAGGCAAGCCTACGTTTCGATTATCGGTACGTCGACAAGCGCCGTACCCTACGATTCGTCGTCTTTCTGTAAAACAGCAATCAAATTACAGCGTCACCTTATGGAAAACCTTCTTGCCCTTTTTGATGATGACGTGGCCTTTCTCAAAAGCGTCCTTAGTCACATTATGGAACATATCGGTGATCTTCTGATCGTCTACCGAGATACCGCCCTGCTGGATCAGGCGCTTGCCCTCGCCCTTACTCGAGATCAGCTTGCACTTCAGCAGGAGATCGAGCACCGCGATTCCGCCGTCGGTAAAGTCTGAGTCGGTGATCTCGGTGGTGGGCATGTTGTCGGTATTCGCGCCGCCGCCGAAGAGTGCTCTCGCTCCCTCCTGCGCCTTGTTCGCCTCGTCCTCGCCGTGGATCATCTTGGTCAGCTCATAGGCTAAGATCTCTTTCGCCTTGTTAAGCTCAGAGCCTTCCCACTTCGCCATCTCCTCGATCTGCTCGAGCGGCAGGAAGGTCAGCATCTTCAGGCACTTGACGACGTCGGCGTCGTCCACGTTGCGCCAGTACTGATAGAACTCGAACGGCGTGGTCTTGTTCGCGTCGAGCCATACCGCGCCCTTCTGGGTCTTGCCCATCTTCTTGCCCTCGGAATTGAGGAGCAGGTTGATGGTCATGGCGTAAGCGTCCTTACCGAGCTTTCTTCTGATCAGCTCCGTACCGCCGAGCATATTGCTCCACTGGTCGTCGCCGCCGAACTGCATATTACAGCCGTATTTCTGATACAGAGCGTAGAAATCGTAGCTCTGCATGATCATGTAGTTGAATTCGAGGAAGGATAAGCCCTTCTCCATGCGCTGCTTGTAGCACTCCGCGCGCAGCATATTATTGACCGAGAAGCACGCCCCGACCTCGCGCAGCAGCTCAACGTAGTTGAGGTCAAGCAGCCAATCGGCGTTGTTGACCATCATCGCCTTGTCGTCGGAGAAGTCGATGAACTTCGCCATCTGCTTTTTGAAGCAGTCGCAGTTGTGCTCGATGGTCTCCTTGGTCATCATCTGGCGCATATCGGTTCTGCCCGAGGGGTCGCCGATCATCGCGGTACCGCCGCCGATCAGGGCGATGGGCTTGTTGCCTGCGAGCTGTAAGCGCTTCATCAGGCACAGCGCCATGAAGTGACCCACGTGCAGGCTGTCGGCAGTCGGGTCGAAGCCGATGTAGAATACCGCCTTGCCGTTATTCACCAGATCTCTGATTTCTTTTTCATCGGTAACCTGAGCGATCAAGCCGCGGGCTACCAGTTCTTCATATACTCCCAACAATCTTCCTCCTTAATTTAAAACGGTCATTGCAAGCCTCGTTCACGAGGTGTGGCAATCTCAACCGAATCATGCTTTGTCATAATCTATAGTATAGCGATATTTGTCGAAAAGGTCAAGTAAATAATACAAATCGGGTGCGGGCGCCGCCCGCCCTTCGTTATTCATTATTCTTTATTCACTATTCACTGAAAATCTTTGATTTTCACATCACCACGGATCGTCATCGTCCGTCGCGCCTTCTCCCTCACCGTTGGTACCATCGGGAGAGCCGAGCATATTGTTGCGCTCGAGCCAATCGTTCATCGTGATCAGCACCTCGCGCGGCTTAGAGCCTTGGTGCGGACCTACAACGCCCATCTGCTCCATATCGTCGATCATTCTGCCCGCTCTCGCGTAGCCGACCTTCAAACGGCGTTGAAGCATAGAGGTAGAAGCCTGTCCGCTTTCGATGACGAAACGGATCGCTTCGTCCATCATGGAATCCACCTCGGGCGCGTTGCCCGGGGAGATGCCGCTGTCCTTCTTGCTGCCGTTGAGCTCCTCGGCGGCGATCTTGCGGATCTTGTCCTCGATCTCCTTGTTATACTCGGCGGTATGCGATTTCTTCAGGAACGCGGTCACGCGGTCGATCTCGTCGTCGCGCGTGAAGCAGCACTGTACACGAATGGGCTTCGGCGCGCCGACAGGAGCGTACAGCAGGTCGCCTCGTCCGATCAGCTTCTCCGCGCCGCCCGTATCAAGAATGGTACGCGAGTCGATCTGAGAAGATACCTTCAAGGCGATTCGTGAGGGGATATTCGCCTTGATCAGACCCGTGATGACGTTGACGGTGGGTCGCTGGGTAGCGAGGATCAGGTGCATGCCCGCGGCACGCGCCATCTGCGCCAGACGGCAGATGCTCTCTTCGACCTCAGACGGCGCCGCCATCATCAAGTCAGCCAACTCGTCGATCGCGATGACGATACGGCACATGTGCTCTGTCGGGATCTTCAAGCCGTCGATCTCCATGCAGGGCTGTTCCTCCGCCTCGGGATCGTAGTCGGGCTTTTGCTTTTCTTCTTCTATGTAGGCAAGGTTCTTATCGACGAGCTCGTTGAAGCTGTCAATACCCTTACAGTCATATTCCGAGAAAATGCGGTAGCGCTGGAGCATTTCGGAGACCGCCCAGTTCAGCGCGCCTGCCGCCTTCTTCGCGTCGGATACAACAGGTACGAGCAAATGCGGGATACCCTTGTACTTTGAGAATTCGACCATCTTCGGGTCTACCAGCAGCAGCTTGACCTCGTCGGGCGTCGCTTTGAACAAAATCGACATCAGCAGCGCGTTCACGCATACCGACTTACCGGAGCCTGTCGTACCCGCGATCAGCAGATGGGGCATTTTCGCAAGGTCGGTGGTGATGATCTCGCCCGAGATATCTCTGCCCAATACGCAATTGAGCTTGCTCTTGCTGTTTCTGAATTCGTCCGTTTCGACCAGCTCGCGCAGGGTGACCATCGAGGTGACCTTGTTCGGTACTTCGATACCGACCGCCGCCTTACCGGGGATCGGCGCTTCGATTCGCACGCCGTTGGCGGCAAGGTTCAGCGCGATGTCGTCGGAGAGGTTCGTGATCTTGCTGATCTTCACGCCGGGCGCGGGCTGTAACTCATAGCGGGTGACAGACGGACCGCGGCAGATATTGACGATGTTCGCCTTAACGCCAAAGCTGTTGAGGGTCTCGACCAGCTTGGTGGCGTTGTTCTGCATTTCCATGTAAGCGCTTTCGCTCTCACCGTCCACCGCAGGCTCTAAGAGCTTTGTCGGCGGGTAAACATAGGTCGACTGCTCGGGCTTCCGATCCTGATTCTGTCTGACCTCGGCACGCATACGGCGGGTCTCGCCCTTGAGGTCAAAATCATCGAGTGTATCAATCTCGTCGTCGAGGTCGTCCTCCGCAGTACCGGGGTCGGGCTGCTTCGCGCCCGCGGACATCTTGCGGGATTTCTTTTTATCAGAGATACGCTTCGCAACGTCGGAAGCGGACATCTCTCCGTCAGGCGTGATGCCTGAGTTCGCGTTCTGAATGATATTGATGATATCCTGATCGTGCTGATCCTCCGCGATCTCCACCTCGTCCTTGACGCGCTTCTTCTCCTTCGGCTTGTCCAGCGGGATGTCGATGCGACCGTTGCGATCACGGCGATAAGAAGTTGACGGAGTCGTATGCGTGGGATATTCCTCAACAGGGTATTCTTCGGCATATTCGTCGTCAGGCTCGGGATATTCCTCCCGTTCCTCGCGTTCGCGGCGGCGTGCCTCCATGCGCTCCTGTCGGCGCTCGCGCATACGCTGCTGCTGTTCTCTCGTTCTGCGATAGCCCTTTTTCGCGACGTTCGCGATATCGACCAGTGTCACGCCGAACAGCACCATCACAGCGGCGATCAGTATGACAAATGACGTGATCACAGCGGGAGCTGTCGTGAGCAGACCGCGCATCGGATAGCCTAAGATCGCACCGAACAGTCCGCACAGGCTTTCGAGGGCAAAGGATTTCTGATAAGCCGCGCCGAGCGCCTGTGTGTAGGAATAACCGTCGTTGAAATCGGTTTTGCCGAAAAGGTACACCAGCGTGCACACCATCAGCACGATCACGGCGGACAGGGCGATCTTCGCGCCCTTATGCGCCATCTGCTTTTCCTTGGCGGTCATCACACCGAGGTAGATGAACACCAGCGGCACTAAGATCGAGCACACGCCGAACACACCGAACAGGAACGAGCGCATGGTTTTCCACAGTGCGCCGCCCGGGATAATGACCAGCGCGAGCAGCAATATGCCGACAGCGCACAGAATGATCGCCTTGATCTGCGGATTCAGTCGGCGTTTGGGCTGAGCCTTCGCGCCTCTCTGCGAAGTGCGGCTCGCGCTCGACTTCGATCTCGAATTAGATGTAGATTTTTTGGAGCTTGTCTTGCCTTTTGTTTTCTTGGCAGCCAAAGTATCACTCCTGACTTTCTGAGATTTTGGTTTCTGTTATAATAAGACAGCCTTCCCCTTGAGGGGAAGGCGTCACCGTCAAGGTGACGGATGAGGTGGAAACGACTCCACTTCATCCCGTTCATTGATTTTTGTGAAAGGTTTCCACCTCATCCGACCTTTTTGACTATTGAGTCAAAAAGCCCACCTTCCCCTCAAGGGGAAGGCTTACAACGGCGCGCCCGAGAAAAGGTTCACGCCGCTCTGCATCTCCATCACGCTGATCACGATGACAGCGATACCGACGATTGCGGTATAGATGATGAAGATGATCATTTTATCGGTCTTTAACAGCCATTTGAACAAGGCGATCGCCAGATACCCGACCACTGCCGATACCACCATGCCGATGATGATGGGCAGGATATTATCGGTCAGCTGAGCGGTACCCGCCTCGAGAGCGTCCTTGCCCTCTAAGAGAGCCGCCGCGACGATCGCGGGCGTACCGAGGATAAAGGTATAGTCGAGGGCTGTCTGCTTATTGAGTCCGCGCATCTGACCCGCCGACAGCGTCGAGCCTGAGCGGGAGAGTCCCGGCAGGGTCGCGAAGCACTGGGTGATTCCGATGACGATCGCGTCGAGCACGTTCATCGACGTTCTGCCCGCTTCACCGCCGTTTTTGGCGTGCTTGAGCGGCACGGCGGAACGCGAACAGCGGTTGCCGATAAAGAGCAACAGCGAGGTCAGCAGCAGGCAGATACCGACCACGATGAAATATTGATCCGTGTTGAAGCTCTCGACAAAGTCCTTGAGCTTCATTCCCGTACCGGGGACAGGCAGGAAGAGCAGGAACAGCGGGACAAGACCGATGATGACCATGATCACCATGCGCTTGTCGTCAGACAGCTCCTTCCACTTGAACTTGCCCGTAAAGATATCGCCGATCATGGAGAAAAACGCCTTGATCAGCCGCCAGATCAGCTTGTGATAAAAGGCGATCACCGCTACGAGCGTACCGATATGGAGCATGACGTTGAAGAAGAGATTGCCCCCTTCCATGTCAACACCTAAAATATGCTGGGTGATGGTCAGATGACCGCTGCTGGATACGGGCAAAAACTCCGTCAAGCCCTGTACCACGCCTTGAATGATCGCTTCAATAATTGTCATATGGTTCCTCACAATCCGCAAATGTACATTATCAATACTGTTTTCAGCCGACAAAATCTAAGTAAATACTGATTAATGCAGTTTTCGTTTTGCAGTCATTCCGAGGGAGCGACTAAGCGACCGTGGGAATCCCAGTAGTGGCGCTTAGCCAATCGCTACGCTCCCCCTGCGCTGTTGCATGGGAGTTGTAAGCCAAATCAAAGATTTGGACAACTCCTCAACAAATAGGGACTGAAACGCTTGTTTATCACTTTGTGGGATTGCCACGTCGTCGTCGCGCGCCGTATTCGGTAGGCATATCCGGTTGGTATGCCTTGACCTCATGTGGCGGCTCCTCCTCTCCCCAACACGCAGGGGCGTGCCGGGGACCCTTTGAAAGCCCTCGCAATGACATTGTAATTAATCAGTGCTTACCTAAATCATGTATATCTTGTCGGTAATTTACCAAGATACAGTATACCATTATCTCTCTCATTCTTCAAGAGAAAAATAATTATATTTCTAAATTGTCATATTAAATATATGAGAATAGTGTATGCTTAATGCGTATATAGTCAAATCACGGACACGCTCCGTCTATCACTTCATCCGTTTTGGAGGAAAAATGAGTACAAACGCGATATACGGCGTCGTCATCGCCGTATTGATACTGCTGTCGGGATTCTTCTCGTGTACGGAAACGGCGTTCTCCTTCGCCAACACCATCCGCCTGAAATCCCTGATGGACAACGGCAACAAGCGCGCCAAGCACGCCCTATGGGTCTGCGACAACTTCGACAAAGCCCTGACCGCCATTCTGATCGGCAACAACGTCGTCAACCTCGGCTGCTCGTCCCTGGCGACCATTCTGTGCCTGAACCTGTTTGAGAACTACGGCGCGGCGATCGCGACGGGCGGCACGACGCTTCTCGTCCTGACCTTCGGCGAGGTGATCCCGAAATGTATCGGCAAGGAAAAGAGCGACAGCATCGTGCTGTATACGGGCTTTCTCCTGAAGGTGATGACCTACGTCCTCACTCCCTTTGTCTATCTCTTCATCGGCATCAAGAGCCTTGTCATGAAGATTGGACACATCAAGAAGAGCTCCCCCTCTGTCACCGAGGACGAGCTCAAATACATCATCGAGAGCATCGAGGAGGAAGGTATCCTCGAAGAGCAGGAATCCGAACTCGTGCAGTCGGCGCTGGAATTCGACGAAAAGACCGCGCAGGAGATATTGACCCCCCGCGTTGACGTGACCGTCATCGATATCGACGACAGCATGGAGGATATCCACGACCTGATCATCCGCGAGCGCTACTCGCGCATTCCCGTCTATGAGAACGACATCGACAACGTCATCGGTATCCTGCACACCCGCGATTACCTCGAGAAGGCGATCGACGGCGAGGCGGATATCCGCAGTCTGATCACCCCCGCCCACTTTATCTACAAAAATCAGAAGCTCTCCGATATCCTCAACGACTTTCGCGCGAACAAGCTGCACATCGCCATCGTCACCGACGAGTACGGCGGCTTTTTAGGGATCGTCACGATGGAGGATCTGCTCGAAGAGATCGTCGGCGACATCTGGGACGAGGACGAGGACGTCGAACACACCTGCACGAAGCTCGGCGAGAACAAATATCTTGTGTCAGGCGATATGGATCTTTCCGAGCTATTCGAACTGTTTGAGATGAAGCCCGACGATGAGATCGAGAGCAATTCGGTCGGCGGCTTCATCGTCGAGCAATTCGGCGATATCCCGATCCGCGGACAGCGCGTCAATTACCACGACCTGACCTTCACCGTCAAGCGCGTCAGGAACAGGCGCATTATCTCGGCATTGGTCGAAAAGAAAACCCTGATCAAATAAACGAAGCTCCTTCACACGAAGGAGCTTTTCTTTCTGCAATTCTCTTTAATTCTAAATTCGAATAATATATAGATTTTAATTCTAAATCAGAATCATTCGCTCGTCTTATTTCTCTATTAGAATTATATCAGCTCTTTTAATTCTAATTCAGAAATATCAACCCTCTTATCCCCTATCGGCTCTATGGAGCATACCGACAGGCAATAGCCGTCGAGCGGCAGAGTGACTGTCTGCCCTTTCAGCGGCTGAGCTAAGGTATCGAACGCCGTCAGGTCGGTCGAGATCCCCTCTCCCGTCATTTTCAGATACGCTTCCTTTCGCGTCCATATCTCACAGAACGCGCGCCGCCGATCCTCTGCTTCTTTCACATACGCTCTCTCGGCGGGGTGATAAAAGCGGTCGGCGATCTTCAAGCGTTCGGGCGCGGGCAGCTCTTCGACGTCAAGCCCCAGCTCAGTATCATCGACCGCGATCGCCGCTACTCTGCCGCTGTGGGACACGGAGAAGTACACGCCGTTTTGCGCGTACGGCTTGCCGTGCTCTCCCAAGGCGATCTCGCTCTCTCCTATCGCGCGGCGGATCAAGAGCCCTGCCGCAAGCGACAGGAGCTTATCCTTTTCAAAGCGGTATCGGGCGATCTTCTCCTGCCGCTCATGGGGCAAGAGCGCGATATACTCGCCTAAGTCCTCTATTTTCAACTTTTCGTCCAAAACAACATACTCGATCTTCATACCCTAATCATACACTAAATACCCGCAACTTGCAAATATTTATTTACAAACGCCCTTTCAAATGATATGATGAACAAAAGGAGGCTTTGCCATGAGTATTTTTGAAAACCTGAATCCGTCCGTCAGCCCTTCACCCGCCGCACAAAAGCCCGCGGAAGGCAGCTTCACCTTTGTATTCCAAGCGCTCCCCGAAAGCGTTGAAGAAATGAAGGCGCTCCCCGAGGCAAGCCTCGACACACCGTACAAGACCGCCGCTCTGACGGTCTGCGCCCTGTGCGCGTACGCGGCGGCGCCCGAGATCGGCAAGGAAATGCTTGATTTCCTGAAAGGTCCCGCTCCCCTGTCGCCGATGGAAGTCAGCTTTCTGAACGACCGCTTCCGCGACGGCAAGCACATTCCGTTCTCTTACTTTGCGGGAGCAACGCCCGAGAACAACTACACGCCCTCTCAGCCCTTTACCGTGTCCGTTTTCTCCAATCCCTATTCCTTCCAAAATGAAGGCCGGGCGACTTTGCACCTCAATTCAGGCGGCGCGGACTCTCCCCGCCAAATCAAGCTCCGTCTCAAGCCCTCAGAGGGCAAATGGTACTTAAGCGAGCAGATGATCATGGTCGGCGTCCGCACCCCGCAAAATGACGACCCGTGGGCATAACAAACAGATGAAAGATCACGCTCCCTTTGTCAATATAAATGTCATTGCGAAGCCCTTCAGGGCTGTGGCAATCTCAACCGAATCAATCGTCATTGCGAAGCCCTTCAGGGCTGTGGCAATCTCAACCGAATCAATCGTCATTGCGAAGCCCGCAAGGGCTGTGGCAATCTCAACCGAATCAATCGTCATTGCGAAGCCCGCAAGGGCTGTGGCAATCTCAACCGAATCAATTGCCCCTATAAAAAACCGCGACCTGCCGTCTGACAGATCGCGGTATTGTTATCAAATGATTGATCAGCCTTCTACCAAAGATTTCTTTAACCGGCTGAGGAAAGAGAGGTACATGAAGTACTTGATGATGTTCAGGATCAGGCTGACGATCAGGAGGACAGCAGCGGTCACGGAAGCAACCATACCGCCCATGAAGGAAGAGATCAGGCTGGCGATCAGGCTGAGGATAGCGACAACGATGATCAGCTTGAGGACGTTGGTGCCCTTGGTGCTGACGTCGCCTCTGTTCATTCTGTCAGCGAGCTTGACGCCGCCGGCGATCACAAAGATGTTGACGAACACGTTCATCAGGTCGCCCAGCGAGAGCAGCATGCTGTAGACAACAGGGTTGTTGCGGAAGACAGCTACGAGAATCATGGTAACGATACCGACGATCAGGAAGATCAGCGCGCTCTTGAAGTTCGTTTCATCCTTAGAAGCATTGATGATACCGACAAGGTTCATGATATAGGCGATGGTAGCGAGGATCATGTAAACCGCAATAAAGATCAGAGCGACCATGATGCCGCCGCCGAGAGCCAACGCTTTACCGTCGCTGCTCTGAGCGCCTGCCGCGCCGGCCGCGCCGATCGCGACGACGATAGCCGCAATCACCATCACGATCGTACCGATCAGGTTCAAGATTTCAGCAGTGAAGATCTTCTTCACGCCTTTTGCAGCGTTAGGGAATTTCATTATACATTTCTCCTTAAAATTATTTACCTCAATGAGGTATACCGACTTACGCCGAACGAATATCAGCGTTATCAGTGCTTATTATATCACAGGAAAACGCAATTGTCACTATCAAATCAGCTAAAATCATACCGATTATTTCAGGCAATATGCGCATAAATCAGCGCCCTTTCCCCTCTCGCTGTCCTCGCCCCTCAAAGCCCTGCGTTCTTTTATTAATAATTGTTAAACTTTTACAGCGATTACTTGACGATGATTTGCGGGTTATGGTATATTTTGAAAGAAAGAAAATCAACTTTTTCAGGAGAATCCCATGAAAGAAAAAGAATTGCGCGGGCTGACCTCTGCCGAAGCGGAACAGCGAAAAGCCGAGGGTAAGGTCAACACCGCCTCTACCGTCAAAACCAAGTCGATCAAGCGCATCTTCATCGACAACATCTGCACCGTATTCAACGGCATCAACGTCCTCTTGTTTATCCTGCTGATGGTCGTCGGCTCGTACAAGAACCTGCTGTTCATCGGCGTGGTGCTGTTCAATACCGTCATCGGTATCGTGCAGGAGATCCGCTCCAAAAAGAGCGTGGACAAGCTCACGATCCTCACCGAAAGCAAGCTGAACGTCCTGCGCGACGGCGAGATCGTCGAACTCAGCAAGGACGAGCTGGTACTCGACGACATTATCCTGCTCTCGCGCGGCAATCAGGTACCCGCCGACTGTATCCTTGTCGACGGTGAATGCAGCGCCAACGAAAGCCTTTTGACAGGCGAATCCGATCTGATCGCCAAAAAGCTCGGCGACGAGCTTCTCTCCGGCAGCTTTATCGCTTCGGGCAACTGTAAATGCCGCGTCAACCGCGTCGGCGCCGACAGCTACGCCGCCAAGATCAACAACGAAGCGAAGTATATCAAGAAAAACGATTCTCAGATCCTCAAAGCGTTCAAGACCATCATCAATATCTGCTCCGTCATCATCTTCCCTGTCGGTATCCTGATGTTCGTCATCAAATATTTTGTCCAGCAGCAAATGTTCAACGACACCGTCATCTCGACCGTCGGCGCGCTGGTCGGCATGATCCCCGGCGGCATGATCCTCTTGACCTCTACCGTTCTGGCGGTATCCGTCATTCGTCTTGCCAAGAAAAAGGTACTCGTCAACGAAATGTACTGTATCGAGACCCTCGCCCGCGTCGATGTGATCTGTCTGGACAAGACAGGCACCCTGACCGCCGAGATCATGAACGTGCACGACACGATCCCGCTCGACTGCGAAAAGGACGAGATCATGACCGCGCTCTCCTCTATCGCCCACGTTGACGAGGTCAACGCCACCGCCGAAGCGGTACACGCTTACACCAAGGATATCGAACCCCTGCAATGCAAGCACTTCACCCCCTTCTCCTCCGAAACCAAGTGGTCGGGCGGTGAATTCTCCAACGGCAGGACTTATATCATGGGCGCGGCGGAGTTTGTATTTTCTGATAAAGAAAAATACGCAAAGGTTTACCAAGCGATCGACGAAGTCAAGGACACCGTCCGTATCCTCGTCTTAGCAAAATCCGTCAACCCGCTTACCGATAAAACGCTCCCCGACGATCTCATTCCGATGGCGCTGATCCTCATCAAAGATCAGCTCCGTGACAACGTACAGGAGACCGTCAACTACTTCAAGGAGCAGGGCGTGACACTCAAGGTCATCTCGGGCGACAGCGTCAAGACCGTGCAGAACATCGCCAAGGACTGCGGTATTGAAGGCGCCGAAAACGCCGTCGATATGTCCACCGTCACGACCGACGAAGAATTGGCTGAGGTCGCCGAGCGGTGCAACGTGTTTGGCAGAGTGACCCCCGCTCAGAAGAAAAAGCTCTTGATCGCGCTCAAAGAAAAAGGTCACAAGGTCGCCATGACAGGCGACGGCGTGAACGACGTCCTCGCCCTGAAAGAAGCGGACTGCTCCGTCGCGATGGCGGCAGGCAGCGAAGCGGCGCGCAACGTGTCCCAGCTCGTTCTGGTCAACAACGACTTTGCCTGCATGCCGCAGGTCGTCGCCGAAGGCCGCCGCTCGATCAACAACATCGAGCGCAGCTCCTCGCTGTATCTGGTCAAGACCATGTACTCGATCCTGCTGTCGCTGTTCTTCCTCTTCTCTCACCACATCTATCCCTTCGAGCCGATCCAGCTTTCCTTGATCGGCGCGCTGACGGTCGGCTTCCCGTCCTTTGTCCTCGCCCTACAGCCTAACAAAAACATCGTGCGCGGCAACTTCACCTACAACATCATCACCCGCGCCGCTCCCGCCGCGATCTGTATCGCGCTGAACATCATCGTCACAGCCCTGCTCAGCGATCCCCTCGGGCTCTCTCACGCCGAGCTGTCCACAATGGCGGTCTACACCACCTCGCTGATCGGACTCATGCTGATCGTGCGGCTGTGTATCCCCTTCAACGCTCTGCGCGGCGCCATGCTCGCGCTCAGCACGGCGGGCATCGTGATCGCGACGATCTTCTTCCGCGACTTCTTCAAGCTCACCGCTCTCAGTCAGTCCGCGCTCATCATGCAGGTCATTACGGCTGTCGTCATCATCGTCCTGTTCAACCTGCTTTACCACTTCGCGGACAAGATGATCGAAAAGCACAAGAGAGAATCGTCACCCAAAACAACAACATAAATCCAGCAACAGCGTCCCTGTCAACTGCGGCAGGGACGTTTTATTATTCTAAATCATAATTCTAAATAAGAATAATTTTAACAAAAGACAATTTTTTAAAAATTTTTCAGATTTGTCCGATCTTTGTCCCTATCTTGTCACAGTCGGTATGTTATGCTATAGCCACAGTCAAGGACAACACAACTTCCGCTCCGCCTTGACTGAGCAAGCACATCAATATGGAGGAACCCAAAATGACTGAGAACAAAGATTACAAATTTGATCATAACAACTACAACAACGATTACAACTACCATAACGACGCCGATCAGGACTACGTCGATATCTACACCGACCGTCCCCGTAGGACGCGCGAGAGAAGAAGACCCGCCCGTCAGGAAAAGGGCGCGGGGATCGTGATCGCGGCTCTGGCGTTCGCGATGGTCGCGGTCATCGCCGCTACCGTATTCTCGATCAGATCCTTCGCGGTGAAGCCTAACGCCGATACCCCTCAGCCCACCATCACCGCTGTCGCTGAGAAGAACGCGAACAAGAACGCCGAGAAGAGCGCTCAGCCTGCTCAGCAGACCGCGCAGAAGGACGACGACAATATCCGCGTCATCGACGGCGACCGCGTCTATATCGACACCAAGCGCACCGCTCCCGCTACCACGGGCAACAGCGCCGACTACATCGTCCACGGCAAGACCTCTTACGGCTTTGACTGGAACTACAATGCCGACAACTCCAACTTTGTTATCCGCTGTGATTACAACTTCAACAAAGAGCAGTATAATTTCCACTTCTACGGCACTGCTCCCGGCACCGCTCACGTCACCCTGTTCTACAACACCGACGACAATACGCAGGTACCCGTACCGCTGACCGTCACGGTTGACGAAGGTCTCAACGTGAGCCTCGCGTAAAATCGCTTACAACTCTTGTTTGACTTCATAAAAACCTCAACAGAAAACGGCAGTCGCTCTGACTGCCGTTTTCGACTTTATCGATATTTTATTACCCGAAACATTCTGTCACTTAACGACGATCGCCTGACTGTCGAGCTGTTCATACCGCTTCTCGCTGAGCTCCTTCGCAAAATGCGAGATACCGCCCACGACGGAATCGGAAAAGTAGTAGTAATCCTTGTCGTACCCGCACAGCACCAGACAATGCTCGTGGTACATCCAGCGGAAGGTCTCGCCTTCCTTGTACTTGGCGTTTTCGTCAACGTAATTCACCGTCCAGATATCCCACTCGATCGGCTCCTGCATGTCGGTCGTCGCCCATACCATCACGGGGATATCGTTGTCGATGTATTCTTCGCACAGGTCCTCGAGCGTTTTGTTCTCGAGGACATATGCCTTCTGCTCCGATTTCGCGTCCGCCAGATACCGATTCATGCATTTCGCCATTGCGGGCGCGTAGATGCCCCAGCCCGCGTATGCCGTACCCGCAAAGCCCGAATTCATATCGGGACCGAACTTCTCGCCCGTGACCTCGTCCTCGATCACATAATGACACTCGAGGTAATTGTCCGCAAAGCGATATTCGTCGATATCATAGCCGAGCGTCTGCAAAAGACTGGTGCAGGCATGGGTCTCACACCCTGCCTTTAAAGTCTCCTGCAAGGTCGCGGGCACAACGTCGATCATGTGCGACTTTGGCGCTTCGGTAGGCGGTTCGGTCTCTTGTGCCACCGTCGGAGCGGGACGGGTCGTCACACCGACGATGACCCCCGCCAAAAGCAGTACGCCGACCGCCGCCGCTATAGCGATCATCTTGATTTTATGTTTATCCATAGCATCACTTCTGTTACTTCAAATTGATACCCTCATTGTACCATAATCCGCCGAAAAATCAATTCATAAAATCAGCAAAAGAGAAAACTTTACCTTGACTTCTCCCTGCCCCTCGTGTATTGTTAAGACAAAGAAAAGAGGTGTGAAAATGGGGATCTTCAAAGCCGCCCGCGGCTCTGTCGGCGGTGTTCTGGCGGATTCATGGCTGGAGAGCTACAGCTGTGCCGCCCTGCCCGCAGGCGTACTGGCGCAAAGGGCAAGCAAACAGACGTCCGACCGCTCCGCCAATACCAAAGGTGAAGAGAATGTCATCAGCGACGGCTCGACCATCATCGTCAACGCAGGGCAGTGCGCCCTCGCGATCGACAAGGGCGAGGTCACCGGCGTGTACGACCAACCGGGCGAGAACACCTATCACACCGAACGCAGTCCGAGCATCTTCCACAAGGGCGGGCTCAAGGGCGTTGCTAAGCAGAGCTTTGACCGCTTCGGCTACGGCGGCGTCGCGGCAGTCTATCAGGCGATCGTTTTCTTGGATATGCGCGAGCACCTCGGCAATCCGTTCAGCCTGAAAACCGCCATTAATCTGACCGACCGCAACACAGGCGTCAGCATAGACGCAACGCTGATGATGGGCGGAGTGTTCTCCTTTACCATCGTCAAGCCCGCCGTCTTTTACAAAAAGCTGTGCGGCTGTTCTACGGGAACGGTCATGCTCAGCACGATCCTGCCGCAGATCACAGCGGAGCTGATCATGCTGCTTCGTCACGCGATCGCGGATTTTTGCAAAGAGGGCACGACCGCTTACGATCTCAGCGCTTCGTCCGATATCATCTGCGACGGCGTCATCAGCCAAATCAACGAGCAGTGGACAGAGGAACGCGGCTTTGCCATCACCTCGGTCGGCATCGACGAAACGCGCCTGATGAAAGACGACCTGGATCTTCTCCAAAGCGTTCAGATGGCAAGGGCGCTGTCTGATCCAAAGCTCGCCGCCGCGACCTTGGTCGGAGCGCAGGCGCAGGCGATGCAGGACGCGGCGAAGAACCGCGCGCCGATCCGCGTCACCTTCAATCACACGCCAAAGTCATACTAATCCTTGATAAAAAGATTTAATCAGATATTAGTGATATATTTCGGATAGCGCGACGGGAGACGCAGACAGGCTGGCGCCTGTCAAGGAGCCCAACAAAGCTATACGAAATATAGCGCAATAGATGATAAAGGTTTTTATTAAGGATTAGTATCATGATATATAGCAAGGGGCTATCGCAATACTGATTGCGACAGCCTCCTTTTTTTGATGATCACGTTGCGATCAGGATATAGAATTCATACGGCGCGTAATCTCTGCCCAAAAAGTCCTTTTCCGTCATTTCGGTCACGGTCGTATCGACTTCATCTCCGTTAACGTGCAGCACGCATTTCGCGGTACCCACGCCCAAGTTAAAGCTGACGTTTTCGATCGCTTCCTTGCCGAGATTCGCGGCATAGATCACGGTATTATCTCCGTCGTTGCGCGTAAAGACAAACAGCTTTGAGTTGCTCGGCTCGGCATAGGTGATGCTTCTGTTGGTGGAAGCAAGGGCGCTGTTCCCTGTCTTGAGCTTTGACAGCGCCTTGATCAGCGGCGCGTACTTCGGCTCGTCGTCCCATTTGACGGTATCCTTCTCAAAGAACTCGATCTCATGGTCATACCCTTCCTCGTTGGCGGTATAGATCAGCGGCATACCCGGCGTGAGGAAGCTCAGCGCCAAGAGCGGCGCGTAGGTATCCCCATAGCGACCGACGATACTGCCCTCATAAGAATTCTTATCATGATTGTCGAGATAATTCATCGGGAAGCTGTCGCCGCAGTAGTTGGGCTGTACGTCCATGCCGTCCTTGATGGACGAGGTCGCTACCCCGCCCTTGGTCATCAGCGCCTGACCGTACAGCATATCGTTATAGCAGGTGTCAAAGGCGTATTCGGTCAGCCCCTGCGTTGCGGAGGTCTCCGCCAGCATCATGATATCGCTGTTGATGGATTTTAGCTTGTAGACAGCCGCGTTCCAGAAGTTCGCGGGTACACCGATCGCGTGGTCACAGCGGAAGCCGTCGATCCCGATATCCTCGATCCAGTACTGCATACAGCGGATCATCTCCGCGCGCATCTCATAGTTCTCGTAATTCAGCTGAGCGGTATCCGTCCAGTCATACGGCGACTTGATCGAGCCGTCGTCCTTGTGCTCGTACCAGTCGGGGTGATCCTTGATCCACGCGCTGTCCCAGCCCGTGTGATTGGCGACCCAGTCAAGAATGACCTTGAAGCCCATCTCATGCGCCTTATCGACAAGGTGCTGAAAGTCCTCGGTCGTACCGAATTCGGGGTTGACGCCCTTATAGTCGCTCACGGCATAATAGGACCCCAGCGTACCCTTGCGCTCCGTCTCGCTGATCGGGTGGATCGGCATGAACCACAGGGTATTGATCCCCATATCCTGCAGGCGGTCGAGGTGCGCTTCAAACGCCTTGAACGTGCCCTCCTCGGTATACTGCCTGACGTTGACCTCATACAGCACACAGGTGTCGAGCCACGGCGCGACCGTCTTTTTCAATACGGGATCCTCACCGTCGATATAGGTCATCACACCGTCGATGACGCTGCCCTCGGGCACGTCCTCAGATACCTGATAACCGCTTTTCTTCGTATCGGTATCGCTCTTTTCGGTCGCTGATTCCTTCTTACCGCCCGCGCAGGCGACAAGCGATGCGATCACGCACACAGCCAGTAATAACGCCAATGCCTTTTTCATGGTCATTCCCCTTTCGGTTAATTATCTTAATTATACTGTAAAGCGCCCGTTTACGCAATAAAATTCGTAAAAAACTCACCTTTATTTTCCGCTTTCAAATATGGTAGAATATAGCATATTGATTCTGATAAAAAAGGAAACCATCATGAAAACGATCAATGAAAAAATCAAAGAATTACAGCAGATCATTGAGCAGACAAAAGCGCTGATCGAAGTCGCTCCATACAACTTTGACGACAATGCGTCCGCTAAATCCTTTGACAAATACATCGAAGCCTTATTCAAAAACCGCCTCACCCTGATCAGGAGCTACGGACAGCAGAACAAAGAGGTCGATCTCTCTGAGTTCAACTACGATATCCTCACCCGCCGTCAACAGGCGATCTCTGCCCTTGCCGCCAAAGTGCAGGAGGATTATCAATCTCAATACCCCGACTTCAGCGTTGCTGAGATCTTCGCTCAGTTCTGCGCTCCCTGTCCGACCGACACCTTCGGCAAGCTCGACGAGCTGTATCACGTCGAAGCCGCCGCCGCGATCTGGATACTCGATCAGCTCAGGAACAGCGGCAAGCTCGACGAAGCGCTCGCGTATCTGCCGGAAAGCCGAGAGGAGCTCGACAGGATCGACCTGCCCGACGTCACCGACTCCGTCCACTGCGACGACCTGATCCGCGGCATGCTGTATATCATCCGCTACCGCAACAGCAGTAAAGCGGGCTTTGACAGCACCAAGGCGTTCATGGACAGTGCCGACGCGACTCTCGCTAATTCCGACAAACCCGACGGCGATCCCGCCGGAGAGCGCTTTGAAGCCGTCATAGACCTGCTCGACAGCGACACGATCGACGATCTGCGCGACCGCTTCATCGCTTACACACACCACCTCACGCAAAGCTGCCTTTCCGTCTACGACAAGCTCAACGAAAAGGCGGTATCCGCCGCCAAAACGAAAATCGCTATGCTCGAAAAGGAGATCGAGAACAGCAAACAGACGGAGAGCGCCGCTTCCGTCCTCAATCAGACGGACGGAACAAACGTGACCCTCACCGCCTCCGACACGCGCGAGAATGCCATGGCGGTCGAAGAAGATCTGCAAAACGCGCTCTATCTCAGAGAAGCCTTCTATATGAACATCATGCTGCAAAGCGGCGGCTTCCGCCATCAGCTCAAAGACCTGCTCGGCGAAGAGCTCTCCGCTCAGCTGTACCGTCCCATGATCAGCGATCCGTTCGGCATGTGCTTTGCGTTTTTTAGCCTCTTGGATTCAAACAGCGACGTTATCTGGCTGTATAACCTGCCCTACATCATTCTCGCCGATTCCTGTCTTGAGCTCCCGTGGGCAAGCGCGGAGCTTATTCGCGCTCAGGGCGATTCTCCCAAGCCTGCTCCCGCGTTGATAGAAGCGGCAAAAGACCCCGAGCGCTATCTCGCCACGCCGTCCGAGAGCCTGCTCAATCAAAAGCTCGTCGCCCCGCCGTTTCTCGGTATCTCAGAGGATAAGATCTGCTTTTCGCAGCTCGTCTACTTGTTCAGCGGCGTGGTCCCGCCGCGCGGTATGCCCGAGCTGTCGTATCTCAAAGCCCTGCTGAGCGACAGCGACTTATCAGAGAATGAGATCAACATTCTCTATGACTACCTGACCCTCGCCTGTTCCCTCTCCCGCAGGGACGAAAACTATGTTTTCATCGACGAGGACGAGGAAGAAAACGAAGAACCGTCTGAAAACATAACAGACGAAAGCCTGAGTGAACTCAGAGAGCTCAAGCGCGAGAACAAGAACCTCAAAGCGATGCTCAACAAGCTCGAGCACCGTCTCAAGGAATCCGCCGAGGCCCTCGACCACGCGAACGACAGCCTGAACGAAGCGACGGCAGAGCTCGGCGAGCTGCGCTCCATGATCCGTGAAGTGGATAATTCCGAAAAAGAATATTCCGTGACCGTCACCTTCCCCTACTCAGCCCAAAAACGCGCCGTCGTTTTCGGCGGTCACCTCTCGTGGTTGAAAGCGATCCGTCCTCTTTTGCCGAACGTACGCTTTGTCGAACCGTCCGCCCAGCCCAACGCGGGCTTGATCATGAACGCCGACGTGATCTGGATACAGACCAACGCCATGAGCCACTCCGACTTCTACAAGATCATCGACATCGTCAGAAAGCACAATATCGAGCTGCACTACTTCACCTACGCCAGCGCCGAAAAGTGCGCTGAGCAGTTTGCGCTGAATGATATGGGAGAACCGGAAGATAATTCCGGAAAAGAATCATAAGCATCAAAAAAAGCACCAACGGGCGTTGGTGCTTTCGTTTTATCTGAACATCAAATCGATCTCTTTCATCGCCTTTTGCATGATCGTCTCCTCGTCCGCGCCGTCAATATCCAGCCCGACCGCTTGTATCTGCCTGACGTCATGGATACCGTAATATCCCTCGCACAGTGCTTTGATATACCCAAAGCCGAATTCACTCGGTACATAGTTGCCGCCCGCGGTGGTGACATAATACACCCGCTTCGCCTTACACAAGCCGACAGGGATCCCGTCGGACGAATAGCGGAAGGTGATACCCGTGACGTTGATCTGCTCGATATACTGCTTGAGAGCGGCGGTAAAGGACAGATCCCAGTAAGGCGAAGTGATCACGATCGTATCCGCCGCGGCAAAATCCCGCGCATAGCGGAACAGCTCGTCGCCGTACTCCCCTTTCCCGGTCAAGCTATCTCTGTGACGCAGAAATCCCTCGTCCGCTTTCGGAAAGTCGATCTCACAGAGCCGATGCTCCGTCATATCGTCATGCAGCTTTGACAGCAAATATTCTGACAGCCTTTTGGTTCTCGAATCGGAGCGCACACACGCGTTAACATATAAAATCATCTCTTACCTCTTTATCGTCAAATCTATGGTTGATTTTGCTTGCATTTCCCGCAAAGGGTACAGCCGTTACAGATGATCTTCATTCCGCAGTTTTGGCATTTCTCCCCAAAGTACGGCTGATACAGCCGCTCGCCCGACAGCGGCATACCGAGCAGATTACACAGCTTATATTCGATCGGCTTGCCCTTGAAGCTCAGCCCCGATTTATACGCCTGATTTGCCTGCAGCTCGCTGCTCTCGATACGATACGTCTTTCCGTCCTTGACAAAGCGCCTGCCCGTACCGACAAAGGCAAAGGTCACGTTGAATTCCCTGCACTCGTCGCTCAGCCGCTTGACCCATTCGTAGTGACACGGCCGCGCTCCCGCGTAATTCTCGCCGTCGCAGATCACCTGCTCGAGCTGACCCGTTTTGAGATACTCGCGGATGCTGATCTCACCGATGAACGGCGCGCACATGATCCCCTTATGTTTGAAGGGCAGAGAAAGCAGGATCGGGATACGCTCGTCGGCGCGCTTCTGGTTCTCACAGCTTACGTTGAAGAAAACATTCTCCCAGCCGTCGCCCCAGTCATACGGCAGACATTCCCCTACCCTTTCGGGGCGTTTCGTCAAAAGAAAGAACACGACGTCGGGGCGCTGTCGGATAATGCTCCACGCTTCATCGCGCCAAATGTCCGCTTCCTCTAAGAAAAAGTCGGAGGTCATGCACACGCGCAGTTGCTCGCCGCTCTGCACCTTATACCGTCCGCTCCTGTCCTTTGACAAGGGATAGCGGAATCCCGCCTTGGTACGATAGATATCCGCGCCGTTTTTGCCGCGCTGTTCGTCGAGAAAATACATATAGCAGTTCTGACAGCCCTCGCTGCATTTTTTACATCCGTGCCACGGATTCCATATATCGTGCATGACTTCACCTCCTATGCCAAACGCTCTGCCATCTATCCGACAGCAGAGCGCAGCTGCTATTCACTTACAAATTTCTTGATCGTGAACCATATTATCAAAAACGATCGGCGTCTTTATGACAGTATTATACCAGTGCGGCAATACCGTGTCAACGATTGAGCCGATATTATGCGGTCATTCTCATGACATGTCACCATTTTTATACTAATCCTTGATAAAAAGATTTAATCAGATATTAGTGATATATTTCGGATAGCGCGACGGGAGACGCAGACAGGCTGGAGCTTCCTGTTAACTAAAAATGCAATATAATACAGAAAATAATTATACTTTAAAATTCTAACATTCTGTTCAAATGCTGAAGAATTCTTTGTAGGTACCCGAGAGGTGGATCTCAGTATCATACTTACTTCCTACTCCCTTCCCTACCTTTATATAATCGATCAAGTCCTCAATGATCTCTCGTTTTTGTTCATTTGAGGCTGAACCAAAATCGGAAGCGCATTCTAGCAGGTACGAGTATCTTCTGGCAATCGCTTTTAATAATGTGTTATTATTCTTCCTCTCAGCTGTAATCTTGTTCTGTTTCTGTTCCATTTTGCTGATAAGAACTTGTTCTTCGTGTATTGCAGCCGAAACATCTTTCACATCAAAGGGACACTTTCCCATCAAGTAAAGCGGCAACAACCTATGCAATCCTTTAATTCTAACCTGATGTGTATCCAAGCCCTCTTCAAGTATTTTTATGTCATATCTTAGTTTTTTATCCTTCCGCCTACATTTCGCTTTCATCTTATTAATCTGTTCAACGGTCTTGATCATTTTGAAGCACATATTCAGGTAGGCGATCACGGTCTTTTCCAGCTTATTGGAAGAGTACGTGCCTTGCCCCTTACAGTCCGTTCGTTTCAACGCGCTGCCTGGGCAAATATACCTGCCGTAAACATATTGACGCTTATTACCCTTCGCATCTGTCCGATAACCCGAGGTAGTCGTATATATCATTTTCTTCCCACAGGACGAACAGTAAACTACGTCCGGCAGAAGTGATTGTTGTGCTTCTTTAGAATTCTTTACTGCGTGTCGCTCGGCGCGTTGCTGAATAATGATTTGTGCTTTATTATACGAATCTTCATCAATGATCTGTAATTCTTCATGTCTCGGTGATGTGGCTTCGCCTCGTACAAGATAGCCGCAGTACAACGGGTTAGATAATATACGTTTTATCGTTTCAGCCTTAAAAGCAGTACCGCTGTGAGTTGTGATTTTCTTTTCATTAATCTCTCTTGCCAATGCGCTGTATCCGATATTCCGGTTGACGGTTGAGTCGAATATCTTCTTTACAATTTCCGCTTCTTCGGGAATTGCTGAGGGCTTCTTGATTGGATCCCCTCGTTTGTTTTTCTGTTCAGTTTCTACCCATTGATACCCAAACGGCAATGTGCCACCGATAAACATTCCGTCTTCTACCATCTGTTTCAATCGGGTTGATACTCTCTGGGACGTCTTTTTACTTTCTACATTTGCTGTCCAGAAACGAATATAGTTGACTAAATCATCTTCGTGTTTATCAAAGGTCTGTTGTCCTTCTTTAACCGACCAGACCTCGATTCCCTGTTCAACAAACCATTTTAAGACAAACGGCGTCTCATAATCTATTCTGCCAAGGCGATCAAACATGAACACTAGCAAGATATCAAATTCTTTGTTCTCAGCGGCTTCTCTCAATGCTGTTATGCTGTCGCGGTCATCAGCGCTGACAGAATACCCGGAAACACCTTTTTCATAAAACTCTTTTTTAATTACCCATCCGAAATGCGCGGAAGCAAATAGATGACAAGCCTTTTTCTGCATAGGTATATCATCGTTGTCCACCTGGTTCGGATTCGACACTCTGTATAAGCAATATACTCTTTTGTAGACGTTTGTTTCAGAAGAGGCTTTAGATAGTTGATTAATCATATCGGAGACCTTCAATCACAGCGTTTCATCGTCGTATGCTAAAAGAATTATAACATGAGCTAACTTAAATAACAATACGAAGCATTGCATAGTTCTTTAAGAATCAGAAATATTACGAGCAAGTTTCTTTTACCGTCAAACATTATTTCTTCGGTAAGACTGAAAAAGCTGTCCTGAGAAAAGGACAGCTTTTTGTCATATTATGTTATATCTTTTTGCAGAAAGTTGTCAGCGATTACCTCTGATCGGTAATTCGTTAACTTCTTCCTTGGGGATTCCTCCCGAGGTCATGATGACATCCTCTGTTTGGAATTCAAAGATTTCGAGCTCAGTGCGCTCATATCGTTCTTTCTTCATGATTGACCTCCTTACGGGACGCTGTTAAAATATGCGATCGCCGCTTCGTTATAGCGATACAGCGCCGTCACGGTGTCGGTGATGGGCTGAGCGCCGCCGTCATTCTGTAAAACGTCCTTGACATAAGAGAGTGCCGAGTAACTACCGAGGGAAACATCACCGTATTTCAGCTCATAATTTTCGCCGAGTTTCGACGCGGGGATATCCGTGACCTCGATATAGCAATACTCGTCGTCGTAATCCTTGACCTCTCCGACGTTTATGCCGTCGCTGTTAATCAAAGATAAAGCGGAGGTATCGGCGCCGTTCTTCTTGAAGTAGAAACGCAGGGTAGTTTCGGTCTTCAAGATCAGGCTGTAGCCGTAATACTCGATTCCCTTGCCCTCAAGAGCCGCATTCATGGCGTTCTTTTCCGGAACATCGGATGAGATGGAAGCGATCTCGCTGTCGCTCAAAGAAATCAGGTCATGATCCACATCATGATTAGCCGGAGCGTCTGTGTTGTGGGTGAACTGTACCTGAGCACTTGCACCGTAGTTGAGCATGGTCTTGACCAACACGATGAGCTCTTCGGAGAACTTGTTGTCCTGATTCGCTAAGATGACGTCGGCATAATCCCTCACCTTGTAGGTCTCGGCAGCGATCGGCTCAGAAGCGCCGCCGACGGTGATGCTCGCCTCGATCTCGTCGTTCATTTCAGCGGCGCAGACATTGCAGGTCGCCTTGTAACAACCGGTTTGTGCGTCCTTTTTGCTCTCACTGTCAAACGCGACGGACTCATTCTTCCCGTTCCAAACAAAATCAACACGAACGCCCTCGGCGAGTTCTTCATCGGCAAGATTCAGATAAAAGTTCACGCCGATGTCGCCATTAAGCGATAAGCTGTGATAAGCGAAGTAGTCGAACGGTTTTGAATCGGTATAGGTCCTGCCGCCGAAATCGACGGTTGCGAGCAAAACATGTTTGCCGTCTTCTACGCCTCTGGTGATCGTCGCTTCCACGGTTTCTTCATGCTTGCACCTTTCATCGGTACAGGTAAATGTCGCGGTAGCGGAGGTATTGTCCTTCGACCAATTCCAAACGGGATCGCCGTAGGTATGCGAGTCGGTGAAGTCATAGGTAATGCTCCGCGCACCGAAATCAGTACTGCTGAACTGCGTGCTGTGCTTGAGGTGCATGGTGACGCTGCGGTTGCCGAAGATGTTGTTTCCGACCGAGATCGTACCGCTGTGGTCAAAGGTGATATCCAGCGGGCTGCCCTCCTGAGAGGATGCAAAGGCATTGTTGCCGATCTTGTTCAGGTAGGTTGTACTGCCGATCACCTTCGTCACGTTCGCGTTGCTAAAGGCATTATTGCCGATCGTATCGGGATAGCCCTTGAACACCAAGGTGAACGGAGGCGTCGTTTGATCATTAAAAATGTTCTTGCTTTGACTGTCGCCGCCGATGAAGCTGATACTGTTACCCTCGTAGCTCGCGGGGATCACAAGCTCGCTGAGGTTTTCAACCGGTCCGATATATTTTGCGATTCCGTATTTCCGACTGAACGGATTGTACGGTGCCGGCTTGAACGTTACGTCAAAGTAAGAGAACGTGATCGAGCTAAGCTCGCTACCGATAGAACCGTCCTCGTTCACGGCGTAGTTTCTGCCGTCGATAGCATAATGCTCTACGGTACCGAAAACATAGCCGCCTATGCCGTCTACATACGGCTCGACCCGCTCGACGTACTCGACATAGCTGAACGCAGCGCCGACAGTCACGTCGTCGTCAGGCATGATGAAGCTGTATACACCGTTAACAGGCGCGAGCTGTTCACCGTCAACCGTCACGGTTTTGATGATATAGCTCTCATCGGGCGTGACAGTCAGGGTGACCTCATTGCCCTCGCACGCGGCATTGTCAGACGGGGTGACCGTACCGTGCTCGATCGTATCTATTAGAATACGGTGCGCCAGCTTGAATACCGCTTCACCGTCAGCGTTTCTGCCAACGGCATAGCCCTCGTGATTGCAGAAGAAGGACTTCGTGTCACCCTTGCCGGACAGTCCCGAGGTAAGCGCGGAGGAATCGAGCACATCCTTGCGCAAGCCGATATGCGCGCCGGACTCGAGCTGATCCGTGATGGTAACAATGCGATCACCATTGATGAAGAGATCGCTGTCGGCGCCCGACGCCGTGTTGCCGCTGATGACGGGCGATCCGTAGAGGTTCAGCGTACCGCCGGTGTAGTAGATACCACCGCCGTTGCCGCCTGTGCCCGCCTTGTTGCCGGTGATCGTACCGCCGCTGAGGGTCAGGGTTCCGTTCGTCCAGATACCGCCGCCGTTGAAGCTGACGTCCTCGACCGTATTATCCGAGATCGTGCCGCCGCTCATCGCCATCTCGCCGCTGTTCAGAATACCAGCGCCGCCGAAATGGTAGGCGGTGTTGGCAGTAACAGAGCCGCCGTAGAGGGTCAGCGCGGATCCGGAAGGGTTCGCGATACCGCCGCCCTCATAAGCGCGGTTGCCGGTGATCTCGCCACCCTCGATATTCAGTGTACCGTTGTTGACGATACCGCCGCCGGCTGTCGAATGATAACCACCTGTGATGACGCCGGAATCATCTATGCTCGAATCCCTGATCGTCAGGGTACCGTTATTGGTGATAACATTACCGTCATCAGACGCTCCATCCTTACGCCGATCGAGCGTGAAACCGTTCAGGTCGAGGGTGATGCTCTTGCCCTCGGGGATCACGAGCGCCGTATCGGTATCCGTCGCCTCGACGTTCTCCGTCAGCTTGATCGTCGTGCCGTTTGTCGCGTAATTGATACGGGATTGCAGGAATGCCCACGCGGTGCCGGCTTTATCGGGAGTGAGCGTTTTTTCGTTAAAGCGGACTTTGTCGCCGCTCTCGTAAGTACCGCTGTAAGAGTAAGTCCCATCCGTCATATCCCGGATGAAAATGATCTTTCCGTTTCCTTCATACGATTTCACGGTGATACTGTCGGTCGGATCGGTCCAGCCCAGGATGACGTCGTTCGGAGAACTGAGCGTTCCGTCTACAGTTGTACTGCCGCCGACGATGGAAATATTCTTACCGTAGAGCCTGCCGTTATAGGTCAGGCTTCCGCCGGAGACGGTCACGACAGTATTCTCGTTTTCCATCGTTCCGGTCAATACTGTGTCGCCGCCGGAGATCGCCAGCTCACCACTGCAATTGATCGGGGAGCCGGAACTGCTCTTGACCGTCATGCTGCCGCCGGTGACATTGATATCTCCCAAGCAGTTGAATACCACGCCGTAGTCGCGGGAGGAATTGACGGTACCGCCGGAGATATTCGCTTCATCCTCAACAGAGATATACGATGTCTTCAACGTTCCGCCGAGCACATCAAGAGAGCGCGCATACACGTTCGTCTCGATCTTTCCTCCAACGATATCAACGCTTCCGGCGTAAATGCCCAAGCCCCTGATAATGCCCTCGGTCTCTCCGGGAGCGCGGTAAACCGTCAGCGCTCCGGCAGTCTTCAGGTCGCTGCTTCCGAGCTCATAAGGATTCATGTTCATGATCGCGCCGTCACGAAGGATCAGCTTGACGTCGCCGTTGAGGTCGATACTGTTCGTGATACTGAGCTGACCGATATTGTGTCCGTGGCTCTCTCTCTTTTCGACATAGTACCAACCGGAGGTCAGCTCGGGGATACCGTCAGTCAGCTCAGCCGCCTGAGCCGTCTGCACGTTGCCATCCTCGTCGATGTATTCTATCTCATGCAGAGTGCTGAACACCGCTGTCACGGTGATATCGCTCTCCGGCATTTCAAAGGAATCATCATCGATCACGGTCTTAGCGCCGTTCTGATCGGTATAGTACAGCGCTGTCAGCTTGCAACCCTCATCGGGAGCGGTCGTCAGCTCGATATGTTCGCCTCTCTTAGCCGATGCCGCGGAGGAGGTGACCGTTCCGTGCTCGCAATCCGCGATATTGATATCAAAGATCAGGCGGAAGGTCTCTGTCACGGAGTATTCCTTACCGGCGAAAACACATGAAGCGGTAGATACCCTGTTCTTATCGACGTCCTCATAGCTGACCTTTGCGCTGACCTTGATGATATCGCCGTTTTCCCGATGCTCGAACACCGCGGTCGCCTGCGTATGATCGTCTGACCAGAGCCATTCCGTAAGGTCATAATGGGTCGAGTCGTACAGCTCGAGCTTCTTGCCCTCAGCCGTCTGTACCTGTTCATCTGTCAGCGTACCGGTGTAGAGATTTTCCCCGTCCGTCAGCGTCTGACCGTCGGAAATATCGATGCTGTACTGATCCTTCTTATATTTGATCTGATCCAAGGTGATCGAGCTGTCGGAGGTGTTGCAGCCGAGCTCGACGCTCTTAACCGCGGAGAAGTCATCTATCTTGATCGTCCCGCCGAGGAGATTCGCAACACCGTAGGCGGTAGCGTCCTTTACATCAAAGGTACCCCGCACGATCTTGATGGATTCATTCGTGACAAAATCCGCTGCTCCGCCCTTCACGATCGCGCCGTACTGTACAAAGTGCCTCAGCTGAGGTGATTCGTTACAGGAGCTGAGATCCAGCGTGCCGCTCTGTGAGTACTGTCCGTAGATCGTCAGAGAAGAGTTTTTATTCATACTGTAATCGATCGGGATTCTGCCGTACGGAATAGGCTTCAGCGTCGTGCCGTCAGCGAGGATCAGGTGGGCGTCACCAATGACCGCGATCGTGCTGTTCGCATCAAAGGACTGACTCACCACATACCAGCCATCGCCGAGGATCAAATGATCGCTGTCGAGCCTCTTTGCCAAAACGCTCTTTCTCTCACCCGCTTCGTCAACATATTGTGTCGTCACGACCGGGAGATACAGCGCACGGAAGGTCTTGTCGTCGGTAAGCTCTACCACATCATACGGGAAGAGCGCATTCTGATAATCCCGTCCCTCTTCCAGCCAGCATACAAACTCGTAGCCGACGGGGCCGTGCTCACATTCGGGAAGGACGACCTTCGTATTAACGGGCGCTTTGATCGTGGTAGAGAGGTCGTCATTATTGTAAACGTTCCTCTCGATCAGGGTCATCTGCTTCATCACCGCGTTCTGACCGCATTTCATACAGACGTTGTTCACGTTCCATTTGTGCTCCTCCGTCGATTCGGGGAAGGTACAACCGCATACGCCGCAGTACAACTGATGCGTCATAACATCCAGGGGGATCCACTCGGCGTTCGCGTGATTGCAGGCATAGATCAACGCATATTTATTGTTGCGAACCGCGTTGTAACGGCTCTGCTTGTAATAAGCCGCGGTGCTGCTCGCATTGGAACCCGCTTTGACAAGAAGATTATCGGAAAGCGTGAGGGTCCCGCAGGAGGGGCGGGAGTGCAGGAAGCTGTTGTAATCGCCGTTGCCGATCGCGACCGAGTTTCCGTCGCCGCCCGCGACCGCTTCTACCGTGCTTTGCCCGGAGATCCCGACGTAGCTGACGCCCTCGTCCTCGCCGCCGCCGATACCGGAGCCGTACTCGCTGCCGTAGGCGTGTACCTCGGAATCGATGATCTCGATATGACCGCCGTTTCCGTCCTCACCGCCGCCGATACCCGCGCCGTCTTCGCCGCCCCACGCATTCACGGTAGAGCCTTGGAGCTTGATATTGCCGCCGTCGCCATCATCGCCGCCGCCGATGCCCGCGGCATAACCGCCGCCGGTCGCCTTGACAGTAGAATCGATGATGGTGATGGTGCCGCCGTGGCCACTCTCACCGCCGCCGATACCTGCGCCGTCGGTCGCGCTGTCAGCTGTAATATTCGAACGCTCAATGGTGATATCGCCGCCGCTGACGTCGTCACCGCCGCCGATACCCGCGCCGTAGCGCCCGCCGTGAGCGACTACGGTAGAGTCTGAGATCTTGATGGTGCAATTGGCGTCGGTCTCGTTGCCCGTACCGATTCCCGCCGCGTCGGTGCCGCCTGTCGCGTTAACGTCAGCGCCGTTCGTGATGTTGATGGTGCCGCCGGTCTCGGACTCGTCGCCGCTGCCGATACCCGCGCCATAGTCGCCGGCTTCAGCGATGACCGTACTGCCGGAAATGTTGATGGTATTAAAGCTGTGCTCGTCCGCGCCGCCGATCGCCGCGGCGTACTTACCGCTCGAAGCGTATACGTAAGCGTTCTCCGTAATATTGATCGTACCGCCGGAGCCTTGGTATCCGCCGCCGATACCCGCGCCGGAAACCGTCTTGCCGAACAGCTGTGCAAACCAGCTGATCAGCTGCAGTCCCGTAGCGTAGTATTTCTCTCCGTCCGAATACCAGTTGGTTCTTCCAATCTGATCCTGGATATCCTTGTCGAAGCGGTCGCCGGAATTATAGGATTTGGAGATCGCGGAAACATGGACGTCCTTACCTTTGATGTTGATGGTACCGGCGTTGCCCTCTCTGCCGCCGCCGATACCCGCGCCGCCCGCGGTAGAGGTGGCGACGACAGACGCCGTGCCGGAGATATCGATCGTATTCGCGTTTCTTCTCGCGCCTGCGCCGATGCCCGCGCCGTATTCGCCGATGGCGATGATCGTACCGCCGGTGATCGTGATCGGGCGGGTATTCTGCCCGTCTTCACCGCTGCCGATACCTGCGCCGGAATCGTCCAGATCGCTGCCGGTGGAAATGGCGGTGACCTTGCCGCCGTAGATGTTGACCTGTCTCTTATACACATCT
>NZ_JAHLQD010000047.1:0-24505 GCF_018918225.1 Roseburia sp. MSJ-14
AGATGTGTATAAGAGACAGAGAGCGAACAGAGTCTTTGATGGCTGACAGCCAAAAGTATAACATTATCTACGCCGATCCGCCGTGGCGGTATGAACATCGCAGCATAAAGGGCGGCGCTGAACAGCACTATCCGACGATGACGCTCGACGACATCTGCAAGCTCCCTGTCGCGGAGCTTGCAGACAAAGATTGCGCCTTGTTTCTCTGGACGACCTTTCCGAAACTCAAAGAGGCGTTCCAGGTCATGGACGCATGGGGCTTCAAATATCGCACCCTTGCCTTCCTGTGGCTCAAACAGAACCGTAAGGCGGATTCGTGGTTTTACGGGATGGGGTTCTGGACGCGGTCGAACGCCGAAGTGTGTCTGCTCGCTATGAAGGGGCACCCGAAGCGCAAGTGCGCCGGTATCCATCAATTTGTGATCAGCCATATCGAACAGCACAGTAAAAAACCCGACGAGGTACGGGATAAGATCGTCAGGCTGATGGGTGATCTGCCGCGTGTAGAGCTGTTTGCCCGACAGATAACGCCAGGCTGGGACGTTTGGGGAAACGAGGTCGATTGTGACCTCGTTATGCCGGAAAGGAGCGCGTGATATATGGAGTTCAGAGAAGCGTTACAACAGCTCAGAGAGCGGCTTGACGACAGTTTGATACATCATGCTAAGATGACGCAGCGTGACGACATCGGTGAACTCTATAAGTTGCAAGCCTATTCAGAGACACATTATTACATGAAGGCTGTACATGATTATACCGCAAGCGAGGTCGAAGCGCTGTTACAGTTTGTTGATCCGCTGGAAGTCGCCTATTGGTGCCGTGAAGAAAACACCCATCAAGTGGGACTGCCTATCTGTGATCTGCTCAAAGAGATCCACGCCGACGAACGATTTGAAAAGATCGAGCCTGACTTGTCATTGGAAACAAAGACAAGCAGACTGATCGAGAGGTTTGAATTAAATCTATATCGCTACATGGGGAATGTACGCGAGTTGAGTGATACAGAGATCACAGGGCAAGCTGAGAAAATCGCGGCAACGATGGCGGCGTACAGATATACGGTCGATGAACTTATGCGGGATAATCTCGATGAAAGAGTGATCGATCATCTGCTTGCATTTGAAGATCCTCTCAAATATCTTGCCGACCGCTGGCCGGAGTGTTCTCTGTACGGCGAGGATGTGTTTGAGAAAACCGAATATGATCTTATCAATAAGGATGACCGGCAGATCGGTTCTATACATGATCGACTGAAAGACGCTCAGCGCAAAGCGGCAGAACAGCCTAAGTCAACACGCGGGGATACGGCGCGCATGGATAAGGAATCGAGGTGATAGATTGGCTTATGTTCCCGTACCAAAGGATCTCACAAAAGTCAAGACAAAGGTAGCTTTCAACCTGACAAAGCGGCAGCTTATCTGCTTTTCTCTCGGGGGTGTGATCGGGATACCGACATATTTTCTGACGAGGGGCGCTATCGGCAATACGCCGGCGCTTCTGTTGATGATGGCGCTGATGGCTCCGTTCTTCTTGTTTGCTATGTATGAGAAGGACGGACAGCCTGCCGAAAAGCTGTTGAAAAACCGGCTTCGATTTATGCTCTGGCCTAAGGAGAGACCGTACAAAACACAGAATATTTATCGTTCAGATAAGGGGGATTCGTTTATTGGCAAAAACCAAGCGGCAGTCAGATCAGGAAAGAAGATTGCAGCAAAACATCAAGCAGCAAAAAAAGCTCCGCGCCGAGGTTAAATCAAAGCAGAATAACGCTGCAAGGGGCAGCGTCAAGGGTAAGCCGTCCAAGAAGAAGGACGGCTTTTTTGCTAAGGTTTTCGGAACGGCGCCGCAGAGCGTACAACAGAGTATTCCATACATCAACATGTACCGTGACGGTATCTGCCGCGTGAGCGAGCGGGAGTACAACAAAACGATACAGTTTTTCGATATAAACTATCAGCTTGCGCAGGCTGACGATCAGGCGCTCATATTTGAGAATTACTGCGATTTTCTCAACTACTTTGATTCGTCTATCTCTGTGCAGCTCACGCTGGTCAATCAGCGTACCAATATCCGCGATTTTCAAAAGAGTATTCAGATTCCGTTGGTTGGTGATGAACACGACGATACCCGCAAGGAGTACAACGGTATGCTGCAAGGTCAGCTCAGAAAGGGCAACAACGGTATTACCAAGTGTAAGTATCTGACCTTCGGCATTGAGGCTGACGACCTTCGCACCGCAAAGCTGAGGCTCGAAAGGATCGAAACGGATATTATTATGAATTTCAAGAAGTTCGGAGTACAGGCGCAGTCGCTCGACGGCAAGGAGCGTCTCAGCTTGCTTCATCGACAGCTTCACCCTGACGGTCAGGAAAAGCTCAAATTTGACTGGAAGGATCTCGCGAATACCGGTCTTTCTACAAAGGACTTCATTGCTCCTTCTGGCTTCTCGCTTGCGAAGGACGGCAGGAGCTTTCGCGTCGGCGGACACTACGGCGCGGTCTCATTCCTTCAAATCCTCGCACCCGAGCTGTCCGATCAGCTCCTTGCGGACTTCTTGCAGCTCAATGATACGATCAGCGTCAATATTCATATCAAGTCCATCAATCAGGCGGAGGCGATCAAGAATATCAAGCGCAAGATGTCCGACTTGCAGAAGATGAAGATTGAGGAACAGAAGAAGGCTGTCCGTGCAGGTTACGACATGGATATTATTCCTTCCGATCTCGCTACCTACGGCGACGAGGCAAAGAATCTGTTGGAGGATCTGCAAAGCCGTAACGAGAGAATGTTCCTGATCACCTTTATCATCGAGAACTTTGCCGAGAAGCAGAAGAAGCTCAATAATGATATTTTTTCCGCTTCGGGTATTGCGCAAAAACATAACTGCGCTTTGAAGCGGCTCGACTATCAGCAGGAACAGGGCTTTATGTCCTCTCTGGCGCTCGGCGTCAATCAGCTCGAGATCGAGCGCGGCATGACCACCAGCAGCACCGCAATCTTTGTGCCGTTCCTTACCTGTGAGCTTTTTCAAGAAGGTGAGGCGCTGTATTACGGCCTTAACGCGATCTCTAACAACATGATCATGGCAAACAGAAAGTATCTGAAAAACCCCAATGGGCTGTTCCTCGGCACACCCGGCAGCGGTAAGTCCTTCGCTGCTAAGCGTGAAATGCTCAATGTATTCTTGCTCACACAGGATGACATCATTATCGCCGATCCCGAGAATGAGTACGGACCGCTGGTCAAGCGTTTCGGACGTCAGGGTCAGGTCATCGACATATCGCAGAACTCTACCAACTACATCAATCCGATGGATATTAACCTCGATTATTCCGACGACGAGAACCCGATCAATCTGAAAAGCGACTTTCTCCTGTCGCTATGTGATCTGATCGTCGGCGGCAAGGACGGTCTGTCGCCGATTGAAAAGACGATTATCGACCGCTGTACGAGGCTTGTCTATCGCGAGTATCTGCAAAATCCCTGTCCCGAGAATATGCCGATCCTCGGCGACCTGTATGACCTTCTGAGAGCGCAGCCGGAACCCGAGGCGCAGAGAGTAGCGACCGCTATGGAGATCTACGTCAACGGTTCTCTGAACGTGTTTAATCATCAGAGTAATGTTGATTTGAACAGTCACCGCGTAATTTGCTTCCAGTTAAAGTCGCTCGGTAAGGCGCTCAAAGAAATGGGACTGCTGATCATGCAGGACGCCGTGTGGAACCGCGTAACCGTCAACAGAGCAAAGCATAAGACGACATGGTTCTATATCGACGAATTCCATTTGCTGCTCAAAGGACAGACCGGCGCTTTCTCGGTTGAGATCTGGAAACGCTTTCGTAAGTGGGGCGGTATTCCGTCGGGTCTGACACAGAACGTCAAGGATCTGCTCGCGTCGCGTGAGATAGAGAACATCTTTGAGAACTCCGACTTTATCTATATGCTCAATCAGGCGCAGAGTGACCGTACTATCCTTGCAAAGCAGCTCGGTATCTCTCAGCACCAGCTTTCTCATGTCACACAGTCCGGTCCGGGCGAAGGTCTCTTATTCTTCGGCAATGTCATCATTCCGTTTGTCGATCACTTCCCGAAGGATACGACCTTGTATCAGATCATGACCACTCGTCCCGACGAGGTTAAGGATGAAGCCGCATAAGAAGCGTAGGGGGTGAAGAATATGCCGAGAGAAAGAGAAGATATACGGGCGCAGCCGAGGGAGAGGACGTCAGATAAACCAATCAGCAATCCGACAGTGGATCGCCTGTCAGCGGCGTCGCGTACATCGGAAGGATCGACGCGACGACCGCATACGATCGTTGACAAAGGCTTCGGCGATCACAGCGCCGAAACGTCCACCGTCAATACGACTTCAAGCACGGATAACGCGCGAGACACACACGGTTTTTCGCAGACGAGCGCAAGGCATACGGTATCTCAGGAGAGCCGCGGTGAGGCTGCTCGTCAGGATGACGCTCAGCCGAGACATCACATTCAGAGTGATAAGAACAGGTATCATCAACGGTTCAGAGAGGCAGCGCGGGCAGAGGAAAACAATACCCGTACCTCTAAGCTGAATTTTGCCGACGACGATCTGTCCCGTGAGGACGCAGTCAACCGAAAGCTCGAAAGAGCGCAGGCGCGGGCGGAGCGTTTTGAAAAGCGTACACACAAAGCGGAACGCAAGCTGCCTTCCCGACGCAGACTTCGTGTCGATGTATCTGCCGATCCTGCTACCGGTAAATCCAAACAGCGGTTGAGATTTGAAAAGGAGATCAAGGATCAATCGGCCGCTCTCAACGGACCGGCGGCGCTAAAGCCAATCAAAGCCGCGGCAGGTATGGCAGGCGGTATGATCCATAATCAGATCTACCGCAACGAACAGGAGAACGTCGGTATTCAGGCGGCACACCGCGCCGAGCTTGTCGGCGAAGCCGGTCTCCGTTATGCTAACCGCGCCCGAAAGCTGGCGCCGTATAACAAGGTGAAACGGTTGCAGGGCAAAACCATCAACGCGCAGGCAAAGGCGGCGTATCAAAAGGCGTTAGCGGATAATCCCGCTTTGAAAAAGAAAGGTCTTGCGAAGCTCGCCTACAAGAAGCGCCTGAAACGTAAGTACGCGAAAGCGGCGCGCGACGCATACAAGAAAGGCAAACGAGCTAAGGACACCGCCGTCACAACGGAGAAGATCGCAAAGAAGGTCGTGCAGGCAATCAAGAATCACCCGATAGCCTGTCTTGTGATCGGATTGCTTCTTTTTCTGATTATCTTTATTGCTTCGGCGTTTTCTTCCTGCGCCAGTATCGGAGCGGGAACCGGCGGTATTGTATCCGCGTCGTCCTATCAAGCGGACGACTATACCATATCTCAGGCGGAGTTGACCTATACCGAGTGGGAGACTGATCTGCAAATGGAGATCGACGATATTGAGAACACCCATCTCGGGTATGACGAATATCACTATCAGATCGACGCGATAGAGCATGATCCCTATGTCCTGATGGGCTACCTGACCGCCGTGTACGGAGAGTTTGACAGCGCTACCGCTGAGACCGCTATGCGCGGGCTGTTCAACAGTCAATATAATTTGTCTGTCACAGAAGAATTGCAGCGCAAAACGCGGACTGAATCGCGTACCGATCCAACGACGCACCGTCAATCGGCAACTGAGGTTGAGTATGAATATAAGATCCTCAATGTCAAGCTGACTACAACGCCGCTTGAAAGGGTCGTCGCCTCTCGCATGAACGCCGAGCAAAAAGAGATCTGCGAGCTGTTGATGACAACAAAGGGCTGTCGTCAGTACGTCGGCAATGTATTCGGAGATACCAACTGGATACCGTATGTCACAAGCTACTATGGCTATCGTGTTCATCCGATCAGCGGAGATAAGAACTATCATACCGGTGTTGACATCGGTATGGCTCAGGGTACGGAGATACGAGCCGGCCACGACGGAACCGTTACGATTGCCGGTGAGAACGGCGGCTACGGCTTATGCGTTGAGCTGTCCGGTGAAACGCCCGAGGGTAAGAACCTTGTTACAAAGTACGGTCATTGTTCACAGATACTTGTGTCGGTCGGTGATACGGTCAGCGCAGGTGATGTGATCGCAAAGGTCGGCAGCACGGGTAATTCAACCGGTCCGCACCTTCATTTGGAAGTGTTGGTTGACGGCGATTATCTTAATCCGCTGTTTTTTGCGGAGACCGGAGACGAGACCGAGCGGCACTTGCCGACAGGAACAGGGCGCAGCGGCAGCTATACCAATTACAGTGTTCCGCCCTCGGCGCTATCCGACGCAAGGTTCAGAGCAATCCTTACAGAAGCGGAAAAGTATCTCGGCTACCCTTACGTTTGGGGCGGATCAAGTCCGGAAGAATCATTTGACTGTTCGGGTTTTGTCTCGTGGGTCATCAATCACAGCGGTTGGGACGTCGGACGTCAGGGCGTTTTAGGTTTGGAAGATTTCTGTACGACCATTGCCCCTTCTGAGGCAAAGCCCGGCGATCTGATCTTCTTTGAGCGAACCTATGACGTTGTAGGCGCAAGCCATGTCGGGATCTATGTCGGCGACGGTATGATGATCCATTGCGGCGATCCCATATCCTATACAAGTATCAATACAAGCTATTGGCAGGAACACTTTTTACATTTCGGCAGACTGCCGTAAATCTATATATCGGAGGTATTATTTGAATCCAAAAATTGAAAAGCTCAATAGAGATATTGAGAAAACAGAAACCAAAATTGCCGAGCTGCAAGATAAGCTCCGCGAGTATAAGAAGCAAAAGACGGATCTCGAAAACAGCGAGCTTATTGCTTTTTGCCGCGACAATCATTTGACGCCGGCCGAACTTGCGGTGTTTTTACAGAAACGAAATGCAAAAGAAACGGAGGATGACCATGAGGATTAAGCGTATCGCCGTGCTGACGGCGCTGTTTATGTTGATGGCGGTCTTTACATTCTCGCTGACAGTATTTGCCGAGCCCGTAGACGCGACGACCGCACCGGCGGCGCCGGCTGCACCTGTGACAGAAACGACAACTCCTGCGCCTGCGCCGACAGTCGCACCGACTGTTCCGGCTCCGACGTTATCACCGAACGCCTTAACACCCAACGGGCAGGCTTCGGTTCTCAACTATTATCAGAGCGACAGCGACGACAAAGAGTTTTACACGATCACTACACCGGCAGGTAACGTCTTTTATCTGGTCGTGGATGGAGCACGAGGTTCTGAAAACGTTTACTTTCTCAATGCTGTGACAGAATCCGATTTGATGGCACTCGCGGCAGCAAACGACAGGATCACGATCAGCTCGATTCCTTCCTTTCAGTCCTGTACCTGTTCGGATAAATGCACTGACGGTCATGTGAATGAGGATTGCCCGGTGTGCAAAACCGATATAAGCAAATGCTCGGGTAAATCTTCATCAACCGCTGACGAAGTGAATCCGAGCGGAAACGCTGAGAAGGGCGGAGATAATAACATGATGATGTATATTGTAATCGGCGCGGCGTTCGTGCTTGTTGCCGGTATCGGTATTTACATGAAGATCATCAAGCCGAAGAAGCAGGGATCTGCATTTGACGACGAGGAAGAAGTCGAGGGCTACGGCGAGGACTACAGTGACGGTGAGCACTACGGCAGTCCCGAATATCTGCCCGAGGATGATACCGACGGCGACGAGTGACGCCGTAAGGAAATAGCAAGATAAGGTTTATATAGATCGCGGACGCGGAGACTATGGGGGTAGTCTCCGCGCCCACACTTTAGGAGGTTCATTTTTTGATCAAACACATTATGCCGTTAATTGGCTATATTCATCTGTACCGCTCTCTGCTCCGCTTCTACGATATGCCGGAGAACGAGGTCAAGGAAATGCTGTATGCGCTGAACACCGCCAACCTTGACTGCTTCGGGTACTATCACCCGGATATTACAGTCATTGAGAGCAGACCGGCAGTTTTTGCCTTTCGTCTCGAAAACTGCCATGACCGCCCTTACCGTACAGAGGTTCAGTTATATAAGGCGCTTGAAGCCTTGCAGCACAGCGTCGAAATATCGCTGATGACCTGCTATCAGCGAGAGGCGTTGCAGAAGCTCAAATGTATCATGGCCAATCTCGAATACCGCTTTTTCAAAAGCTACGGTATCGAGATCTTTGATAACCGTACTGTTTACAGTGAGTGTACTTTCCACTTGGTACCGAAAAAGAGGGAGCCGAGCGTACCGATCATGTGCGAGTGGGTCAACCTTCCGACCGCGTAAGGGAGCGCTCAATATGACAACGAAAGAGTTGGGAGCGGTTTTTGAGGAACAGGTACAGCGTTGTCGTGAAGTCCTGTTAGTCAAGGGCAAGGAATACACACCCGATGAAGCGGATCGCTTTTCTTCCTTCAAGACGGCGGCGGAGTTGCAGCACATCGAACCGGAAAAGGCGCTGCTCGGTATGCTCTCAAAGCACATCGTTTCTCTTTACGATATGAGCTTTGTCGGCGTCGATCACTATGATATGGCTGTGTGGGAAGAAAAGATCACGGACGCACTCAACTATCTGTTCATTTTAATGGCTATTTTGAAGGAGGCAAAATCATCAGAAACATCGAAGTGAAGATCTTGAACTGCGACGCAGTACAAGAGGCGGAAAAGAATACCGTGTTTGCGGCAAGACTGACGCAGCATGGGCATGAGATCCACAGCATGGATGATCTCATGCGGTTATACAACAAAGAATATACCGAGAAAACGCTGCAAAGCATTATTTCGTTGCCGCACCCGTCCGTACAGAAATTCGAGGTCATCACCGTTGCGGTCGTCGGCGCGAGCCGCCGTTTTCTCTCTCAGATAACGAGACACCAAAACGAAGTCAAGTATATGAGCGCGTCGCTGCAGTACAGCAACTATGCCGGCAAAGCCGACTTCGTGATCCCCTACGAGATACTGACCGCGCCCGAGGATATACGGGAATCTTATATGGAGACCTGTCGGGACGATATGAACTTCTATGCGTACTTAACGGATTGCGGCGTCGATCACGACACAGCGGGCTATGTTACGCCGCAGGCACTCCGCAATATCCTGATCATATCCGCGACGCCCTATCAGTGGAAACACATGATCGGTCAGCGCGTCTGTCGTCGCAATACCGATGAAATGCAGATCGTTATGTTGAAGATCTGGAAGGAGCTGTATCAACTCAGCCCGGTCATGTTCTCTGTTGATCAGGCAGGAACCTTCTGTCAGCGCGACAGGTGCATGGAAGGTAAAATGAGCTGCGGCGATTCCGATATTTCTATTCTCACTCCCGATCTGATCCTTGATCTGTACTATCCGGCGTTGAAGGAGGCTGAGTATGAAGATAAAGCTGATTGATTTCGGCGTAGCGGAGGATCATCGACCGTTCAGACCGCACGATAACGACGCGGGCGCCGATGTGTATATGCCGTATGACTGTACCATAAAGCCCGGTGAGATCGCAAAGATACCGCTCGGCTTCGGCGTTGAGGTGCCGGACGGCTATGCGGGCTTTGTCTTTCCTCGCAGCAGCATGGCAGTCAAGGGACTTGTCTGCGAGCTGCCGCCTATTGATTCCGGCTATCGAGGCGAGATCCACGCAATCATCAGTAATGTCAGTAATAAGGCACAGACGATCTGTAAGGATGCCCGAATCGGGCAACTTGTGATCACGCCTGTTATCATTGCGGACTATGTGATCGATCACGGTGATCGGCGCGGTATGGGCGGCTTTGGCAGTACAGGAGAATGACGGAGGCAGAGCATGATTTGTGTTGACGCGAGAAATGAGATCTTTGAGCATATCGAGCTGTTCGATTCTCCGGCTATGTTCACCAATGCGCGGGTTGATCGCTCTACCGTACCGGATGGGTTGTTCTGTTATGACGTTCGCGGCTCCGACGATGATCCGGGCGCGCTGTGTGCGATGGAAAATCATGTCATGGTGAATCATGCCGGTACTGTTATCGGGGTTGTAGATTATCAGCTTGAAAAGGGCGGTTACAAGGTCATCGGCGAAGGAATCAACTTCCTCGGTGACGAGATCACCCTTGACGAGTTTTGCAAGCTACACGGCGTCGAGATCGGCGAGCCGAAAAAGGGTGTGCTGGACGCTCTCAAAGAGAACCGCGAAAAGGCCGCAAAACAGCCTTTTCACAAGACAATTACGGATAAACAGAAAACCCTTTGAACTGTATCGTAGAATAGCTCTAAAACGCCCAGAATTGAGCTGTATCGCATTTTCTGAGAAAGGTAGGGTAATTTTACTCCGGTTTTGAAAAACGAGGTAAAAACGACTGGATTTTGACTTTGATCGTTCTAAAAAGTCAGTGTTTAAGCCGTTTTTGAGCTTTTGGCGACGTTTTGAATTTTGACTTGGGGTTAAACAAATTTGTTAGGAGGCAGATATTGAAATTAGTAATAGCGGAAAAGCCGTCGGTTGCGCTCTCGATTTCAAAGGTGCTGGGCGCGACAAAGCGGCATGAAGGATATATGGAGGGCGGCGGTTATCTGGTGAGCTGGTGCTTCGGGCACCTTTTGGGACTTGCCGATCCCGAAATGTATGACGAAAAGCTGAGGGGTTGGTCGTATAATACGCTGCCGATCATTCCCGATAAGTGGATGTATGGCGTTGCAAAGGATAAAAAGAAACAGTTGTATATTCTTTCCGACCTGATGAAAATGAGAGAGGTCGATAGTATCGTTTGTGCGACCGACGCGGGCCGTGAGGGGGAATTGATATTCAGGCTCGTGTATTATTACTCTAAGTGCAACAAGCCCATCGAAAGACTGTGGATCTCGAGTATGGAAGATGAAGCGATCCGAAAAGGTTTTGCTGAGCTCCGTCCCGGCAGCGATTATGATATGCTCTATCAGGCGGCGCTTTGCCGTGCTCAGGCAGATTGGATCGTCGGTATCAACGCAACGAGGCTGTTTACCGTGTTGTACAGCACCAAGCTCAATGTTGGGCGCGTGATGTCCCCGACGCTTGCGCTGCTTGTTCAGCGTGAAGCTGAGATCCACAGTTTCAAGAGCGTGCCGTTTTATGTTCCTGAGATTACCTGCGGCGGTTTTACGGCGAGCGGTGAAAGAACAGACGCAAAAGATCAGGCGGATCAGATCAGGCTTGCTTGTGATGGACAATCCGCGATGGTTCAAAAAATCGAGATACAGAAAAAGACCGAGAAGCCGCCGAAGCTCTATGATCTGACGACCTTGCAGCGCGAGTGTAACCGTATTTTCGGCTTCACGGCGCAGCAGACGCTCGACTATCTCCAATCGCTTTATGAAAAGAAGCTCTCGACCTATCCGAGAACAGATAGTCGCTATCTGACTGAGGATATGCACGATACGGCGCAGGGCTTGATCACATGGCTGCGTGACAACACGGCTGTCGGCAAGGGGTATATGGGTAACGCCGATATTGTAAGGATAATGGATAATAAGAAAGTCACCGACCACCATGCGATCATTCCGACTATGGAGATAACAAAAACCGAGCTTTCGGAGCTGCCTAAGGGAGAACGCTGTGTGTTGGAGCTGATCGCGGCGCGGCTGTTATGCGCTACCGCCCAACCGTACAACTATGAGGCAACGACGGTCACGCTCGATTGTGCCGGCCATATCTTTACCGCCAAAGGCAAAACCGTTCTTCAATCAGGATGGAAGGAAATCGAGCGATTATTTCTGTTACAGATGAAGAAGAAACCGTCTGCGGATGAAGCTGAATTGCCGAAGCTGTCCGAAGGACAGGTCCTTGATCATGCCGCGGCAAGCGTCCGCGAGGGTAAGACTGCGCCGCCGAAGCATTATACCGAGGATTCGCTGTTATCCGCTATGGAAACGGCGGGAGCGGATGAAACGCCCGACGACGCAGAGCGCAAAGGCTTGGGTACACCGGCGACCAGAGCGGCGATCCTGGAAAAGCTCGTATATACCGGTTTTGTCGAGCGCAGAAAAAAGCTGCTGATCCCGACACAGACAGGAATAAACCTGATCAAAATACTGCCGGATAACATCAAGTCGCCGCTTCTCACAGCGGAGTGGGAGTCCAAGCTAAAGCAGATCGAGCGCGGCGAACTGAGCACTGAGGGCTTTATGAACGGTATTACCGATATGATCACCGGCTTGGTACAGACGCATGATAAGCCCGATAAGGAATACCTGTCTCTGTTTCCTAAGGAAGATAACGAGGGCGGGATCATCGGCGTGTGTCCTCGCTGTGGATCTGACGTTGTTGCAAAGAGCAAGGGCTTTTTCTGCGATAACCGCAGTTGTTCCTTCGCTCTGTGGAAAGATAACTACTTTTTCAGATCAAAGCACAAGAAGCTCACAAAGAGTATTGCGACAGCTCTGCTCTCCGACGGGCGAGCTTTTGTTGAGGGGCTTTACAGCGAGAAGAAGAACAAGAACTATGACGCCTTTGTTGTCCTCGATGATACCGGCGGAAAATACGTCAATTTCCAGATTGAGTTTCCGCAGCGTAAGGATCATAAGAAGGGGAACCGTAAATGAGTGCGTCAACCTGTTTTGAATACGGCGGGTACCACTTCTTTCCGTTGCGAAGATTCAACAAAGGAGAGGGCGATTTCTTTGCTCTCTCCAAACGGCTTGAAAGAGATTTTTCGTTAGGGTTATTCGATTACAAGGATCGGCAGAAGTTTCCATACTCTTATGATGAATTCTATAAAGTCGCCACTAATTCAAATTACGACATTTTTTGCTGTGTTGAAAACGGTAAAATCTATGTACCGGCGACACATGAGCTGTTTATCTATCACAATCCGAATGATTACCACAAGCGCGAACAAAAGATCATCAAGAGTCGTCTGCTGATCGATACGAAGAATCAGTATTTTGACTTGAAGGAGATCGATAACCGCCGCTTCATGTATAATACCAAAACCGGCATACTCGTTCTCGGCGCACAACTTCCTCCGTCAAGGAAGATACGCGGCAGCCATGCTGAGGATTTGTCTAACGCCGGTATATACAGCGGATATGATGACTATGTGCGTGGTTGGGCTGGCGTCGGCAAGGACTTTCCTCACGGGGTTATCCATTTTGCTCCGAATGTAGACGACAGGAATACAGAGCTGTATAACCGAGCTTTCGATACGCTTGAAATGTTTGCGCAGAACGGCGCTGAGGCAGCGACGATTATCCGTGCTCTCGGGAAACGCTGGGAACAGCCTTTATTTTCGATCCTTTCTGATATGGAGCACAAGCCGTCTATCCATGAACAGCTAAAACAAAAGCCGGAGCAGAAAAGCGTCCGGCATGAACAATCGACAAAGAAAAAGGAGGCTGAATTATGAGTATTACCCATATTGAAACGGATCAGTTGCGGGAAATGTCCGATAAAGAAGGACTGATCATTCAGGGCTGCGGCGGTCCGCTGCAGGAATGGGTTGACGGGATCAACGATATGCTGACAGAAAGCGGCATACTCAAAAACGGCAGTCGTTTCGAGGACGTCTATTCTTTTGAACACGGAAACGTGACCTGTTTGCTGTTTCCGTTTGAGGACGTTGATCTGCACATGGGAAAGCTCGCCATGTGGCGATTGCAGACACATAAAGAGTTTTACGGTACATGGCTCTCTGACTATGTGCCGAACCGGTTAGGCGGCTTTATCGACGAATCACAGTACGCAACCGACAAGCCTGACTGCGCGCTGATCGGCGAGGACGGCAATATCTTCAATCTGATCGGTATTGCTTCACACACACTCAAACGCTGCGGACTTACAGATCAGGCAAAAGAAATGTCCTCTCGTGTCATGTCGAGCGGCAGCTATAGTGAGGCGCTGGGAATCATTGGCGAGTATGTCAATATTACCGACGCTGAGCATGTGCGTGAGTATCGCCCCTCTGTCGTCAAGAAGATCAAGGAAACAAAGGTCGCCGAGCCGTCCGATCAACTGAAACAGCATAAGTCGCAGGAAAGGTAGGTGTAGAATATGAGTGAAACGGTTTACGGCGTATGGGCTGTTCGCGGCGGTAATTCGATTTTCGGTCATGCTGAGGCGTGGTGTAAGGATCACGGCAAGGTAATCGAGTTTGAGTCAAGAGCCGAAGCGGAGAAGTACGCCGCCGAGCGGAACAAGGAGACGTCCTTTAACTGCCATTATTATGTCAGGTCAAAGCAGCATGAGCGTGATTCGGTCAAATATCCGATCGAGCGCACACCCGACGATAAGGTACCGACGGTCGGCCGTCCGGCACATTTGCCGGAAAACTATCTGTTGAACGCCGAGCTGAAAGAAGAAGCTCAAACGGGTAACTACAATATGCTTGACGGCAGGATGGATAATATCTCGCCTCAGAGCGTGGCGGAGAAATCTTCTGTGATCGATAAGCTGAAATCGGAGCCGCCTGAACAGGAGCAGAATCAGCCCTCTCGCGGCGGCAAGAAGCGGGAGCGCGAGATATGACGCCGCAGGTTTTTCGTGACGTTGATATTCTCGCCTCATTAGCTGGGATCATGGATCAGCATACGAAGTATTATAAAGACGACTTCGACCTGGATAAGTCTATTATTCACACACTCTCTCGTTCATCGGATGAAAATGACCGCCGCCTGATCTGGCTTTGCCGTCCTTTGGGAACCCATTGCCTCAGAGAGCGTGACGTCTTTCTGGAAGGAACTCACGAAAACAGCGTATTCCGATTCTATCACGAACAGACAAAGGATAATGTGCTGGCGTATGCGATCCATCTGAAAGATACGGACGGATCAATCGTCAAAGGCGATATTTATACGCTGGACTATGCAAAGGAAGTTGAACGGCTGCCGTTGGTGAGTTGTCCTATCGAGCAGGTAACGATATACTATCCTGACGGCAACGAGTTTACTGTGCCATACAAGAGTATGCGCGGTGCGGTCAATGAGTTATCCAAAGTTCACGGTGATCCTGCTTCGTTCCGCTATCACCCGGAAAGTGAAGCGGAGCTCGGCATGATCCTGCGGCGTGTTCATTGCAACCGTGACCGGCGCGCCAACCGCGGGAGCATTGATCTGTACCTCGAAGATCTGCGCGGCGGCTCTCTCCGCGGTAAGCTGCAAAAGGCAAAAGCTGAGGTACAGCCTCCGGCTCAAAAGGCCGCTAAGAAGGATCAACAATCTTTATGAGCTGCGGTAAACGAAAGAAAATGATCCACATGTATGTTTCCGAACAAGAGGAAAAGATGATTCGGGCTCGAATGGATGAAAACGGTATTGTCAGTGTTTCCGCTTTTCTTCGCAGGATGGCGATAGACGGCTATATCATTCGTGTGGATATGAGCGATATTCGCGCCCTGACAAAGCTGCTGGGTATCTGTTCCAAAAACCTTAATCAGTACGTTCGGCGGGCGAACGAGACCGGCAGTATCTACGAAACCGACATTGAAGATCTGAGGGAGCGGCTGCGAGGGATCCAAGCTGACGTCAAAACCATTCTGAAAGAATATGAAAAAATACCGCATTAGCCGCTGACAAAGCGACCTGTGCGCGGTAGAATAAAGATAGGAATATATCAATATTTTCAGAAAGGAGCGCTGACTATGCGTCTGTTATTCAAAATTCTTTCGTTACCGTTTATTCTTATCACATGGGTCTTGTATGGGATGTGCAGGCTGATCGTTCTTATCTCGGGGATGATCCTCGGTATTCTGGCGGGACTTGCGCTGATCGCGGCAATCGTGCTGTTTGTAAAGGTTGACGTTATGACCGGCGCTATTGTTCTGACAGTCGCGTTCTTGATCAGTCCATACGGTATTCCGAAGCTGGCGGCGTGGTTGACCGGTAAGCTCGGCGGTCTCAACTATGCTTTGAGAGATTTTGTTATGAGTTAAATATATTATTACAATGTGGAGCGAGGCGTTTCGGCGTCTCGCTCTTTTTTTGAAGGAGGATATATTGAATTGAGTATTGGTGAAAGAATCTGTTTCTTTCGCAATAAACGAGGCCTGACGCAAGAACAGTTAGGCCGATTGATCGGTCTACCGGACAACAGCGCTGATGTTCGTATCACGCAGTATGAGTCAGGTTCTCGTAAACCTAAGGATGATGTAATTAAAGCGCTGGCAGAAGTGTTTGGTATTTCGCCCTTTGCTTTGAGTATTTCCGATATAGACGATCCACTCGTCATTCTGCATACGCTGTTTGCAATGGAGGACATTTACGGTGCGTGGGTTGAAAAGAATCTCTCAGCGATAGCTTTGAACTTTGATCCATATAACAATGAGAACGCTGAGAGGTTGTTTAATATGCTTTGCGATTGGCGCAATCAGTTTGAAAAAAGGATCAACGGGATCATCACAAAGGAAGAATATGATAACTGGCGTTACAATTATCCGGGAAAGGACGGCGTCGTTCAATGAGAAAACACTTGCCGATTTATTATCATTCTGCCGGTTATGCCGAAGAATATCACCAGACAGAATCGTACCGTGCGTCATACAAGTTGAACCTGATGTGTCGCAACGCTATCCGCGAGGCAATAGAAACGCATTACAAAAACAACAGTCTGGATGAAGCAGCGGCACATGAGATTATAGAGCAATTCGGATATAAAAGGACAATGGCTGTTCTTGCTAATACGGTAGTTAATAATAACTGGGACGGGCGGTATTCTTCAAGCAATAAAAAGTGGGCACAGGACGTAGTTTTGCCATGGTGTATGCTCGGAGAAAACAATCATACTTTTACGCTGGCCACCACACACCCAGGACTTGTAGATTTATTCTTGACGCAGGTTCGGCAAGAATATGACAGAGCTTTCAACCGCACATCAGTCAAAGCGGCGTTGAAAGATAACGAGCCTAAGAATTCAGAGACAGCAAAAAGACCGAGCAAGAAAGGACCGTCATTATAAAGCAAAGGGGATGATAGTATAGCGACCACGCGGCTCATGCCGCTCCATATCGGCAAAGGGCAAACGACCTCGACCGCGATTGCAAAGATTATCGATTACGCTCAAAATCCCGAAAAGACAGATAATGGCAGACTGATCACGGGCTATGAGTGCGATACAGTGACCGCCGACGTTGAGTTTACTTTGTCTAAGCAGCAATATCTCCGGCAAACCGGAAGGCAGCGCGGCAGAGACGATGTGATCGGCTACCATCTCCGTCAAGCGTTTTTGCCTGGGGAGATCACGCCGGAAGAAGCAAATCAAGTCGGTTATGAGCTTGCCATGAAGCTGACAAAGGGTAACAACGCCTTTGTCGTTTGCACCCATATCGACAAGCACCATGTTCACAATCATATCATCATCAATTCGGTCAATCTCGATTGCAAGCGAAAGTTTCGCAACTTTTGGAACTCAGCATGGGCAATCCGCAGGATCAACGACAAGCTCTGCCTGGAGCACGGCCTATCGGTTGTAAATGATCCTTTGGTCAGCAAGGGAGATTACAGCGATTGGCTCGGAAGCGAGAAGAAGCTATCCTATCAGGAGCAGCTTCGCCGTATCATCGACACTGTACTTGATGAAAAGCCGAGCGACTTTTCGGACTTTTTGAAAAAACTCTCGGCCTATGGCGTGACCGTCAACACCGAAAGAAAGAATCTGCGTTTGAAAGCAGTCGGTCAAACGAAGTTTACCCGGTGTAATTCACTCAAAGGCGACTATACCGAGCAGGCAATCCGCGAGCGGATCGAGGGCGTCCGCGTTGTTACTCCGCGGCAAAAAGTGAAAAGACCGACTGTTCCGAAGGTTGGTCTTTTGATTGATATAGACGCGGCGATCCGCTCCGGCAAGGGTCCGGGGTATGAACGCTGGGCGAAGGTCTTTAATCTCAAACAACTCTCTCAGGCTGTTCTCTATTTGAAAGAACACGGCGATATGAGCTATGAGGATCTGAAAGAAAAAACAGCCGTAGCGGTCACAAGGTTCAATAACTTATCTGCGGAGATAAAGGATCTCGAATCGCAGATGTCAGACAACGCCGAACTGCAAAAACAGATCATCAACTACGCCAAAACACGGGCGGTCTATGCTGATTATCGCAAGTCCGGTTACAGTAAAAAGTTTCGTGCCGAACACGAGACGGAAATACTGCTGCACCAAGCAGCGAAGAAATATTTTGATAGCCTCGGCGACAAAAAGCTGCCTCATGTCAGAGCGCTTCGAGAGCAATATCAAGTCCTTCTCGCTCAAAAGCGCAAGGCGTATTCTGCTTATAAGCAAGCTCGTGAGGAAATGAAAGAGTTGTATAATGTGAAATCTAACGTGGAACACCTCTTGAACATTTCCGAACATGATACCGAGCGCGAGCAAGAAAAAACACGGCGGTAGATCATCATTCTGCCGTCGTGTTATCTCAGCGTTCTTTGAACGCGTAGCCCTCAACAAAGTTGAGGATCTCAGGGGTTTGGGGAATCGTCACCAACAAGCATTTTTGCAAAAGTAGTATTACTTTGCATTGCTTGCGAGTTGCGTATCTTGACAAAATCATCATTTTATAGTACATTTGTTCTATAAAAATAATAAAGGATTTATTGAGGACTATATGAAAACGAGATCTGAAAAAGTATATGTCAAGGTGAATGTAGATTGCGATTCTAAAGGGTATATGACACCAAAGGCGATCACTTGGTCTGACGGCAGAATTTTCATAATTGAAAAGGTAAAGGATCATTGTCCGACTTCAACGATAGCGAGAGGTTATACCGGGGATTGTTATACGATTGTCGTACACGGCGAGGAAAGATATTTGTTCTTTGAAAAAGCAAACGAAATATTCGAGTCAATCGTCGGTCGTTGGTATGTAGAACGAACGAGAGATTTGGTTTGACTCCAACTTGAAAAGAGATTATAATATTACAGCATAGTAAATCTCAGGAGGAAAAATATTGATTATCAATTTACCAAATCTTAGCTCCATATATCAGCCGCAAGGCGGATGGATGATCAAGAACGATTATACAGGATCATTAGGCACCGATCCGCTGAAAGGATCTTGGAACCGTGAGTTATTCTGTTTCAAAGTTTATGTGATAGGAGAGGCAAGCGATCCATCACTAAAAGCGGAGTGTTTCACACAGCTTGCAAATAAGGACGGCGTAAAGTCGTTTGATCAGCAAGAAAGTACAGTTTACAAGGGACTACACAGGGTAGGTATCTGACGGGAGGGGTGCCGCCAGTCAGATTTTCCATGTGATGTTCAAGCTGTCGCTTGTGGCGGCTATGGTGGTGATCATCAAATCCACCACACGCCGCTTGTCATCAAAAGATACATTCTCCCAGGTATCGAGGTAGCCGGAAATCTGGCTGACCTGTTCCGGGCTGATGGCCTCCACAGTCAACTCCGCTATCCTTGCCAGAAGTTCCTGCTTGCGCCCGTCCAGTTCCGCTATCTTCACATTCACATAGGAGAACAGGACATTGTTTGCCCCCGTCAGACTGTCCACCAGCTTTTCAATCTCGCTGTCTACATGGGCAAGTTCCACTTGCAGGGCGGTGATTTTCGGGTTTGCCTTTGCCGCTTTCTTTTTTCCTGTCAGCGTCTTGTAGCTTGCCAGCTTCTTTACCATCTGCTGATAAACAACCGCTTCCAGTTCCGAAGTGATGATTTTCCCACAGCCAGGACAGCTTTTATTGTCCAGCCGTTTCGTGCAGCGGAGATACTGTTTGCCGGAGGGATTGTAGATACTCATAAGAGCATACCCGCAATTCCCGCACTTGATTTTTCCTGCCAGCCATGTGTGGGTGGCTTTCCGGGCAGACTGGATTTTCATGTTGTTCATCAGCTTCTTGCGGCAGGTCAGCCAGGTGTCGGAGGGGACGATACCCTCATGGGGAGCCAGTACCAGCATTTGGTCTTTTAAGTCGTTTTTCTTGCTGGCCTTTACATCTCGCCCTTGATACAGATAGCAGCCGTTCATGCCCGTAAAATCGGCAACGTCATTGACAATGACTGTACCTTGACTTTTGAAAAATTCGTACACATCAAGGTCTGCCTGCACATAGACAGGATTGCGTAACATCTGCGCCAGCGTGGGGCGTATCAGCTCTTTGCCATGGAACAAAATCCCCTGTTCGGCAAAGTACCGGGTAATGTCCCCGTAGGAAGTTGTGGGCTGGGCGTACATCTCAAACATCAGCCGGATATTGGCCGCTTCCTCCGGGTTTACCACCAGCTTCTTTGTGTTGATACCGTCCATCTTGATAGGCTCCGTATGGAAGCCGTAAGGGGCTTTCCCGCCCATCTTAAAGCCCCGCTGACTGCGGGAGTAGTAAGCGTCCGTTACCCGCTTCTGTATCGTTTCCCGTTCAAGCTGGGCGAACACGATACAGATATTCAGCATGGCCCGTCCCATCGGCGTGGAGGTATCAAACTTTTCCGTAGAGGACACAAACTCCACATTGTACTGCTGGAACAGCTCCATCATGTTGGCAAAGTCCAGAATGGAACGGCTGATACGGTCGAGCTTGTAAACCACGACCTTTGCAATCAAGCCCCGCTTGATGTCCCGCACCAGTTCTTGAAACTTCGGACGGTCTGTGTTCTTGCCGCTGTACCCTTTGTCTGTGTATTCCTTGCAGTTACCGCCTTTCAACTCGTATTTGCAAAATTCAATCTGGCTTTCAATGGAAATGCTGTCCTTTTTGTCTACCGATTGTCTTGCATAGATTGCGTCTATCCGATTGTTCATATTGTCGCTCCTTTTCTTAAAAAAGAAACGGAGCTGCTGACAGTTCTATTATACCGCCAGCAGCCCCGCAAATCAATGATGGGTTTGGAAAACCTTATGTCCCGGCTTCCTCACTCTCCCGCTTGTCGGCGTACTTGCGGAACACCTCATAAAGCTGCTGTTCCAGTTCCCGGCGTTTGGCTGCTTCCTGTTCCGGCGTGAACACCGGGGAGAGATTTTCCAGTGTGATTTCCTTTCCCTGAAAAGTCACGATTTCGATTTCCTTTTTGTATCTGATATTACTTATAAGATCACCTTTCCTTTCCATGCTGCCGCTGTTGCCGTTTCAGTTCCGCTAAAATCTCCGGCGGGATACGGTCAACCAGCCGCCGCATATCGTCCAGTTCGCTTTTTAACTTCGCCCGTTCCATCGTGTCATTCATCTTGCCTTTTTCGCTGGCCTTTGCCCTGACTTCCAGCTTTTCATTTTCCGCTAACAAGTCATTGATTGTGACCTTGTATTTTTTCAGTTGCCCGGAGAAGTTCTCCATCTGCGGAAACCACTTTTTCAGCATGGAGAGGGCTTCCTCTTTCTTCTTTCCGGCGTTCAGCGGGGTAATGCCGGAGAGAACCGCTTCAATGGCCCTCGCCTGTTTGGAGAGGTTGACCGCCTGTTTGAACAGCCGGGTGGGGATATGCTTCCGGCCCGTCTTGCTGGCGCTTTCCCCACGCTCCAGGTCGGGGTACTGCTCCACCATACAGGCGTGAAAATCGTCCTGCCACTTCGTCAGATTGGCCCGGTTGCCGATAATTTCTTTGGCGCACAGGCGGTTGTCCTTTGTCAGCGGCACAAAGACCAAGTGCAGATGGGGCGTTTTTTCATCCATGTGTACCATAGCCGAAACGATGTTCTCCCGGCCCACCCGGTCAATGAGGAAGTCCGCCGCCCTCTGGAAGTAGGCCGCTATCTCCTTTGGGGACTTGCCCTTGAAAAACTCCGGGCTGGCGGTAATCAGCGTGTCCACAAACCGAGTGCTGTCCTTGCGGGTGCGGCATCTGGCCTGCTCGATGCGGCTCTGAATGAAATGGTAGTAGCGGCCATCCGGCTTGACGATGTGGAAATTGTACTTGCTCCGGCTGGTGTCAATGTCCGGGTTGCTGGCGTACTGCTCCTTTTTCCGTTCATGGTGGGCTTCCAGCGGCCCCGCCGGGTGGCCCTTGTGCTTCTCAAATCGCAAAATTGCGTGTTGTGCCATTGAACTCCTTTCCCCATTCCATTCCTTTCCGGCGGGTTTTCCCGCCGAAAATATCTCTGATAGGATTGGAATGGAATGAATGTAAATAGATGGTTTTAATCTCTGTATTTCTATATACCGTCAGATTTCCGTACTTCAAGAGGATTGATTTTCGTACTCGCCAAGTACGGTTTTCAGCCCTCCGGCGTACCATAACCGGATTTCTTGAAGTCGGTGTTTGGAACCGCTTCATAGGATTTCGGGTAAATGCGGTTGGGTTTTCCACAGCCCTGTTTCTGGATTTCCACCAGCCCCGCATACTGCAACTCCCGCAGGGTGTTGACCGCTTTCTGCCGCCCGCAGCGGAGCAAAGCGACCACCTCGCAGATGGGGTAGTACAGGTAGACCCGCCCGTACTCGTCCGCCCAGCCGTTCTTCCGGGACAACTCCGCCCGGCGCAGGACAAAGGCATACAGCACCTTCGCTTCGTTGCTCAAGGGCTGGAATGTGGGTGCTTCAAAAAGGAAATTGGGGAGCCGGGTGAAACTGAACGCCTTTTCCGGCTGGTGAATATAAATCGTGTTTGTCATAGCGTGTTTTGTGGACGGTTAGAGGCCCGTTTTCCGGGGCGAATGATAAATGATACCAGCCGCCCCGGTTGAGGGCTTGCGGAGCCTTGCAAATCAAGGCTTTTCCCGCTCTTAACTGTCCACAGCAGACCTCCTTTTCCGTTCACTTTCTGTTTTCTGCCGCCTGTGAACTCTGGCGGCGCAGTCCGGGCAGTATTTGCCCCGGTTGGACTTCGGGACGAACACACCGCCGCACTCCGCACAGCGTTTCAAGTCCCTGTCCCGGTAAATCTCCGCTTCCAGCGTCCTGTCCAGCGGCAAGACCGCCCAGCGGAACCACTTGCAGCAGACGGAGAACGAAATCATCTGCGGACAGGCGCAGGTGTCGCCATCGTCCAGCGCAAGGCAGTTTCCGTCCTCGCAGTTGCAGCACTCCCGGCGTATCAGGCCGCTGGCTCGTCTCTTCTGGGGCGGGGTTATGCGGTAGGGGGAGCCGTCCGGCCTGTGTTCCAGCGGCGGCAGGTGTTGATAGGGTCTTTTGCTCATGCGTCCCTCCGTTTTCTTTGGCGTGTTCTGTTTCCAAGGTGCTTGTCCATCGATGAACTATCCCAAGTCTACACCTTTTTGACCGCCTGTGCCGTATATCCAAGAGGTAGGAAATCAGCCTGAAAAACTCCCTATTTCCACGCTCTCGGATTTGTGATATAATCAAAAAAAGATAAAAGACAAATTCAGGTTTCTGGTCTTCTTGCACAAAATAAAGGAGGAGCTATTATGCAAATTGTTTATATTCCAAGCGAATCAATGTCTGTTCAAGGTAAAAAAGATGAAATCTATAAAAGATATGGGAAAGACTGGAATATTAGAGAACAGGGAGGAGGTAACGGAAATTGGTTGTTGACCAGAAAAAGTGATGTGCTTGTAGATGGAAAAAGTTATCGTACTTTTGTACTTGAACACTACGGTAAATCCAAGCTGACAGCGAAGCTTGTTGATAAATTTCGTGAAGATGTAGCAAATGGTAAAATAAAACTGTAAATGCCTATGCCGTTATGCTATGAGCATAGTACATAGCATAACGGCTTCTCTTTCGTTGAGCTAGCAAGGAGGGTGAATATGTCTTTATCCATACAAGAGCGATTAAAAGACCTACGTGTGGAGCGTGGCTTGACGCTGGGGCAGCTTGCGGAGCAGACCGGGCTTTCCAAGTCTGCGCTGGGCAGTTACGAAACGGAAGACTTCAAGGACATCAGCCACTATGCCCTTATCCGGCTGGCGAAGTTTTACGGTGTGACCGCTGATTATCTGCTGGGGCTGTCTGAAATGAAAAATCACCCAAACGCCGATCTTGCAGACCTGCGTTTGAGTGATGAAATGATTGACCTGCTGAAAAGCGGGAGGATAGACAATACCCTGCTGTGTGAGCTGGCGGCGCACCCGGATTTCCCCCGGCTGATGGCTGACCTTGAAATCTATGTGAACGGAACGGCACTGAAACAGGCGCAGGGTGCAAACGCCATAGTGGACACGATGAGCGCAACTGTTATAAAAAAGCATAATCCTGGCATGAGTGATACGCAGTTAAGACAGCTTATCACCGCCCATATTGATGAGGACGAGTTTTGCCGCTATGTGATACAACGGGACATAAACGGGATTGCCCTTGCTCTGCGGGAAACACACAAGGACGATTTTTTCAGCGTCCCAGAGGATAACCCGCTAAAAGAAATGCTGGAAACTGCTGGTGAAATCGTCAGCCAGGACAGCGACACGGAACAAGCGTACTTGGCGTTTATCTGCAAACGGCTCAAGCTGAATTTTAGGAAGCTGTCAGTAGAAGAACGGAAGTGGCTGAAAAAGATTGCGGAAAAATCCGACTTGCTGAAGAATCCAAAACCGCAGAGAGGACGAAGATAAAAAATGCCTGAACGGCGGTTCTGGTTTTTCAGAACCACCATCCAGGCATTTTGTTTAGTAATAGAAAAAGGTGCAGTTGATTATTGCGTATTGTCAATCTCTCTCAAACCGGGTAGTAAAAATACGGCAAGCGCAACGATGATAA
>NZ_JAHLQD010000029.1:0-16817 GCF_018918225.1 Roseburia sp. MSJ-14
GTCGCCAAACGAATTCGAACGAGTGTATGAAAGAACGAACACTGAGGCTGAGCTTCTGGCAGGTTAAAATGGGGAGAAATTTCTCATTTTAACTTGTACTAAATCTTGACATAGGACCAATGCCAATTGTGGTAAGAAATAGTACATTGGATGTATAATCACCAATGGTATATTCTTTTCCCGTTACATAACACCCAAGCACTACCCACAACAATGCTATAGTAGAGCGAAATTCATCCTTTTCCTTTAAAACCGATGCTGCATATACCACCAATAGAGCACCTCCCGACAAAAACATGCCATGTATGATTCCTGCTGCTAGAATGATTAAAAGCATCCCTGCCTTAGGTATTACCATTTTCTTGCGAAAAAACATTCTCTTTAACGCAATAGAAATAATCAATATTCCATAAAATAATAATAGTTCATGAATTGGAAAATCAGTATAAATCCAAGCTCCTAACACCATCCCCACAACCATTAGTACCAACATTTTCCAAAATTCTTTCCAATTAATACTTTTAAAATTATAAATCACAATCAAAAGACAATTTACTTGAGCAACTACACTCAACAAAGCTCTTGCCTGATTTGCCCCAATGAGCTTAATAGATGGCGGCATTGCCAAAAGTGTTCCTGCAAACCCTGTAATTGTCTGCATTCCATTGGATAAAAACAGTACTAAATAAAGCAATATTTCCCGTAAATCAATCCACATACAATTCTCCCTTTCAATATTGTCATTATGACTCTATACATAACTATTATAAAATGACAAAAAGAGCCAGAATCCTGACTCCTTTGCCTAATACTGTTTTTAGTTTAATTTATTTTCTTGCTTTTTTCATCAGACATATTTACAATTTTCTTTGTGCATTGTGTATAGCCTTTATCTTTATATAAAACTTTGTCACAATTTCTCTTGAACGATTAAAAAACATAATAAATGTTGGTATCAACAACAGCATGCATCCTAATATCAGCATACTTCCCAGATTCAGCTTTGTAATAGAAAATACATCCGGAATATATGCAATAATTCCAATTAACAGGACTATCATTACACCAAACAACGCATAATGCCATTTTCGGAATGGTACGCATGCCTTGTATACCATATAAAATCCAACTGCTGTAACTAAAAGTGCAGTAATAGTGGATGTCTGTTTACTTTCAATCTGAAAAGCATACTGGAACATTACAATAATGATAATAATACATAAGTCTGCTAATGCTGCCGGCATTGCCCGATAAATAACTTTTCGCAAAAACTTTCCACTTACCTTCGATTCATTTGGTTCTAATGCCAACACAAAGGATGGCATACCAATCGTCAAAAAGCTCATCAATGTAAGCTGTGATGGCACCAACGGATACTCAAATACTGCAATAATTGAAATAATTGCTAAAAATACAGAAAAGATATTTTTTACCAAATATAGAGAAGCGGTACGTTCAATATTGTTAATAACACGTCTTCCTTCTGCAACTACCTGAGGCATATCGGAAAAGTCTGAGTTTAGAAGAACCACCTCTGCTACTCCTGCCGCTGCCTCACTTCCACCTGCCATGGCAACTCCACAATCTGCTGATTTTAGGGCAAGTACGTCATTTACACCATCCCCTGTCATAGCTACTGTATGTCCTTGCTTTTGCAACGCCTGTACCAGCTGTCGTTTCTGCTCCGGCTTTACTCTTCCGAATACTGTATATTTTTCTGCTGCTTCTTCTAAGTCTTTTTTATTTTTAATGGTTGTCATATCCACAAAGGCTTCTGCTCCTTCAATTCCTGCTTCCAAAGCAACTGCCGATACTGTTTTTGGACTATCTCCGGATATAACCTTAATCGTAACCTGATTTTCCTTGAAATACCGGAATGTCTCCTTGGCAGAAGGTCGAATTGGATTCTTAAGTGCCACTAATGCCAATGGTGTTTCATTTTTTAAGAAAAGTAATACTCTGGCTCCGGTCACGGCATATGTTTCAGCCTTTTTTATTACCTCTGACTCCGGTTGTTTCCATAAAATATCCGGTGCTCCCAGATAATATACTTCTCCTTCTCCGTAAGTTACGGAACTATATTTGTTCTTAGAAGAAAAGGCCTCTATCTTCTCAGCTTTTCGTGCACCGGAAGTTTTTTCCTTGAAGTATTCTTTTATCGCCTTCATGGTTTCATTGTCGTCTGCCATATTGTCTACAAATTCACCAAGCTGTTTTTTCACTTCTTCCTCGGATAAATCTTCCTTTAATTTTATAATCTCCGACACTTCCATTTTAGACTCAGTAATGGTTCCTGTCTTATCCACGCAAAGCATATCTACCCGCGCCAATGTTTCTGTACTTTTTAAGTCCTGCACCAAAATCTTTTTCTGTGCCAGTCTTCCTACACTTACAGCTAATGCCACACTTACCAACAAATACAGTCCCTCGGGAATCATTCCGATAATAGCTGCAGCGGTATTTTCTACACTTTCTTTTACATCCAGTCCCAATACATCATACTGTCGCAAAAACAGAAGGATTCCTATTGGCACAATAAACATACCGATAATATACAGTAAATACGTCAGGGACTTCATCATTCCCGGTTTCTTCTGTCTGGTACTCTTTTGTGCCTCTGCCGTAAGCTTTGCACCGTAAGATTCTTCCCCTACTCTTGTCAATCTTGCATAACACTCACCGGAAATTACATAGCTTCCGGAAAACAATTCTTTTCCCGGATTCTTGGTAATCTCATCGGATTCACCTGTCAGCAGTCCCTCATTAACTTGAATTTCTCCTGCTATCACTTTTCCATCTGCATGAATCTGACTTCCCGCTCCGAAATAAACAATGTCATCTTCTACCAAATCCTCGGTATCCACCTCATAAATCTGACCATCCCGCACTACTTTCGCCTTAGTCTTTGCCAAAAGACTCAAATCATCTAACTTTTTCTTTGAAATCAATTCCTGCACAATTCCGATTCCTGTATTCAATACGATAATTACAATAAATGTTAATTCCTTAAAGGCACCTACTGCAATTAAAATCGCTGCAATAAACACAAAAATCATGTTGAAAAACGTAAACACATTCTCCAACACGATTTTCCCTATTGATTTCGTCGCAGAAGTAGAAAGGATGTTTACACGTCCGTCTTCCATCCTTTCTTTTACTTCTTGCGCTGTTAATCCTCTTTCTGTGATATCAAGCACTCGTTCCACCGCCATTCTTATGTTTGTATTACATTCTTCCTTATAATAAGCATTTCCATTTTCTTACAAGATATTATCATTATAGTGCCTGACGGTTATATTTTCAATTAAATTTATTTTAATATTTTCTTATATTAACCTTATTCTCCCGCTCCAATATTTTCTATCGCTTGTTGTATAAAACGACAATAGAGTATATCGGTTCTATTTATCCCATCCGTAACTTTCTCAATATGAGCATCAACCGCTTTTAATATTCCATTTGTCACATCAACGGAATACGCTTGTGGTTGCGCATTGTCTCCTGTGGCACTACTTCCCACCAAATCTACTACCAATAATTTTTCCTTTGGAAGATATGTAACATCTGCTTCCTTCTCTATCTGAGTACCGTCCGCATTTGTAATCTGCTTTACCTCTGCACTCTGTTCATCATAACAATAAAGTTCTAGGGAAGGGGGATTCGGAAAATAACCTCTATCTTCTGGGTTTTTCCCTGTTCTTTGTGCATCTATATCCAATAGCTGATACAGGTTAGGTACTACAACCATAATTGGCGTTTTACTTCCTTCTACCTCCACTATAGCATAACCATTTCCCTGTTCCTGTGAATTATCCGCAAAGGCACTATATGCTGCTTTCCAGTTATCACTTACCGGTTCTTCCTCCGCTGTCTCTACTTCCCGTTCTTCTACAACTTCTTTTTCTTCTTGCTCCGGTACTTTCTTTTTCTCTTCTGTCTTCTCTTCCGGTTGCGCCTCACTTACTGTTTTCTGTTCCTCTTTATTCTGCGCTTTTGTATTAAAAATCATAGTAACTGCACCACCACAAACCGCTACGCCTATAACTGCTCCTATGACCACTTTTTTTGCGGTAAATGTTCCTACTGCTTTACCTGCCTTTACCGCTACGCCTTTGCCTATGCCAACCGATTGTGACTCTAATATGGTACTTAATGGTATCTGTATTGCCGGTGCTGCCAGAGAATCCTGATGTAATAAATATAAGAAGAATGGAATTGGAGCAATTGCATATAATTTTGTACCTTTTTTCTCTAATTCTAATACCTTTTCTTTGATATTTTTTCGTCCGTAATTCAGACGACTTTTTACGGTATTTTCTGATACACCAAGCGTTTCTGCTATTTCCTTTACACTCAGCTCCTCTACATAAAACATCATGATACATATACGTTGCTCATCTGACAGCGTATCAATCATCTCTTTCACTAAACGAGCGGTTTCTGCCTGATCATAAGATAATTCCGGCTGGCTATCAATTCTGTCATCCTCAAAGGAATCTTCAATGGAAAAGTCCTCTTCTGTTTCCATTTGTGAAAATAAAATCACTTTCCTTTTCTTTAATTCATCTAAGGCTGTAGTTGCAACCACTCTTGCAAACCACGCCGGAAACTTTTCCGCATCCTGTAACTGTTCCATATTTTTAAATGCTTTCACATAGGCATCCTGCAATACATCTAATGCCGCATCTTCCTGCTTCATATATTTTAATGCTACATAGTAACTCTTTTGATAAGTTTCCTGATATAAATATTGAAATCCTTCCTCTTTTCCCTCTTTCGCCAATCCTACTGCTTCTCTTATGTCCATAACGCTCTCCTTTATCGCCTCTGTTTTCTTAACCGCATCATAATCTTCTTCCAAAGTCGCCTCGCCTTTTCAGGTGATAACTTTGTACTTTTCATTTCACTTCTTACCGCAACTTGAAAGGACTTTATTTCTCTCATTTTAACGTCCCTCTTTCCTTATTATAACAACCTTGTTTTTTATATGACAATGCTTTTATTTACAAAATCTGACATATTCCTCGGCAGCTTCTAAGTCTTTTTCTGCCTGTTTTTTTAAATGTCTTGCTACAAAAAACGGAAGGAAAAATAAACTATACAGTCCCACAAAGAAACATGCCACGCCAATTCCTAAATCAATTGGGAAATATGGGACTACAAACCAGCCAAATTTAGCGAAGTTCCATGACCATCTTGCTGCTACGGAGAAACCACCAATCTTACGATAGCAGATACACGCTAACACAAATGCCGGTATTAAAAGAAATCCTGTAGCTATTCCGATTACCCCGCAAATACTTCCAATAATGGATAATGTCCATACACTGTTCACTGCCTGCAATCTTTCTTCTGCACTTGCCTTTACACTCATTGCATATGCATAATCATTAAATACAGGTTCTTCATATAAATTTTTCTTTTCCATAACGTATCCTTCTTTCTCCGACATAACATCGGTTTGTATTTTTGTTTTCACTTATATGACGATACGTTTTTCTAATAGGTTTTAATTTTTTTCAATTTTTTGATGAAATCGAAATTTTTCAAAGATATTTAAAGTATTATCGAATACGAGGTTGATTATAAATGGTAACTGCTCCCTCAAACCGTTCCATGCTTGCACATGGAAGAAAAGGAAGATACTACACCGGTAATAAATGATGTTTTAGCTATATGATTTGCGGACACGATGCGGACATTGGGGTTGAAAAAGTACCTTGCGGACACAATGTGGACATTAAAAACCACATACTTTTTATTACGTTTTACTACTTGAAAAATGGCAGAAAAATAGCGGAAACCCTTAATTTTACTGGATTTCCGCTTTCTTAAAATGAATGAGACATCGGGGATTCGAACCCCGGACAACTTGATTAAAAGTCAAGTGCTCTACCACCTGAGCTAATATCCCATATTTAACTGGGCTAGCTGGATTTGAACCAGCGAATGCAGGAGTCAAAGTCCTGTGCCTTACCCCTTGGCGATAGCCCAATGTTGATAAACGGCGATACATAGAACTATTTCCTGTCTAAAAAATAAGCCCTATCGCTAAAGGGTGGATACAGGGATTCGAACCCTGGGCCTCCAGAGCCACAATCTGGCGCGCTAACCAACTGCGCTATACCCACCATAGAAAAATTGCTGGACAATTCCAGCATCTTTGCTCATATACTTATGAGCTTCTCGCTTACCTTAATATCATCAATCCTGGTATCAGTAAATGAGAAATGTGCTCGAAGGGATTCGAACCCCCGACCCACGGCTTAGAAGGCCGTTGCTCTATCCAGCTGAGCTACGAACACATAGCCTTAATTTCATAGGCAAAGCGGGTGATGGGAATCGAACCCACGTATCCAGCTTGGAAGGCTGGTGTTCTACCATTGAACTACACCCGCATATCAGTCGGGGTGACAGGATTCGAACCTGCGACCTCCTGGTCCCAAACCAGGCGCTCTAGCCAAGCTGAGCCACACCCCGAAGGTTTTATTTACTTACCGGCATTACCCGTGACGCAAGATATATTATATGCGATAGGAACATAAATGTCAACAACTTTTTTCAAGTTTTTTTCATTTTTTTCATTTTTTTATTCCAGGTACTCAATTGCAAAGTGAGCCTCGCCCTTTTTATCAATCTCCATCAGTGCATAAGAGGGCTTTTTCCCCTCCTGACGCGGATAGGTCAAGCTCCCTGGATTCAGCGCAATAACGCCCTTCATACGCTCTATCAGAGGTCTATGTGTATGTCCAAACATGACAACATCCATTCCTCTGCCTGCTGCATCTCTTATAATGTCCTCCACTCCCGAAGAAACATAATAATAATGTCCGTGAGTAATTAATACTTTATATTTTCCGATCTGTAATACTTTTTCTCTTGGCAATGTGGAAAAAAAGTCATTATTTCCTGCAACAATCTCCAATGGACATCCTGCCATATCGGCAATATCATCCTCATAACCTTCTGCATCTCCCAAATGTATCATAAGATCCAGATTCTGTTCTCGTTCTAACACCCGAATCAGATTCTCATGATGCTTATGGGTATCACTGACAATCAATACCTTCATATACTATTCTACCTCTCTGCAAGCTTTTTCTTCATAGCTCGAAGTGCTTTTCCTCTATGGCTCAGTTCGTTTTTTACCTCCGCTGGTAATTCCGCGGTAGAACAGTTATATTCATCTAAATAAAATATTGGATCGTATCCAAATCCATTACTTCCTGCCTCTTTCCAACCAATATATCCTTCTATGGTTCCCTTGGTTGTAATCACTTCATTATCTGGAAACACTGCTGCTATTGCACAGACAAATCTGGCACTTCTTTTCTCTTTTGGAACGCCTTCTAATCGATTAATAATATTTTGATTTTTTATTTTATAAGAAGTTTCTTCTCCCATATAACGTGCAGAATAAATGCCCGGCTCTTTATTCAAGTAATCCACTTCCAGACCTGAATCATCCGCTAACACAATTGCCTGCTGTGCCTCTGGCGCTGCTGCAACTGCTTTTGCCTTAATAATCGCATTTTCCTCAAATGTTTTTCCATCTTCTACAATATCTAATGTTATTCCTGCCTCCTTCATGGATAAAATTTCCACATCTTCGCCTGCAAGAATCTCATGTATTTCCTTCATTTTCCCTTGATTTCCAGTTGCAAATATTATCTTTTTCATCTGTAATCCTCCGTCTGTTGCCATTCTAATATCCCTCTTGTAATGCACGCAAAATCCCATTATAAATTCCCTGAGCTGCCTGTTGTTGGTATTCATCAGACCTTAACTTATCAAGTTCTTCCTGATTTGTCATAAATCCCACTTCCACTAAAGCTACCGGCACCTGACTGCTTCTTATAATATAGATACTATTTCCTGCTGTCAGTCCATTATTCTTGCTTCCTAACGCCGCTGTTGTCTCTTCCAGACAAATTTCTGCTAAATGTTTACTGCTAAGTCCCTCTTCTGCCTTCAGTTCATCATACATAACCTCGGTTCCATTGTATTCCGACATTACACCATCCGCAGTAGAATTATTATGTATGCTGATAAAAAGGTCTGCATTCGTCTTATTTGCAAGCTGAGCGCGCTGCTCAAAAGTCGGGTTTTTATCCTCTGTTCTTGTATAATATACTCCGATATTCTGATCATTTTGATCCAATAATCCCTTTAATTTTAACAAAATTCCAAGATTTAAATCCTTCTCCTCTACGCCCTGTTTAATGGCTCCCGGTGCCTTTCCACCATGTCCTGCATCAATAACGACTACCTTATCATATACTTCTTGCGGTGTCTTAAAATCTAAATATAAAAATCCATCCTTTATTGTACTTTGTACCTCATAAACCGCATCCATAGTAATATCAATGACACCATTTTCCATATACAATTCATCTATATGATTACTTTTTCCCAGCAGGGGATGTTTATCAAAATAATCTTTCTTTGCACCATCAACAGTAATGGTAATTAGCTGCTTCACATAATCATTTTCTATTTTAACACTTTCCTGATTTGCACCCTTTGGAAGCTCTAAACGGAGTTGTTGTGGAAATGCAGTTTCTTCTTCTGCTGCATTGGCAGTATCATAGTCTAACTTCTCCACACCGGACATTTGTGCTCTTTGCTTTTTCCCACTCATCTGTGGGAATTGATATAGCACAATGATAGCTGCCACTGTAGTCAGTGTGAGTATTATCGTTGAAATTTTCAATATTTTTTCCTGCATCTCACACTGCCTCCTTCCAAGCTTTCGCTACTAGCGGTTTATCGTATATGCCTTAAGGCATAAATTACACTTCTGATTTTCTTCAGTACTTTCCCATTGTTCTCCACGCAGACTAATATATCCCTCTCCGTCCTTCAAATCCACATCTGCCGTAAATTCGTCTGCTTTATACTCAATTGCCATTGGTCGCTCTGAACCCGGAGTTGTAATATAAAGCACAATCGCATACTTTTCTCCCGGTTCTACATCAAATGCTTTTTCAAAATTAATCGTATAGTATCCGGCATTGGAAACCTTTCCGCTTGCTGCCAGTACTCTGTTTTTCAAAGAATCCTCATTTTCAAAATTCTTTACTATATATAATTCATAGGATGTTTCTTTTCCTGTTGCATAGAATCCTGCTGCCTTTATACTTTCTCTTCCTTCTGCCGTATATACATTTGCTGCATAAAGACTATCCTGACTATATCCAAGTTGGCCTACCCAGCCGCACAAATCTGACTGATAAATATGGTCATAGTTATCTGTTTCCTCTATTCCGGTATAAACTACATTATGATTTCCGATATTTACATCATAATATGAAACATAGAAAACGCCATTATCGCCAAAGCCTTCTCCCCAGCTATTTTGACAAATAAATGCACCATCGCCTTCTACATCCATTTTAAAGTTTTCCTTAGAATAATTATCATCCCATCCGATAATCAAAATCTCATGATTCGGCTTTTCAGCTCCCATGTAACAGTATGCATAAGCATCACTGTTATAATATGGAGAATTCGTCTGAGAGCTTTTCAATGCACTGTAAATAGCAGTCTGCACTCCACCATATTTAAATACCGCTTCTTTGATTTTTTCAAAATCTTTTCCATCAATCATTTGGATTTCCTGCACATGCTTTACTGCTGTGAGATTATCCGGAGACGTTTCATCCCCATATGGATCATCTGCCTCATACACAGGTCCTTGCCATGCTGTAAGATATGCCATACCCATAGTATATTCTCCGCCATCTGCCTGTTTCAGCACAAAACTGTTTTTCAAAGACATATGATCCGGCGCAAATACTTCCTCTTCTTCCGGCATCAGCTCTGATTCCATGGCAGATAATGCTGCAAATGCCCAGCAAGTACCATATCTTCCCTGATTTTTAATCTGTGGTGCTCGTCCCTTATCCCGCAAATCGTACTGTGGCGGTAAAATACTTGCTTCCTCTGCATTATTCACTGCTACTGCCTTATTTTCCTCAATGTTCCAATTATAATTAAAATTCAGCTTATCGGCAACCGTTTCCATTGGAACATAATATTCACCATTACGGTAAGTCATTGGTGAAGAAATTTCTTCTTTTTCATCATTAATAGAAACCTCCGGATTATTTAACTGAAACGTAATTTCATCCGAACGTTTCTCAATCAAAAGTTCTGATTCGTCATATACATGGGCACTACAATTAAAACTATCTCTCAGGATAGAAGCCGGAACCATAATATTTAGATTTTGATCCATATAAATACCATTATCTAAATTGGTCATTTCCTTATTATCTACCAAAACAGACAGAAGCTGTTCATTTACACTTTCTGCTATTAATGGATTCCATATGGTGCGCTCTAATTGCGCCCCACGAAATGCCTCCACTTCTTCGTTTTTATTTCCTATCCCGTTAAACTTAATAATTACTGCTAAAAACAGTATGATTGTCATTACAATATATCTCTTTGAATACCGCACGTTTTCCCTCTTTTATCCCTACTATTTATTTCTTTTTGGTGGTTTTGGTCCTAAAAATTGGTAAAAATATGTCTTTAACATTCCGTTATAAATCTTACGATTCTTATCTGCTTTTCTTCCGATATAACGTTCTGTATCTGCATAACTTGTAATCATATATGCAGACCAACTATCCAATCTGCGAATTGCTTCGCCTATCTGTGTATACAATTCCGGTAACGCCTCTTTTTCCTCTAAACGTTCCCCATAGGGTGGATTGGTAATGATAAATCCATACTTTTTCGGATGACTCAAAGCACTAACCGGTCGCTGCTGAAAATGAATCAGATTTTCTACTCCTGCTCGCTTTGCATTTTCTCGTGCCGCTTTTACTACATCCCCATCTATATCGTATCCTTGAATATCTACTTCAATATCTGTATTCACCTGCTCTGCTGCTTCCTCTACAGTATCATACCACAACTGTCGGTCAATCAGATTTGTCCAATTTTCAGCCGTAAAGCTTCGATTCATTCCCGGGGCAATTCCTGCTGCCATCATTGCTGCCTCAATCGGAAAAGTTCCACTTCCACAAAATGGATCAATCAAGATTCTGTCACCTCGCCATGGCGTAAGCATAATAAGTGCTGCCGCTAATGTTTCTGTAATTGGTGCCTTACTTGTCATCGTTCGATAGCCACGCTTATGAAGAGATTCTCCGGAGGTATCAATTGCAACCGTCACCTCATCCTTCATCAAAAAAAGACGTAACGGATAAGAAGCTCCTGTCTCTTCAAACCAGTTAATATGATACTTCTGTTTCAGTCGTTCTACCATTGCCTTTTTAACAATGGATTGTATATCGGAAGGACTGAACAATTTACTTTTTATAGAAGATGCTTTTGCTACCCAAAACTTACCATCTACAGGTATATAATTTTCCCATGCAATTGCCTTAATCCCCTCGAAAAGGTCATCAAAAGTCTCTGCATGAAATTGTCCAACTTTTAACAATACTCTTTCTGCCGTGCGCAGAAAAATATTAGCACGGCAGATTGCCTCTTCATCACCTACAAAAGTAACTCTTCCGTCTTCTACTTTTGTAATATCATATCCTAAATCATATATTTCTCTTTTCAACACCGCTTCCAATCCAAAGTGGCAGGGTGCAATTAATTCGTATGTTTTCATTCATGTTCTCCATCACTTACTTTTTCACTTATAGTTCTATATTATCTTCTCTAATCTGCACTGTCAATGATTTTATATATTTTGCAAAATTGCCTGAAAACCTCCTACCACTGTCATTGCCTGATAGCCTTCCCGGCTTAGTTCTCGGGCAACCTTTAGGCTGGTACCTCCTCTATCGCAATATAAAATATAAGTTTTATCCTTTGGAAGATACTTTTTGTACATTTCCAAGTTGTCATAAGGAATATTTCTTGCTCCTCCAACATGCATTTCTTCATATTCTTCTATTGTTCTTAAATCAATCACCCAAACATCCGGTTTTTGCCTGTATTTTTCAAATTCCTTAATACTAATTGTTTGAAACTCCATAATACCACCTCACAAGAAAAAGTTTTTGCGTAAACTATACTTGCTCGTTATCGCGGTGCTCCCAGAATGCTCATGCAAGCATTGCATTCTCATCGCTACTCGCATAAATAAAAACAGATTACCGGGTTCCTGTGTTTCCGGTAATCTGTTTCTACATTATAATATGCTTCTCTTTCTTTCCTGTTCCACTTATCGTTCGTAAGAGTCTCTGCAATTTGAACCACTTGCATTTGAACTTGTGGTATTTGTTGCCTTATTCTGAGCTTTATTCTGAGCTTTATTCTGTGTCTTGTTCTGAGAAGTGTTATTTTGTGAAGTACTGTTCTGTGAAGTACTGTTCTGTGAAGTACTGTTCTGTGTCCTATTCTGAGAATAAGTATTTCTCATATTTTCAGATTCACTGTTTGTACCTCTGTTTTGCATATCACTGTTTTTTGCCATAATGAATTCCTCCTAATTTTTTACTGCAAATATAGTATCTGAAACACTTTTAAAATTTATTCAATTTTTTTTAAATTTACTATTGCTTTTTTCTGAGTTATATATTATAATTCTTTTTGTAAGGAAGTTCCTTCTGTAGGAATAGTACTTACAAGTTATACCCCTTATTAATTATTTATACTCCCCTCATAGAAAAGACCAGTGGCTCCCCCGCTGGTCTTTTCTCCATTAATTTTTATTTTGAATGACTTTCTATTTATAATATAGAACAAAGAGTCCGCTTGTCGGGCTCTTTCGAGCCCAAGCAGTGTCATCTATGACTAATTTCATCTCCGCGAGGTGTACCTCTTTAGCGGAGCTTTTTTAATGTAATAGGACTCAATTTCCCATTACATTAAAAAAGCTTTACGAAAGAATCTACTCTTTCATAAAGCTTCTTTTCTACATTTTTACATTTCATAAAATTCGCGATTTACCTGTAACTCTTCTGTAATCTCTCCGCCCTTTTTTTGATAACGGTCATACCACAATTCCAAATGACGAATTTTTCTTCCTTTTAATATCTCATACTTTTCAAAAATATCTCGGTACATTGGATTCGTTAATAGGTCTTTTCGGATTCCCTTACTAAATGGACAATAGCGGAAAATAATATCTCTTGCCACTTTATTCAAACGAAAACTTCCTCGTGATTCATACTTAATCCAATTCTGATAATCCTTTACAAATACTTCTCTATAATTATTCTTTGCCTTATAAAGTGCATTTTTCACCTTTTCTCTTGCTTCTGCAGTAAGTTCATGATTCTTACGATAATATTGAATATAATCACTATACTCAGCAGTAAGTGACGGTTCCCTGATGTCATTCCAATGAACTCCCTGTATCTTTCGACACATTTCCCAACGAAATCTTCCGGATACTTCAATCATCATTTCCGTAACATCTGCAACTGTCATAATTGGTAAAATAAATCTTGCAGGTGTATCTTTCTTAATTCCTGCTGTTTCCTGCCACATCATCGCCTTGCTACCTGCATTGGGCATTAAAATAATATTTGGCAGTACTTCCTTTTGTATCATTTCTCGATTAATGTCTTTTTCCGGATCAGAAAATGCAATTTCTCGATAAAACAGTGAAAAATCAATTCTTCGGATATAATCAAGTGCCTCATTTATCTTTGCGGCAGTAACTAACATACTTTCTACCGAATTAATAATATCATGTTCACATAAAATCGGACAGAATGTAGATATTTTTCCATATGTAGCACGATTAGTAGAAACAAACATATTGCGCATTTCGTATTGTACTTTTTCGCGCAAATTATCTGCTAAACGTTTTTGTTCATCTGTATTAATTTTTCCCGTCTTTTTCAATTCATTCAAATAAGCATTATAATCTAAGTCAAACTCATTTCGGCATGGCTCATTTTCTCCTCTTAGAATACTTTTTAGCCATTCGTACATCGTATATACATTATCTGTTTTGCATCTATATAATTCATCTGTCAAGTCGTATATACTGCTTGCATTATCTTCTCCTGCCAGTCTTTCATCCATGAAGCCAAAATTTAAAAACATTTTTACCGCAACCGGCATTTTATCATCTTCAACAGAACGCCAAAATGCCAATTCATATATTTCATAAAAGGCTTGTGTCATCTGTCGACGCAATTTTCTTACATCATCAGAAGTGGATAATATATCTGGTAGATTTTTGTATTCTTCCAACTGTGACCGGAAAACTCTTCCCTTTTCTTCATCATATCGACTGTAAGACAATATTTGTGTCAAATAGTCTCCTCTTAATTCTTCTTCCTCTTCTACTGATTCTTCTGCCCAAATCTCAGTCTCCGGGAAATCAACCTGCTGATAAAAATCATAACTGCGATATGCTGCAAATCTAGTATCTATCAAAGCCTCTTCGTATAAGTTGCTACTTTTTATATATTCCATAATTTCAGAAATTTTTGCAAACAAAGGCTCTAAATCAACTCCTGTAGGTGCTGCCTTTTTCGCCAAATCAAAATACAACTGGAACAGGTCTTCTTCTGTATGTGAGAATAACAATTCTTTTTGGAATTGCAAATACTGTTTTATTAACTCAATCAAAGAAAGTGCCTGTTTCATCCAGCACGCTGCATTCAAAATTTCTCCGATTCCAATTGAAACATCTCGCATTAAGAACTGGTCAATTGCCTTTAATGATAATGTAGACATTTTTTCATAATACTCGATTGTCCAATTTTCTATTTTATCGCTTAACTGTACCGGCATAGCAAGATTCATTCGTTGAAAACTCTTCTCCGGCATCTCATAATCATCACAAAATCTCTTATACTCTTCATTCATGTTCATCAAAAAGCGATAATAACCCTGTGCAATTTTATAAAAAGCAGTATATCTTCGTAATAAAATCGATGTTTGGCGCATTGCCGACATCGTAAATACAGAAACATATTTTTCCTCATTTGCAAAGATTTGTTTATAATCCTCTGGAACCTTATACTCATAGGAATAACAAATGCACTCTGTATTGGCAATGTAGTCACACATGTAAATGCCAGAGCCACTTTCCATTAATCCAATAATACTTCCAGCCTCCATATCAAACTCATCATCTTTTGAAACGGCATGAACGCTTCCTTGCAAAATTACATATAATCCTTTAACTCTCTCTCCTCTTTTTAAAAACTTTTTTCCCTTACCTACTTTTACCGTTTCCATGTTTCCCTCCTAACTTTCTTCTTTTATCTGCGGCTTCCTAGAATCAAAGAAATAATTAACAATATCATTACAATAATTATAATTACGGGCAATAAAAAGGCAACAATATGTGCCGCCACTATAATAATAAGAATTGCAATCAAAATCATAAGTAACTTTCCATACCAACTATTTAACTTTAATTTTCCAAAGCTCACATCCCATCCAGTCCGGTCAGAATAGCTAGCGTGAAATCCTTTTTCATCCCCTATGTTCTCTTCATTATAGTGCTTTGAATAATACTCCTCTTCATTTACTGTTCCAAATTGCTCAGTAGTATCAATCAGGGTTTTAGCAATTAGGCGTGGATTTCCCAATTGAGAAATAACCTCTTCTTCGCTTTTTCCTTTTCTAGATTCCTCTATAATATAATTTTCATAATATCTAACATGCTCATCTATGGCACGCTGACTTATTTCCCCCTGTAAAGCAATTCGTAACTCATGTAAAAATTCTTGTCTATTCATATTACACTCCTAAACTTCCATTCAGTACTATACTCCTATTTTTCCAATTTATAACTATTTTATCACACAACAACTTATTTTTCATCCTTTTTCTCTAATTCTTTCTACGAATTACTCATTTATGTAATAACTTACATGTAATAACTTATGCAAAAGAACTTTATAAAAAATAAAACAAGAGAACTTTGCGAAATGTGATTTTTACTTCCAACATTGAGAATTAACCTCTTCCTCGCTTTTTCCTTATTGTAGAATGTGATTTATATTTCCAACATTGCGGAATACTTTTTGCAATAAGATACAATTTCCTATTGCATAGAAAAAGACCTTGAAATCATAACATTTCAAGGTCTAGATAACGTGCGTGAGAGGATTCGAACCCCCGACACCTTGGTCCGTAGCCAAGTGCTCTATCCAGCTGAGCTACACACACATAATGATGTAATGGATACTCCATACACAACATTTGATATAATACAACACTTCTGTCTATTTGTCAATAGTTTCATTAACTTCTAAACAAAAGTCAATGCCGCAGACCGGAATCGAACCGGTACGATGTCACCACCACAGGATTTTAAGTCCTGCGCGTCTGCCAGTTCCGCCACTGCGGCATAAATGGGACCTACAGGGCTCGAACCTGTGACCCTCTGCTTGTAAGGCAGATGCTCTCCCAGCTGAGCTAAGATCCCATTTTCAATTTGTTTTCAATTACTATTGTAACTGAACGACCCAGAAGGGACTCGAACCCTCGACCTCCGCCGTGACAGGGCGGCGCTCTAACCAACTGAGCCACTAGGCCAAATCTAATCTTTTTATAGTTAACAAAACATAGTGGACCTTCGGGGACTCGAACCCAGGACCGACCGGTTATGAGCCGGTTGCTCTAACCAACTGAGCTAAAGGTCCAAGTTGATTGATTCAACAAAAGCCGATGATCGGACTCGAACCGATAACCTGCTGATTACAAATCAGCTGCTCTGCCAATTGAGCCACATCGGCACGTTATATTAACTATAAATGACTCCTACGGGAATCGAACCCGTGTTACCGCCGTGAAAGGGCGATGTCTTAACCGCTTGACCAAGGAGCCTAATCTTAAGTATTTAACTATTCTTTGATAATAAAAAAACTCCC
>NZ_JAHLQD010000051.1:0-16273 GCF_018918225.1 Roseburia sp. MSJ-14
TATTCGTCGGCAGCGTCAGATGTGTATAAGAGACAGGTGGCAATCTCAACCTTATTCTGGAGGAAAACCATGTTAACCAGTAAACAGCGCGCTCAATTAAGAGCGCTTGCCAACCCGATCGACACCGTTTTGATGGTCGGTAAGGGCGGCTTTTCCGAACAGCTTTATAAAACCGCCGACGAGGCGATCACCGCCCGCGAGCTGATCAAGGGCAAGGTGCTCGAAGCGTGCGAGTATACCTCGCGTGAGGCGGCGGATACCATCGCCGAGCAGATCGGCGCCGACGTGGTGCAGGTGATCGGCTCTAAATTCGTGCTCTATCGCAAAAACAAAAAAGAGCCCAAGATCAAGCTCGTCAAATGAGGCGCGCGATCTACGGGGGCTCATTCAACCCCATCCACAACGACCATATCAAGCTGGCGTTGCAGTTCGCGGAGCAGTTTGAGCTCGATCGAGTGACGCTGATCCCGACGCATTACACGCCGCTCAAGGATAATTCCCATATCGCCGACGGCAAGCACCGTTATCAGATGTGCCTGCTCGCGACAGAAGATGAACCTCTCCTCGAGGTCAGCGATATCGAGCTGCGGCGTGAAGGTCCGAGCTATACCTCCGATACCATCGCGCAGCTGATGAACGACGAGGATTCGCTCTATCTGATCGTCGGCGCGGATATGTACATGACGCTCGACAAGTGGCATGATTGCCGGTTCATCTTCGACCATGTCACGATCCTGGTCGCGCCGCGCGATGAAGTCGATTATGATTCTTTAAACGAAAAATATCTTTTTTATCGGGAGCACTATGACTGCCGCACGCTGATCGCTCATCAGGCGATCGGAGAACTGTCATCGACGCTGATACGTGAGGGGATCGCTTCGGGCGCCGACGTCAGCGGCATGATCCACCCCCGCGTCCTCGAATACATCCAACAGCATGACCTGTACCGCGAATAAAGTCATCATAGGCTCCCTTTGGTAAAGGGAGCTGTCGACGAATGTCGACTGAGGGATTGTATATCTGACCGAGCGACAGCGAGAACCATTCTATTTGAGGTGCATTATGAACATCGATCAATATCTGCCTTATCTTGATAACCTTTCCGAATACCGCCGCGTCCATTCGCTGAACGTCGCCGAAGAAGCCGTGCGCTTTGCAAAGAAGTACGGCGGCGACGTGGAGAAAGCGCGTTTGGCGGGGCTTCTCCACGACGTGACCAAAGAAACGGATAACGAGAAACAGTTGCAAATCATCGCAAACGGTGGTATAATTCTCACCGAGTTGGAGAAACGCTCTCCAAAGCTGTGGCATTCCATCTCCGGCGCGTGCTATGTGCGCGATGTGATCGGGATCGACGATGAGGATATCTTCAATGCGATCCGCTACCATACCACCGGACGCGCGGGTATGAGTCAGCTCGAAAAGCTGATCTTCCTCGCGGACTTCACCTCCGCCGAGCGTGATTATCCCGATATCGATGTGATCCGTGCTCATTCCGAGAATTCTTTGGAGGAAGGCATGATCTACGGCATCAAGTTCACGATCAGCCGCCTGACCGGCAGAGAGGCGCTCATCAGCCCCGACGCCCTCGCGGCATATAATGATATTCTGTTAAATCGGTGAATGGTGAACGGTGAAGGGCGGGCGCTGCCCGCACCCGAATGAAAATTAATAGGAACAAATTCTTGATTTGAGAGGATAATATGAATTCATTACAAGAAGCAAAAGCAATCGCAAAAATATTGGATAACCGCAAGGGTCTGAATGTCCGCGTCATCAAGATCGCCGACATCTCTTCTCTTGCCGATTATATGGTCATCGCGACCGGTAACTCCTCCACCCATGTCAAGTCCCTCGCTGACTACGTCGAGTACGAGATGGACGAGCAGGGCGTATCCGTCAGCCATATCGAGGGTCATCGCTCCGATACATGGATCCTGCTGGATTATGTGGATGTTATCGTGCACGTGTTCAACGAAGAAAGCCGTCAGTATTATGACCTCGACCGTCTCTGGGAGGACGGCGAAGTCATCGATATCTCCGATATCATCACGGAATAAAAAGGCTCCCTTTGGTAAAGGGAGCTGTCTGCGAAGCAGACTGAGGGATTGTATGAATGGAGCAAAGCGACCAACCAAATAAAACGGTCTCTCGCTTGCGCTCGGTCAATGATGCAATCCCTCCACCGCTGATCGCGGTCCCCCTCCCTTTCCCAAAGGGAGGCTATAACGTATCTAACCGTTTGGAGGAATCTATATGAAATACAACCACAAGACAGTCGAGCCTAAGTGGCAGAAAATCTGGGAGGACAAGGGCGTTTTCCATTCCGAGACCAATTCGGACAAGCCTAAGTTCTATTCTTTGATCGAGTTCCCTTATCCCTCGGGTCAGGGACTCCACGTCGGACATCCCCGTCCCTATACCGCGCTGGATACCGTATCCCGCAAGCGCCGTCTGCAGGGCTACAACGTTCTGTATCCCATCGGCTGGGACGCGTTCGGACTGCCCACCGAGAACTACGCGATCAAGAACCATATCCATCCCGAGATCGTTACCAAGAACAATATCGCGCGCTTCAAAAAGCAGATCCGGTCCTTAGGTATCTCCTTTGACTGGAGCCGTGAGATCAATACCACCGATCCCGACTATTACAAGTGGACGCAGTGGATTTTCCTCCAGCTTTTCAAGCATGATCTTGCCTACAAAAAGGAGATGGCGGTTAACTGGTGCACCTCCTGCAAGTGCGTTCTGGCGAACGAAGAGGTCTTGGGTGGCGTATGCGAGCGCTGCGGCAGTGAAGTCGTCCGCCGCGTCAAGAGCCAGTGGATGCTGCGTATCACCAAGTACGCCGACCGCCTGATCGACGATCTCGATCTGGTCGATTATCCCGAGCGCGTCAAGCTCCAGCAGAAGAACTGGATCGGCAGAAGCTACGGCGCTGAGGTCGAGTTCGACACCACCGCGGGCGACAAGCTCGTTGTCTACACCACCCGTCCCGATACGCTCTACGGCGCTACCTACATGGTCGTATCCCCCGAGCATCCCTATATCGAGAAATGGGCGGATCAGCTCAAAAACCTCGACGAGATCAAGGCGTATCAGCATGAGTCCGCCAAGAAGAGCGACTTTGAACGCACTGAGATGAACAAGGACAAGACCGGCGTCAAGCTCGAGGGCGTGACCGCGATCAACCCCGTCAACGGCAGAGAGATCCCGATCTTCATCTCCGACTATGTTCTGATCTCCTACGGTACCGGCGCGATCATGGCGGTACCGGCTCACGATACCCGTGACTGGGAGTTCGCGAAGAAATTCAACCTGCCCATCATCGAGGTCGTCAAGGGCGGCGAGGACGTCCAGAAAGAGGCGTTCACCGACTGCGCGACCGGCATCATGGTCAATTCCGATATCCTCAACGGCTTGTCTGTTGAGGACGCAAAGAAGAAGATCGTCGAAGTCCTCACCGAGAAGGGCATCGGCCATCAAAAGGTCAACTTCAAGCTGCGCGACTGGGTATTCTCCCGTCAGCGCTACTGGGGCGAGCCCATCCCGATCGTCAAGTGCGAAAAGTGCGGCTATGTTCCGATCCCCGAATCTGAGCTGCCGCTCAAGCTCCCGATGGTCGAGAGCTATGAGCCGACCGATACCGGTGAGTCACCCCTTGCCAACATGACCGACTGGGTCGAGACCACCTGTCCGTGCTGCGGCGGCAAGGCGTACCGCGAGACCGACACCATGCCCCAGTGGGCGGGTTCGTCATGGTACTACCTCCGCTATATGGATCCCCATAACAACGAGGCGCTCGCTTCCAAAGAAGCGCTCGGTTACTGGCATCAGGTCGACTGGTACAACGGCGGTATGGAGCACACCACCCTGCATCTGCTCTACTCCCGTTTCTGGCACAAGTTCCTCTATGATATCGGCGTAGTCCCCACTAAGGAGCCCTACGCGAAGCGTACCTCTCACGGCATGATCCTCGGCGCGAACGGCGAGAAAATGAGTAAATCCCGCGGCAACGTCGTCAACCCCGATGATATCGTCAACGAGTACGGCGCCGACACCCTCAGAATGTATGAGATGTTCATCGGCGACTTTGAGAAGGCGGCTCCGTGGAGCACCAACTCCGTGCGAGGCTGCCGCAAGTTCATCGAGCGTTTCTGGAATCTGCAGGATATGCTGATCGACGGCGACACGATCCGTCCCGAGCTCGAGAAGGACTTCCACAAGACCATCAAGAAGGTCGGGGGCGACATCGAGAACATCAAGTTCAATACCGCGATCGCCGCGCTGATGGCGCTGATCAACACCATCTACGCCAACGGCAAGATCAATAAGAAGGAGCTGTCTGTCTTCGCGATCCTGCTCAATCCGTTCGCTCCTCACGTGACCGAAGAGGTCTGGGAGGCGTGCGGTCTGGGCGACGGCATCCTCGCCGAGGCGCAGTGGCCCGAGTATGACGAAAACAAGTGTGTTGACGATACCATCGAGATCGTCGCGCAGGTTAACGGCAAGATCAAGGCGAAGCTCAACATCGCCGCCGACGCCGCGCAGGAGGATGTGCTGGCACAGGCAAAGGCGGAGCAAAAGGTCGCCGACGCGATCAACGGCATGACCATCGTCAAGGAGATCTACATCAAGGGCAGACTGGTCAACATCGTTGTCAAACCGCAGAAATAATTCGAAAGAGGGCTTCATGCCCTCTTTTTTTTGCTGTGTATTATTTGTCGGACATCTTTTTTTTCGAACACCATACTGTTCTATGTTTTAGACAATACTTTTTATAAATATACAATATTTTTTGGATATTCTCTTGACTTTGAATGTTGCAGAGAGTAGAATGATACTGATAAAACAGCATCATCCGGCTGTTTTGTTGAATTTGGTATCTTTGGAGGATAGAACAATGATGAAAAGATTATTCTGTTTGACATTGGTTGCGGTTATGCTGCTAAGCGTTTTTGCATTCAGCTTTTCCGCTGCCGAGGTCAACGATAAAGCTGTAACCGGCGCTGATGTGATCAAGTTTGATAACAGCGTCACAAAATGGACGGGTCCCGTACAGTTCTATATTTATGATCCTGAGGGTGGCACTGAATTGATCCCTTGGGGTTCCAAGAGGCTCAACGGTACGGATGAAGGCAACAACATTTGGTCGAAAGACCTGTCTGATTATGGATTGGAATCCGGTAAGCAGTATTGTATCATCTTTTGTGATGCCTCAACCGGCGCCCAGACCTATGATCTCGTTTTTGATGCTTCCTGTTTCGGCGATACTGCTGTTACAACAAATAATTTGATTGAAAATCCTGTAGACTCTAATAAAAACGCGGGTGAAGCTGTTTGGAAAAACAGTACTCTCGGTCCGCGTCTTCAGGTTACTTCGATCGGTAACGTAGTCGGTCAGACTTGCCTTGCTTCAGAAACACCGTATGATTTGTTTGTCGGATTTCTGGAGAACACTCTCGAAAATGCCCGCACGTATTCCGGTAAGGATGACCAGACTCTTATCGATGATACCGCAGGTGCGTTAGGCTTGTCAAAGAATGACGTTGAAGCGGCGCTTAGTGAAGCCGGTGCTTATACGAATTGGGATTATGATAAATCAAATTTACCCGGTGAAGGCAGCAGCGGTGGCTCCAGCGGTTCCGGCTCGGGTAGTTCCGGCAGCTCCGGCGGTTCAAGCGGCTATTATTCCGATATCTCAGGTAAATGGCACACTTATACTTTTGCTTCTGACCAATTTACAGATGACGAAAAAAAGATATTTTCTTCTGTTATGAAGAGTAATACTAACGTATTATATCTTCCTTCTCAAGTCATTGCGAAGCAAACAGATGATTCAGGTACGTATTATGTGTTTTTGACTTCTGTGACTGAGCTCAAAACTGATGTGGATGCCTTTTTTGATTCCATTAGATGGGAGATCACTACGATTTTTGTAGATAATCAGGGCAACAGTAAATTGTTGAATTCAGCCGCTATAGACCCCGCTGATATCAAAACTACTGATAAAGCGCCTGATGGATGGACAGTTTCGGCAAAAACTCCGAGCGCAGATGATTTGAGTTACTATTCAAGTGACGTTGAACAAGCGTTAACTAACTACAAGGAAATTAAACTCGATTATATTGCTGAGTTGGCAACCCGGATTGTCGATACCGGAATCAATTATCGTTTCCTTTGCTACGGAACAAAAGACGGCAAAACCGATCTTTATGTTGTTGAATTAACTGATGAATTCACAAAAGCTGAGATCACAAAGGTTTCTTTGTTTGACCTGTCATCGTATGCTATTTCTCCGCAACCCGCGGAAAAAGGACCGGATAATTCCGCTAAATCTCCGCAGACCGGAAATACCGACATGGTCATGATGGTAGTTGTATTACTCTTCATCGCGATGTTCGGCGCTTGCGTATCTGTCAAGCAAATTTCGAAGAAGCACGACTGATATTTCTTTAATTGAATTATAACCGGCGCGGGCGGTATTTGCCCGCGCCGGTTTTCAAATGTCTATTCTCCGATTTGTAAAAATTTAACGCTGAATATTGGCAAAATTCTACAAATTGGGGCTTTACCCTTGACACTTCGGGTACATTATTGTATAATCAATGAAGCATTATGCGAATAACCCCTGCCTTTTGGCGGATGGGAGGGAAATATATGTCAGAAGTAAGGCTCAAGGAAAACGAATCCTTAGAGAGCGCTCTGCGCCGCTTCAAAAAGCAGTGTGCGCGCGCCGGCGTCATCGCCGAGGTTCGTAAGAGAGAGGCTTACGAGAAGCCTTCTGTAAAGCGTAAAAAGAAGTCCGAGGCTGCTCGCAAGCGTAAGTACAGATAATCAACAAACGAACGGACAGGTCATCCTGTCCGTTTTTTGTAATGCGGTCATAACGACACGATGCGCGCTTATTTGTGATAGTGTTGATAGAATGATCAATGAGCCGCAGTTTCCGATGAACTTTCACCAAGAGGTGTTACTATGCAAAAGATAATCCAAAAACCGATCCTGATCCTGTTGTGTGCCGTGATGGTGCTGTCAGCCTGTCTGACGGGCTGCAAGTCCAACGAGCCGAATTTCCCGGTCGCGCTGTCCGATACGACCCGCAGTGCCTTTGAACTCTGCACCAAGGGCTACAAGGATACCGAGCTTGATAAGATCTATCAATTCATGCTCGATGATGAGAAGATCAACACCAAGAAGCTGCACGACAAGTACGAGATCCAGTGCCTGAGAAAAGACGATGACGGTTATGCCGTTTATTATATCGGCAACACCAGGATTCTTTTACTCCGCTTCAATGAAAAAGGCGAGTGGGTCAAGAGAGATCGTCTGCACAGCATGTACCGCGTTACCGAGACCCGCGGCAAGTTTGATCTGCTCAAAGAGGGCGATAACGTCACAAAGGTGCAGTCTACCGATCCGGTTGCCTACTTCCCGTTTTTGGTCGATCCCTCCGGCACCGATCTGAGGACCGACCATTATACAGGCGACGGTTACCACACCGTTATTCTGTACGATGACAACTACAATATTTCTTCCATTAACTACGGACTGATCTAATGATGACTGCGATTCAGAGTATACAGGATTTCCTGCCCGATGAAAACACCGCCGCATTGGTGACGAGCGAGGTGAACCGCCGCTATCTCAGCGGGTTCCATTCGTCCGCAGGCGCGATCCTTGTCACGAAAAACCGATCTGTATTGATGCTTGACTTCCGCTATTATGAGGCGGCGACCCGCTGTGTAGAGCCGCCGTTGGAGGTCGTGCGCTTTGTTCGGTTGATCGATGATCTGAATCGCGTTTTTCTTGATTGGAACATCCGATCCGTCTATATCGAGGGCGAGAGTGTGACGGTCGCGCGCTGTCATGAGCTGGAAGAAGCGTTCATCCCCGCTGTCCTCACCGACGGACTGTCCGCCGAGCTGAACCGGATCAGGATGTGCAAGACGGAGCAAGAGGTCGAGAAGATCATCACCGCCCAGCGCATCACCGAACGCGCCTACACCGAGGTGCTCAATATCCTCAAGCCCGGTGTGAGTGAGCGCTATATCGCGATAGAGCTCGAGCATCTGATCAAGCTCTACGGCGGCGAGCGCGTGGCGTTCGATCTGATCTGTGTGACGGGGGAGAATACGTCTTTACCGCACGGTGTGCCGGGGGACAGGATCGTCAGGGACGGCGATTTCTTCACCTTTGATATCGGCGCGGTGTACGAGGGCTACCACAGCGATATGACCCGAACCGTTGCCGTCGGCAGCGCCACCGACGAAATGCGGATGATCTATGAGACCGTCCTGCAGGCGCACCTCAAAGCCCTTCGCGCGATCAAGGCGGGCAATACCGCCGCTGATGTGGATTCCGCCGCGCGCGACCATATCGAGAGCTGCGGCTACGGCGAATACTTCGGTCACAGCACCGGTCACGGCGTCGGGCTGGATATCCATGAAGCCCCCGCCGTCTACAAAACGAACCGTACCGTGCTGCGGGACAACATGGTGATCACCGATGAACCCGGCATCTATCTGCCCGAAAAATTCGGCGTACGTATCGAGGATATGGTGCTGGTGAAAGGCGATACTCCCGTTGACCTCGCTCAGATCTCCAAGGAGTTTACTGTGATTTAGCGGCTGTTCCGATGCGGCGATCGCCCTAAAAGGCTCCCTTTGGTAAAGGTACCCCCGTTGGGGGAATGTCCGGAGGACAAGGGGGGAGCCGCTTCCGGCGAGGAGGCTCCCGCCAAAAGGCAGGTGAGGAATTGTATCTGTGTTTGAGCGTGTTGCAACACGCGAGTGACCTATTTACAATATAATTCTTTGAAAGTATTGACTTTTTCCGTACTTTGCCTGTATAATAATTAAGTTAAGGTTCGTCATGATCCTTTGTCATTGCGAAGGCGAAGCCTGTGGCAATCTCGACATTCATTGTCATTGCGAAGGCGAAGCCTGTGGCAATCTCGACATTCATTGTCATTGCGAAGGCGAAGCCTGTGGCAATCTCAACCGATCATGACACAAGACTGTTCAAATTAGACATTAGGAGGAAATGATTATGATTTCTGCCGGCGATTTCAGAAACGGCGTAACATTTGAAATGGATGGACAGGTTGTTTCCATCATCGAGTTCCAGCACGTAAAGCCCGGTAAGGGTGCCGCTTTTGTCAGAACCAAGATCCGCAACGTGATTACCGGCGCGGTTGTTGAAAAGACCTTCAACCCCAACGATAAGTACCCCACCGCTTTCATTGACAGAAAGGATATGGAGTACAGCTACAACGACGGCGATCTTTACTACTTTATGGATACCGAGACATGGGAGCAGATCCCGATCAACGCTTCTATCCTCGGCGACAGCTTCAAGTTCGTCAAAGAGAACATGGTATGCAAGGTACTGTCCTACAAGGGCAACGTATTCGGCGTAGAGCCGCCCAACTTTGTCGAGCTCCAGGTCACCCAGACCGATCCCGGCTTTGCCGGCAACACCGCTACCAACGCGACCAAGCCCGCTACCCTTGAGACCGGCGCTGAGATCAAGGTTCCGCTCTTCATCGAGGAAGGCGAAATGATCCAGATCGATACCCGTACCGGCGAGTATCTGGGCAGAGCGTAAGGCATCATTTGTCATTGCGAGGTTCTTTAGAACCGTGGCAATCTCAACCGATAACAAGGAGAACACCAATGAATCTGACTGAAAGAATCGCTTATATCCGCGGTCTTGCCGACGGATTAAAGCTCGATGAAAACCGCGACGAGGTCAAGGTCATCAAAGCGATGATCGATCTTCTCGAGGATATGGCATACGACGTAGTCGAGATGGAAGAGGTCGTGGACGAGGTCTGCAACCAGGTCGATGAGATCGACGAGGATCTCGCCGAGGTCGAAGAAGATATCTACGGCGACGGCGGTTATGTGTCCTACGACAAGGATATCGACGAGTTCAGCGACGACGAGGCGTATTATGAGGTCACCTGCCCCGCGTGTGACAAGACGACTATCGTCGACGAGGACGCGCTGATCGAGGGCGGTCTTGACTGTCCCTACTGCGGCGCTGAGATCGAGTTCGACTTCTCCGAGCTCAACGAGGATATCGACGCGCTCGAAGAAGCGGACAAAAAGGCTGATACAAAAGCCGAAGACAAGGCAGAGGACAAAGCGGAAGAGAAATAATCCGTTTGCCCTTTCTCACTTGCCGATCTGATTCAATCAACATAGGCGGTACGACCCCGGTCGTGCCGCCTTCATTATTGTCATTGCGAGGCTCAAAGAGCCGTGGCAGTAGCTCTCGACCAATCAGCGTTCGCGTTACCGCTCCGCTTCTTGGGAGAGCCTTGCATGGGTGCTGTAGCCAAAATCAAGATTTTGACAGCACCTCACAATCTCAACCTAATTTTCGGAGGGACTTGTGTCCAAAAAACATAAAAGCGCCTTGAGCTGGATCATTCGCAGCTCAAGGCCTCAGTTTATCAATATCATATTATTGGCGATCGTCTACGGCGTGAACGCGTTCATCGGCGTGTATAACACCGAATACGCGCGCGAGTTGGTCGACGCGGCTGTCAACGGCGCGAAGGGCGGATCGTTCGACGAGGTGATCCGCTACGGCTTGCTCTATTTCGGTGTGACGGTGATTCAGATCATCACGCTGATTCTGGCGCGTGATTTTGGCTTCAAGGTCAGCGCGCGTCTGGATATGAGTATGAAATCCGACCTCTTCTACACGATGATGATGAAGGAGTACGGTGATATCTCAAAGTATCATTCCGGCGAATTGATGAACCTCTTGACTAACGATATCAACGTCGTTACGTCCGCGATTGTTTCTATCATCCCGAGTCTGGTGTTCTTTATCGTCAAGATCATCGGTATCTTCGTCGTACTGATACGCATCGACTTCATTTTCGCGCTGGTATTTGTGATCGGCGGCGCTCTCGTGTTCCTGATATCGACGCTGTTCAAGCCAATGACCAAGAGAATGCACAAGAATGTGCAGGAGAAAGAGGGCAAGGTGCGATCCTTTATGCAGGAGGGGCTCAGCTCGCTTTTGATGATCAAGACCTTTGACGCGCAGGAAAAGATGAGGGATTCCGCCTATGAACTGCAGGAGGAATCCTATCGCGCCCAGCGCAAGCGTAATATCTTCTCCATCATCACCGGCACCGGCATGAGCGCGGTGTTCTCCTTCGCGTTTGTATGGGGACTCGGTTGGGGCGCGTATAATCTCTTCTACGGGCTGATCTCGTATGGTGTTCTGATGCAGATCACTACGCTGATCGGTCAGATCCGCACCCCGATCCAGGGCATGGCGAATATCTTTCCGACCTACTTCAACGCATTGGCGTCCGCCGAGAGGATCATGGAGATCGAGAATATGCCGGATGAGCAGATCCTGCACAGTGATGTGGACACGGCGCAGGTCTATCGTGATATGAAGTCGATCTGCTTCGATGATATCAGCTTCTCCTTTGACCGGGATATCGTTCTGGACAGCACCTCGCTGACCATCGATAAGTATGAGTTTGTCGCGATAGAGGGTATCTCCGGTATCGGCAAGAGCACCTTGATGAAGCTGCTGCTGAGCGTGTATCAGCCGAAATCCGGTGAGATCTATATCAAAACCGAGAATGATAAGCTCATTATGGATAAAAGCCTGAGAAAGCTCTTTTCCTATGTGCCGCAGGGCAATTTCCTGCTGTCCGGTACACTGCGCGAGAATATCGCTTTTGTAGCGCCCGACGCGACGGATGACGATATCATGGAGGCGGCACGGATCGCCTGCGCGCAGGAGTTCATCGCCGAGCTGCCGCAGGGACTCGATACCGTGATCTCAGAGCATGGCGGAGGACTGAGTGAGGGACAGGTACAGCGTGTGGCGATCGCGCGCGCTATTCTGACCGGTGCGCCGATCATCCTGCTGGATGAGGCGACGTCAGCGTTGGATGAGCAGACAGAGCTTGATCTGCTGCGTAATTTGAGAGAATTGAAGAATAAGACTTGTATCCTTATTTCACATAAAAAAGCCGCCGAGCGCTTCTGCGACAAGACGGTGACGATAGAGAATAAAAAAATCAAGATCCACGAATAGCTTGTTTCTTGTGTGCAAAGTACACAAATACACGAATGATTTTTTGGATTGCTATTCAGTTTATCCCGTGTTATGATAATAGCAAATAAACTGTAAGGAGAGATACGGAATGAAAAGATGGATCGCGGTCTTATTAGCAGCTGTGTTGGTATGTGCTCTTGCGGCATGCGGCAGTAAAAAACCGAACAACACCAATAATAACAACAATAATAGCAGCAGTTCCTCTTCTGTTGCTCCCACTACGGCTCCCCAACCGACGGAATCTCCGGATAAAGAAGTTGTCTTCGGTGATATGAAAATCACCCTTCCCAAGGAGTTCGTCGATAATAAAGCCTTGATCCCGAGTGACTCTGACATAAAGTGTTATTACACAAATATGCAAGAGGAGTTGGCTTTTGCCGCGCTTAATGAGGAAAAAAGCGATTTTGCGAAGACCAAAGTGCAATCTCTTGATGATTATCTGGAGGTTCAGCATGCCAACTCGAAGGGCTCGGTAACAAGTGAGATCAAAGAAGATAACGGTCTTAAATACTTTGACTATGAAGCTGAGGGTACCAACGGCACAATATACAAGTATTTTTCAACAGCATTTGAAAGTGATGATTACTACTGGTTTGTCCAGTTCTACACTTCAAAAGAACAGTATTCGAAATATGAGTCGAAGTTCCTCCAATGGAGCCGCACCGTAACCGAAGCATAATAATAATTTTACAAAAACAGACAGCCGGCGCTGAACTCAACTGAGATCAGCGCCGGCTTTAAACGTTTATGATGTTTTCTTGCGAAGTCCTTGCATACGCGTATTCCTCGTGTGTCAGGACCGTAGTGTTTTAACCGATTTGATTCTTTTCGGTGATTCTGTAACACAGGGTCATCAAGCTGTCGCTGAGGTGTACATTCTCGACAGTGGCGTCCAGATACTTTTTGGAAATATCATAATGACTGAAATTCCAGTAGCTGCGAATACCGCAGGCATAGAGCTTGTCGATGATCTTTTCCACAGCCTCCTTCGGCATTGTCAGGATTGCGGTGTCGATCTGATTCTCTTTGACATAGTCTTCGATCTTATCATCCGACATCACTTCGATCCCGCGCAGTGAGGTACCGACCAGCTTTTCGTCCTTCTCGAAGATCGCGGTCAGCTTGAATCCGAGCTTTTCAAAGCTCAGGTGCGTCGCGATCGCCTTGCCGAGATTGCCCGCGCCGATCAGGATCATGTTGTGCTGCTGCTCCAGGCCGAGGATCTTGCCGATCTCCGTGCGAAGTCCCGCAACGGAATAGCCGTAGCCCTGCTGTCCGAATCCGCCGAAGCAGTTCAGATCCTGACGGATCTGTGACGCGGTGGAATTCATCATAGCAGCGAGCTTGGTAGAAGAGATCTTCTCGATGCCCTCTGAGTCGAGCTCGGAGAGGTAACGGTAATAGCGGGGCAGTCGTCTGATGACCTGTATGGAAACGCCTTCTTTTGGCATAGGTGCTTACTCCTTACGCAACGATTTCAGTCAATTTGTCGTGGATCGCGTCGAGGAACTCCTCGGTGTTGACCTTCTTCTTGTTCTCGAGGGTACTCAGCAGATAGAGGTCACCGGTCATGATACCGCTCTCGATGGTATCGATGGTGGCTTTTTCCAGCTTGTCGGCAAAATCGACCAGCTCGGGGATCTCGTCCAGCTCACCGCGCTTTCTCAGCGCGCCCGACCACGCGAAGATGGTGGCGACAGAGTTGGTGGAGGTCTCCTCACCCTTGAGATGCTTGTAGTAATGACGCTGTACGGTACCGTGAGCCGCCTCATATTCATAGACGCCGGTGGGGGATACCAGAACGCTGGTCATCATCGCCAGAGAGCCGAACGCGGTAGCGATCATATCGCTCATCACGTCGCCGTCATAGTTCTTGCAAGCCCAGATATAGCCGCCGTCGGAGCGTACTACACGCGCGACAGCGTCGTCGATCAGGGTGTAGAAGTATTCGATACCGGCTTCATCGAACTTCGCCTTGTATTCATTCTCGAATATCTCCGCGAAAATATCCTTGAAGGTGTGATCGTATTTTTTGGAGATGGTATCCTTGGTCGCGAACCATACATCCTTCTTCTGATCGAGCGCGTAGTTGAAGCAGGCTCTCGCGAAGGACGCGATGGAGTTGTCGAGGTTGTGCATACCCTGGATGATACCGTCGCTGTTGTCAAAGCTGTGGATCAGCTGACGGCTCTCATTGCCGTCTTTATCGGTCACACAAAGCTCCGCCTTGGAACCCTCTTTGACGATCATCTCGGTGTTCTTGTAAACGTCGCCGTAAGCATGACGGGCGATGCAGATGGGCTTTGTCCATGTGGGGATGTAGGGGGTGATGCCCTTGACGAGGATCGGCTGGCGGAAAACGGTACCGTCGAGGATCGCACGGATCGTGCCGTTGGGGCTCTTCCACATCTCCTTGAGGTTGTATTCATCCATACGCGCGGCGTTCGGAGTAATGGTGGCGCACTTGACCGCTACGCCGTATTTCTTTGTCGCCTCTGCGGAGTCAACAGTGATCTGATCGTCGGTCGCGTTGCGCTTCTCAAGACCCAGATCATAGTATTCGCTCTTCAGGTCAACAAAGGGGAGAATGAGTTTATCCTTTAACATTTGCCAGATGACTCTGGTCATCTCGTCGCCGTCCATCTCGACGAGCGGTGTTTTCATTTGAATCGTAGCCATGATTGCCTCCGTATCAATCTTTATCTTATTTGAGGCCCCCTTTCCTAAGGGGGCTGTCGCGGACACCCATGTCCGGCGACTGGGGGTTGCTGTGCAGTGCTTTATGTCATTACGTCAACCCTCCGGTGCTTCGCACCACCTCCCTTAGAAAAGGGAGGCTTATTATTTCATCATCGTGTAATTGAGCAGACCGCCCGCGAGGATGATATCCTTCTGGCGCTCGGTCAACGCGCATTTGGTGTTGATCTCAACATTCTTCGTCTTGTTGATGATGGTGATGCCGTTGCCTGCCGCGATCTGATCACGGATATTCTCGATATAGAGATTATCGCCGAGATCGATGTTGTTGTAATCGTTTTCATCCGCGAATTCCAGCGGGAGGATACCCGCGTTGATCAGGTTCGCTCTGTGGATACGCGCGAAGCTCTTGACCAGTACCGCCTTAACGCCGAGGTACAGCGGAGCGAGAGCCGCGTGCTCACGGGATGAGCCCTGACCGTAGTTGGAGCCGCCGACGATGATCGAGGAGCCCAGCGCCTTGGCGCGGGTCGGGAACTCGGTATCGCATACGGTGAAGCAGTGCTCGGAGATCGCGGGGATATTGGAGCGCAGGGGCAGGATCTTCGCGCCCGCGGGCATGATGTGATCGGTGGTGATGTTGTCCTCGACCTTCAAGGAGCAGGAAGCGCTGATATCCTGAGCCATCCCGGAGGTCTTGGGGAATTCCTTGATATTCGGGCCGCGCAGTACCTCGACCTTGTCCATCTCGTCAACGGACGCGGGCTCGATGACCATGTTGTCGTTGATCAGGAAGTGCTCGGGCATATCGACCTTGTAGCCGTCCGCGTATGCTCTCGGGTCGGTCATAACACCGGTCAGTGCGGAGACCGCCGCTACCTCGGGAGATACCAGATAGATCTCAGCGTCCTTGGTTCCGCTTCTGCCGAGGAAGTTGCGGTTGAAGGTTCTCAGAGAAACGCCCTTGGAGTTCGGGGACTGACCCATGCCGATGCAGGGGCCGCACGCGCTCTCGAGGATCCTCGCGCCCGCGTCGATCAGATCGGACAGCGCGCCGTTCTGCGCGAGCATATTGAGCACCTGCTTGGAGCCGGGCGCGATCGCGAGAGATACGCCGTCGGCAACCGTCTTGCCCTTCAGGATATGCGCGACCTTCATCAGATCGGCGTAGCTGGAGTTGGTGCAGGAGCCGATACAAACCTGATCGACCTTCATACCCGCCAGTTCTTCAACGCTCTTGACAGCGTCGGGGGAGTGGGGGCAAGCCGCCAGAGGCGCCAGCTCGGAAAGGTTGATCACGATGTGCTCGTCATAAACCGCGTCGTCGTCAGCCTTCAGCTCGGTATATGCGTCCGCTCTGTCCTGAGCCTTCAGGAATTCAAGCGTGTTTTCGTCAGAGGGGAAGATCGAGGTGGTCGCGCCCAGCTCCGCGCCCATGTTGGTGATGGTCGCTCTCTGCGGGACGCTCAGTGTC
>NZ_JAHLQD010000042.1:0-16112 GCF_018918225.1 Roseburia sp. MSJ-14
GAGCCAGGATCAAACTCTCTAAAAAAGTTTTTCCTAACCAGAATCTTTTCTGGCTTACTGTTTTAAGGTCGCATCTTTTGATGCTGTCCTGCAAAAAATTCTGTCAGTTCTTACTGACTCTTCCGCCTTATCAGGCGAAAACTCTTAGAATCTTTCAAGGTTGTTTCACTGTTCAGTTATCAAGGTTATTTCTTTTTGCTGTCTCAAGCGACAACTTCTATATCTTATCACAGTCATTCGCTTTTGTCAACAACTTTTTTATTTTTTTGAAGTTTTGTATTTTCAGACTGTTTTCTCTGATACAAAGTTCTTCATGTTTTTGCCGCCGTTTTCAGCGGCGAAGATTATAATATCACGTGTTACTTCTTTTGTCAATAACTTTTTAGGATTTTTATTTTTTATCCCTCGTGATAGAAAAAGCTTTCAAAATAAAATTATTTTGAAAGCTTTAACGGAGAAAGAGGGATTCGAACCCTCGCGCCGGTTACCCGACCTATACCCTTAGCAGGGGCACCTCTTCGGCCTCTTGAGTATTTCTCCGAATAAGACTATTTTCAAAATATGAAATTGTCTCCTGCGTCGTGACGCATACTATATATTACTAAAAGTCATAGCTTTTGTCAACGGTATTTTTCAATCTTTTTACAAGTTTTTTATTTCTTTCCTATTTATGTATGTTTCTTCTATATTATACGCAATACCTGCAATTATGTTATAGGGAGGCATATTCTTTTATTGCAGTTTCATAAAGATTATTTCCTTCACTGTCCACTACCACGATAACCGGAAAATCTTCTACTTCCAATTTCAAAATTGCTTCTGCACCTAAATCTCCATAGCAAACCAATTCTGATTTTTTGATACATTTAGAAAGAAGTGCTCCTGCTCCACCTACTGCCGCAAAGTAAACTGCCTTATTGCGAACAACTGCATCTATTACTTCCTGGGTTCTTTTTCCTTTTCCAATCATTGCCTTCTGCCCCAGGTCTAAAAGTCTTGGAGCATATTTGTCCATACGGCTTGCTGTAGTTGGTCCTGCGGAACCGATAGGTCTTCCTTCTCTTGCCGGAGATGGTCCCATGTAATAGATTGTTGCATCTTTAATAGGAAAAGGAAGCTCTTCTCCCTTATCCAATACTTCCATTAATCTTTTATGCGCTGCATCTCTTGCTACATAGATTGTTCCATTAATATATACATAATCTCCGGATTTTAAATCCTTTGTTACTTCTTCTGTAATAGGTGTTGTAATGTGTTTATCCATAATGCCCTCCTTATACTTCTCGAACCACATGACGGTTTACATGACAACAAATATTGATTGCTACCGGAAGTCCTGCGATGTGTGTAGGATAAGTATTGATGTTCACTGCCAAAGCTGTAGTAGTTCCTCCTAATCCTCCCGGTCCGATGCCAAGGCTATTAATCTTTTGCAACATTTCTTCTTCTAAGTCTTTTACATATGGTATATTCGAGTGTTCATTTACAGGTCTGGTTAATGCTTTTTTTGCCAAGAGTGCTGATTTTTCAAATGTTCCACCCACGCCCACTCCGACTACCATTGGCGGGCAGGCATTTGGACCTGCATCTTTTACTGCTGTAAGAATTGCATTTTTGACACCTTCAATTCCATCTGCCGGCTTTAACATAAAAACGCGGCTCATGTTCTCACTTCCAAATCCTTTTGGAGCCAACGTAATTTTCACTTTATCCCCCGGTACCATTTCATAATGAATAACTGCAGGCGTATTGTCCTTAGTATTTTCCCGAATAATAGGATCTCCCACTACAGATTTACGAAGATATCCTTCTGTATACCCCTGACGAACCCCTTCGTTAATGGCATCTTCTAACACTGCTCCTTCAAAGTGAACGTCCTGTCCGATTTCCATAAAAATGACTGCCATTCCGGTATCCTGACAAATTGGAATCATTTCCTTATCTGCAATTTCAAGATTTTCCTGAAGCTGATTTAAAATCTTTTTTCCTAACGATGCTTTTTCTGTATCAACTGCTTTTTTTAATGCCTCGTCCATATCTTTGGAAAGATAATGATTTGCTTCGATACACATTTCTTTTATGTTCTTTGTAATATCTGAAGTGGAAACTGTACGAATCATGATTTTTCTCCTTCTCTGTTAAAACAAATGTCTTTCTTTATTATAAAGTTCTTTTCAAAAACGGTCAATCGGTATAAAATATATTTTACTATTGAGTATGACGCAACGTCATAGTGTATAATCCAATTATCAAAAGAAAAGGAGTACACTAAAATGAATTCAATTGTTGTAAAAGCTATTCGCTCTGACAAAATTTATAAAAAAATTATGGATGCGCCAATCGAAAAAAAGGATGATATCTACCGCTATGAATTAATGCAACCTTTTGAGAAGAAATGGGCTGTGTATCACTGCCCATTGAAAGCAAAACAGCCAAATGGATATGATGTGGTTATGGCAAGCGGAATGTTGGGTTATCTGCCACCTCAAAAAATAGATGCTTCTTCTAAAGAATCCATAACACTTCTTGGCAATGATGACTTTTGGAATCGCTGTCAAAATTCTATTGAAAAGTCTTTCGATTGCTTTTTAGAAGCAGGTTTTGATTTGCCTATAAAGGAATATTTATTTACAATTGTACTAGCTGACCCTAAAAGCCCTTATTCCATTATGAGTAATAATTACAGTGGTGACGGCGGAATCCCGGGGTATATTTTTGGTTCTCTTGTTCCTTCTGAATATACCATGTACCGTTTACCTGCTGCATTAGCTCATGAAACCAATCATAATGTCCGTTTTCAATTTGAAAAATGGACAAATGATATTACACTTGGTGCTTATATGATATCAGAAGGATTAGCCGAAAATTTTGCAACCTCTATTTACGGAGAAGAAATGTTAGGACCATGGGTCGCAAAAACAGATGAACAGACCTTGAACAAATACATAAAACCACTTATGAAAGATGCACTGAACGCTCAGGGTTTTGAAAATATCTCCGCTTATATGTATGGAGACGAACTGGCTAAAATGCAAAATTTCTTTCCGGTAGGTCTTCCTTATTGCGCAGGATATGCTTGCGGCTATTACTTAATTAAGTACTATTTGAAAAAAACCGGAAAATCTATTGTCGAGGCAACCCTTACTTCATCACAAGAGATTTTAAATGAAACAGAGGAATTTTGGAATGAAGAAACAATATACAGTGAATGAACTTGCAGTAATTTCAGGAGTAAGTGTACGAACCCTCCACTACTATGACCAAATCGGATTGCTGCATCCAATGCGTATTGCAGAAAACGGATATCGAATATATGGTTCAAAAGAAGTGGATCAACTTCAACAAATACTTTTTTATCGCGAATTGAAAGTGCCTCTTAAGAAAATTAAAACTATCATGAGCACACCTGACTATGATAAAGAGAAGGAACTTGAGACTCAGTTAGAAAAACTATTACAGCAGAAAGAGCAGATAGAGCTTTTGATTAACAATGTAATAAAAACTATCCGTACCCTAAAAGGTGAAACTGTTATGAGCGATATAGAAAAATTTGAAGGATTTAAACAGAAACTGATTGATGATAATGAAAAAACTTACGGAAAAGAAATCCGTAAAAAATATGGTGATGAACTTATTGATGCTTCTAATGCCAAAATAAAGGATATGAATCAGCAACAGTGGCAAACTACACAGGAATTGAGTGAACTGATTAATGAAACATTAAAAGAAGCTTTTGAACAAGGAGACCCTGCCAGCGAAATAGCCCACAAGGCTTGTGACTTGCATCGGCAATGGCTCTGCATGTTCTGGAAAGAAGGCACCTATTCCAAAGAAGCACACAAGGCTCTTGCAGAAGGATATGTTGCAGACGAGAGATTCACTGCTTATTATGATAAAATTGCACCGGGATGTACAAAATTTTTCCGAGATGCCATTCACATTTATTGTGAGTAATTTTCTATAAAGTAAAAGAGGAGTACCCCGGCTATTTGCCAAGGTATCCCTCTGCTACTTTTACTGCCTGATATTCTGACAAGTTAAAGGTTCTAATATTCAAATCCGTATTTTCTTCTATTTCCTTCAGATATCCTTCAACATACCGCCCATTGTTGTAATCATACTCATAATCAACCTCTGCAAGTGCCGGAGCTGCATCCAAAGACAAATTGCATAGATAAGAAACATCTTCGTATTCTAACTGGTCTCCCATCTGGGAAATATTATATCTGGCAATCCAGTAATCAAAGTGACTGAAGGAAAGCACCAAATAGAATACTGTCACCACTGCCACCCCAAATCGAAACATAGGAAAATTTTTCTTCCAGATACTCCACATAACGCCTGCCAACAAGACTACTAAAAGTGCCAAAAACCAAAGCACCAGCATTCTTAAAAAAGTCAAATGATAACAGGAAATATATAAAATCATCCGATAAGCACTAGAAGCTATCATAACATAAGTGCAACCTGAAAATACCATTAGTATCGTTTTTAACCAACGATTCATTTCAAACAGAGACATACAGCAAAGCACCAATATTAGATTAAAAATGCATAAAAACAACAACTGAAAAAATCCCTGATGTGCATACTCTGCATAAGTATAGCCCTCTGGCAGCATCATTCCGCCACTAAAAAGAAAAACAATCTGGATGATACTGAATATCAAATATATTATTGTTATCATTACGGTAAACGTAATTGCTATGATAGGATTTTTCTTCTCCCTTTCTTTCTGATAATCTGGCATATTATTCAAGGTCAGCGCAGATAGGAAGGTATAGATTCCAAAGAATCCAAGCAACATTAATGCTACAACCAAAACTATATTTGGTGAAATCACTATATTTTCCCACAGAACTTGAAAAGCACTTCCAATATAATCGGAAAAAATAGCATCGGCACTATTCAATAGTACAACGACAAAAATTAACATAGGAAATCCAATCAAAACGCCCGTAACAATATATTTTGTATTCGCATTTTTTTGCTCTGTTACCCGCTTTCTTCGGATATATTTTCCCAGATTGGAAAATGGCGCCGCTATCTCCGGAATCATGGACAAATATAAAAATAGTACGTTGCCGATATACCTTCCCAGATTCCACTCGTTTTTCGAATAGACTTGCTGCACCATGAAAACAGTGATTAACAGTAGGATTCCCACCGTATTAAAAAATATAGTAAACAAGTTTGTGGTGAACATAGTACTGATTCCAAGCAAAACAATTGGTACTATATAATATAAATTTTCTGTTTTCCATAGAATCCCTGATTTTTTTAAGAATAATCCACAAATAATCAATGTCCCAACTGTGATAAGTGGAAAAGTCAGACTTGCATAATTTTTATAAAATGCCACTGTAAAACCAACACTATAAATTAGTGCAGCTATCAGAAAAAATCCTGTATTATGTTCCAGTACTGCATTTTCCGGTCTATACCTCTGTTCCATTGTTTCAAACAGTGGTTTTATTTGATTATTTTTCTGCTCCATTGTCTCCATCGTCATCCCTCCATTCCAGAATATCTCCCGGCTGGCATTCCAATGCTTTGCATATTTTATTCAGAGTATCTACTTTAATGGCCTTTGCCTTTCCATTTTTCAGTATAGAAATATTTGCCATGGTAATTCCTACTCTCTCTGATAATTCCGTCACACTCATTTTTCGCTTTGCCAACATGACATCAATATTTACGATAATTGCCATTCTCTTCACCTCATTTTACTTCTATATGGTAAGCTCATTCTCCTGCTGAATCTCTGCCGCTTTTCGCACTAAATGAGAAAGTGCTGCTGCAGCTACCGTTACTGCAACTCCGATAAAAACTACAATCAGAGATATCAGAAAAACTCCCGGATGATTCATATCAATTACCATAAATACAACATTAGCGACAAAAAAATATAAACTGTCCAGTGCTGCCAATATAGAAATATTTTTTAGGTACTCTGCATTTTCCATGGAAAATGAATTATCTTTTCCAATCTCATTGGAAATCTTCCATCCAAAATATAGTCCCCAGTAACACGGGATTGCTGAAACCAAAGCAACAGCTAACCAGGGGAAATACCATGATGTATATTCCGGCCTAGCATCTACTAAATCTCTTCCCAATATAGGAATGATGTATAGATAAATAAACGCTCCACAAATTCCCATTCCTCCAATAATTGCTTTTAACCATTTACTTAAACTTTTCTGGCTCATAAAATGCCTCCCTTATTTTTCCTTATTTATCCATAGCATACTACTAAAAATACAAAAAGTCAACATATATTTATCGTTTTACAATAAATATATGTTGACTTTCATTGTTTTATACTTGTATTTCAATATTATTTTACTAAATCACAAATAATCTCAATGCACCTATCATAGCCGATATCACTGCTGTTGAGACAGATACTATAATTACCGGCTTCGCCCCACTTCTGTTCGGTATAATATTCATAGTGTACCCGACGTTTTTTGTTGGTTTCTTTCATTAATTTGTGTGCTTCTGCTTCAGAAAGATTATGTAGTTGCATAATTCTGGCTGTTTTTTCTTTATCATTTCCGCATACAAAAATATTCAGGATGTCTGTTCTATCTCGTAAAATAAAGTCGGCACATCTTCCTACAATGACACATGGTCCCTTTTCTACAGCTTCTAAAATTACTTCCCGCTGCATGGAATCCATATAATCTCCCAAAGATGCTCCGGCACTGTTTCTTCCAACAAAGCTATAAGCAAAATGATTTTTAATAGGTGCGCCTTCTCCTACCTTTTCAATATATTTCTGGGAAAGTCCTGTTTTCTTTGCTACCTTTACAAGAATCTCTTTATCATAATAATCCATGCCCAGTTGTTCTGCAATTTTTTCGCCTAAATATCTTCCACCGCTACCAAATTCTCTACTAATTGTAATAATTCTTTTACTCATATTTATCCCTCCAATACTTCAATTTTATTTTTGCGAATTCTTCTCATAAAGAAATATGCAATGATAACGGTTACGATTTCTGCGATTGGGAATGTACTCCATACAAGCCAAATCATATCCATGGAATTCTGTTTTACAATTTGTGCAAATCCCCATGCCACCGGAATTACAAATAAAAATTGTCGACATACAGAGAGAACCAGTGATTCTATTCCACTATCCAGCGCCTGGAAAATTCCCTGATATGCAATATTGGCTCCGGCAAATATGAAACTGATGGAAATCACACGCATTGCGCTGATACAAAGTTCTTGTGTCTCTCCGGATAATCCAAACACTGCTGCAAATGGATTTGCAAATATTTCAATGATTGCCAGTCCAATACACATAATCACAAGAGTATACATCATACCATACTTAATTCCAGCTGAAACACGAGACTTGCTCTGCATTCCATGATTGAATGAAACAATGGGTGTAATGGCATCTCTCAAACCAAATGCCGCAAACAGAATAAACTGCTGAATCTTATAATATAATCCATAAGCAGTTACTGCTGCTTCTGAGATACCACCCAGTATAATATTAAGTCCGTATGTCATAACAGACATCAACGCCTGTGCAATAATAGCAGGAAGTCCAATGGAATAAATTCCCTTAATAACTTTTCTATCCGGCTTCATATATTTTATACCATTGGTTATTTCTTTGTTATATTTCAAATGGAAAATCAATCCCAGTAACATGGAAATAATCTGTCCGATTACGGTAGCATATGCTGCACCTTTTACACCAAATTCCGGCACTCCAAAATATCCATAAATAAAAATTGGATCTAAAATCATATTTGCCACTGCTCCACCAATCTGTGCGGTAGTAGAAAGATAAGAACGTCCTGTTGCCTGTAATAATTTCTCAAATATAGAGAAAAATACAATACCAAAAGAAATAATACAACAAATAGACAAATATTCTACAGCCATATCTTTAATTAATGGATTCTTGGTCTGGGTATTGATATATGCCTTTACTCCAAATACTCCGAATAGCAAGAATACAATATAGATAATAAATGCTAAAAAGATTGCATTTCCGGCCACTTTACTTGCTTTTTCCTTATTACCTTGTCCAAGACTTTTTGCTAAAAGTGCATTAGTTCCTACTCCAGTTCCGATTCCAATAGCAACCATCAGCATCTGCACCGGAAATGCCAGTGTCAATGCATTCAGTGCTGCCTCTCCATTTGTCTGCATGTTAGATACAAAGGCACTGTCTACAATATTATAAACTGCCTGTAGTACCATAGATAAAATCATAGGAATTCCCATGGATAACATCAGTTTGTTTACCGGGACTGTTCCCATTCTACTCATTGAGTCTTCTTTTTTCACTTTTTATTGACCTCCTCTTTGTTTAACTCATGAACAGCTAGCTCATAAGCAGAATAAATAGTCCGTTTACCGGACTATTTCGCGCTCGAGCGGTGCTGTTTACAGCTAATTTCATCTCCGCGAGATGCGCTTTTATTGCGAAGCGCTTTTTTGTTTTGTGCTGTTTTTGCACAAAACAAAAAAGCGCAAATCCATATCTGGATTTACGCTTTTCGCCACTCGACGCCATTATTTTATCAAATTATTTTTCAAAAAGTCAAGATTTTTCTGCTCGTTTTTCTTCTTTCTCTTCTTCTAAGTACTTCTTCAGCTTATTGAAAGCCTCTTCGTGTCCTTTGGCTTTCATAGCAGGGAATGCACGCATTAAACGCTTTTCACCAATATTACGTTTTTCCAAGGCTTCCTTATATTTTGCCTGAAGCTGGAGAAATTCTTCTCTTCTCTCTTGCTTCCGTTCTGCCCTCTTTTCTTCATGCGTTGCCCTTGCATGTTCAATGTTTTCGCTCCATTGCTCGCTTTTTTCTATGACAGTGGTAACACCTTCATAGATATTTTCCCCGATTTCATCTGAAACCACCTTAAGTTTTACAGCAAGCTCATCTAACATCTTAAGATGTGCATTGAACTTAAGTATCGTACTTACAGTAATTATCAAGTCTACTGCAAAGGCAATACATAATATCACTAAAATTATCGTTCCCGGAAGTTTTGGAACTATTTTTATCACTTTGTAAATGCTAGGATGTATCACATCCATAATTAAGGTACATGCAATTCCCCACAGAATGGAGAATTTCAAACACACATATCCACAAATATTGAAATGTTCATTGGAATAATCCCACCATTGGTTGTGGAACAGTTTTTCTAACAAAAATCCTGTAATAAATTCAATTATACTGGTTAATAGAAAAGACCCCGCAAACAGGATAAGGAAATTTTCCTTTAATGGAGTCAACACCACAATTACCACTAATACGCCACAGCCATAAACCGGACACACCGGTCCATTTAGAAATCCACGATTCACAAATTTTCCAGTGTCTAAGGCTGCATAAGCCACTTCTGTACACCATCCTAAAAATGCGTAAATTACAAATATCCAAGCTACTTCATAAAATGATACCGGCATATTTTTCCTCTTTTCTATCGTTAGTTTTTATTTTCTTCATTATAACAAGAGTAACCTGCATTTTCCAGAAGTTTCTTCGCATTTTGATTATTACAACTTCTTATGAAACAGCACATATTCATACTTTTTATCTACCAGGTCCTTAAAATATCCTCCCGTAACTTTTTTCCCATGAATCAGTGCTCCTATAGACGGTATCTGGCTTTCTCTCATTTTCTCCAGAATTTTTTCACTTAATGCTGTTCCCAATCCAAGATGCTCTTCCTTCACACCTAAATACAAATGCACATATTCCTTTGGATGCTTTTTCTCCCATAAAATCTTTATTAGTTTCATTGGGGTAATACTACCGCAGATGTTGTTGGAATAATTCGGCATGGTAATAAAGAATCCTACCGGCTCCTGACCTTTATATGCCAAATAAACCATATCAAAATTCAGTACCATTTTCAGACTGGAAAAAATATTGATAAACTCCTCCTGAGTAATCTCCTTATAGGTCGGAAACCTAGCATACAATGTATTTATTAGCTCATAAATTTTCTTAATATCTGTATCAAAATTTTTTACACACAAACTCTCTATCCGATAACCACTTTTCAACATTTCTTGAAGCCTTTGTTCATATTTTTTGTTAGAATAATTTTTATCTACCACATGAAAATGGTTGGAAAAATACTGTTCTGCTACTACAAAACCTGCTCTTTGAAACAGTTCAAAATAGTAAGACTTATTGTAAGGTTCGCAGGCATAAGGTCTTTCGAAATGATTTGTTTTTAACCGATACTTTATCCAAAAGGATGCATCTAAGGGGCCTGTTATTCCTGTAAATCCACGGGTTCTGCAAAATTTTTCTACCTCTGCAAAAAGTAGATTGCTTGCTTCCATATTATTTACACTCTCAAAAAAACCAACATAAGCCGTTTCATCATTTGGATAAACCGTAACCATACATCTGGATAACGGCAGTCCTTTTTCATCTAATACAACAAAACCTGTCGTCTCAAAATAATGGGATAACACATGGTTTCCTTCTAATAATTCTGTTTCTGTTTTCGGATTATTGGTTCTTTCTTTTTTGGAATATATCTTTTCCGGCAATTTTATAAACTTCTTTATGTACTCTTTTTCTTTATGAAATACAATTACTTTCATCTTGTATCGCCTCTTTTTCCAGACGTGTAATTACTCCGGTATCACCGTTCACTCTGACAATATCACCGCTTTTTAGCTTTGTGGTAGCTTCTTTTACAGAAACCACTGCCGGCTTATGCAGCTCTCTTGTTACAATAGCTGTATGAGATAGCAAAGAGCCCTTTTCTGTAATTACACCTTTTGCATTTTGAATAAGAAATACCCATCCCGGGTCTGTGGTTTTTGTTACCAATATTTTATCCCTACAATCCATAGAAATCTCCGGAGAATCGATTACCATGACTTCTGCCTCTACCACGCCGGAAGAACAAGGAATCCCTTTCCATTCCATAGACATTGTGGAAGGCACATAGTTATTTACGTTCATGGGAGCTTTATCAAAAACATTTTTTTCAAAAACAAGTCTTGTATATGCCGGTAGCTTCTCATACATTTTATAAGTTATTTTTCTCTGCTCTATTAGGGCAATCATAGGCTTATTTTCTTTTATACTTTTCTCGATTTCTTCAAAATACAACCAGAAAACATCCTCTTTTTCTACAATAAAATTCCGCTCTACCATTTCTTCTGCCACTTTATAGAATAATTGTCTCACCATTCCATAAATACGGCTTCGATTCATTCGTGACAATTCTCTATTTAAAATCCCCTTCTTTGCACGCTTTACAAAAAATCCTTCTTTTTCTATCTCTTGCGGCTTAGCTGATATTACTGCTGATGTTTTAGATTTTAACTGCCTTTCTACATATTCATCTAACTGCTTCGGATTAGTGCGAATGGTCTTTGTTTCCAATTTTAATTCTTCCAGGCAACGATCACCATATGCTTCAATATAAGCCTTTCGTTCTGCCTGATATTCCTGACTTTCCATGCCCTTTTCCTTGGCAGTATTTATCATTTGTTCCAAACACTGCAATGGCTTTAAGCTTTCTAACTGCTTTATATGATATATTTTCTGCTCACTTCTGCGCTTTGCCAAGGCGGTATAAAGAAAAGCGTACATATCATTTGCCAGGGTAATCCCCCATTTTGCACCCAAATCTTCTGCCAAATCATTATATAGTAAAAATAATTCTTCTGTGTTTTCCGCCTTTTCTAACCTGTTCTGGTATTCAGGCAGCTTTTCCGAAAAATATTGATTTAGCGCATCCATCTTCTTTGGAGTGCTCCATAATAGATGAAAAAAGTTCTTTATAATCTTTATCTTTTCTAATCTGCTTATGGATGTTTTTGCATTCTGTGGAAACTGCTTGTGATCTACTCCTAACATTTCCTGCCAAATAGGAATAATCTTTTTTGAAAAAGGAAGAATATTAAGTACCTCATACCAATTATCGATTCGATAATAAATTCTTCCATTTGCAGTATCTACCATGTTCTTTAATGTTTCATCCAACTGCAACTGTATTTTCTCACTATCGTTTAGCAGTTTGATGCAGCTTGCAAATACCAGACTATATACTTCCTTTACAAAACTTTGGGTAAGCGGAAGACTGATTCCCGGATAACTTTCCACAATGTTGCTGTTATCCAGAATGATCTTGTGCTGCTCCTGAGTAATAGTAGTAATTGGACGTGCCTGCAGAATGAATATTTCTTCTCCCCGGATTGCATATTCAATATCCATAGACTGCTGAAAGATTCTTTCAATCTTCTTTCCGGTATCAAAAAGCTGATTCACCTTATCCTCTGATAAAATAGGGGAATCCTCTTGTACTTCATAATAACATTGTCCATCATCCTTGTTACAGTAGTAGGCAGTAGTAGGTACTTTATCTTCTACTACTTGATTTCCCAAACCTTTTCCTGCTACCAATACCATTTCATTTAAAATTCCCTGTGGATTGACGGTAAATAATACTCCTGATACTTCCGCGGTTACCATTTCCTGTATGATGACATGCATTTTTCCGCTTTCTTGGATAGAATGAGCCTTTTGATACTTCTTCATCTGCTCTTTTGCGTCGCTTAGTACGGTATCCACTGCATTTTTTATCTCATCCCTTTTTACAGATAATATCGTTGTAAACTGTCCGGCATAAGAATATTCCTTTCCGTCCTCACCGGAAAATGAGCTGCGCACCGCAAATAATTCTTCCTTAGAAAAACTCAAATCAATTTCACCGGAATCACTTACACAAATAAATGTAGGAACCTTTATTCCATTTTCTATCAATATTTTTAGATTTTTACTCTTCACAGAAGATACCTCGCTCTAGAAAAAGTATATTCTTCCAAAGTACAAAAATACCGGAATCGTAATAAGCATAATTGTCTCCTGAATATAGGTATATCTCTCTACCTTATCCACAATTTTGTATTTTTCCGGATCTTTTATAAACGTCAAGAACCGTTCTGTCATCCATGCAACGTTGATAACCAGAAGAATCACTGATAATGTACTTAAATTCCATACCAGAATAATATTTGTAACGATATCCACCAATGTCAGAATCAGTACAAAATAAACCGGTTTCTTATATCCAAATAATTTGGAATACGTCACATACTCTGTTTCGTCCTTCGGAGCCCTTATTTTTCTGGACACTTCCCATATCAACGCCGGGAAATAAAGGGTCAGCAAAGCTAATGCATTGATTAAAGTAAAAGGCTCTAAATCATACTTAATACAGGTAAAAGATATAATATAAAGATTCAAAATTAATTGCACCGGGTTGTGCGTTACCACCGCAAGAAGCAAGCTTTTTTGAATCTTATGCTTCATAAAAAACCAGATTGCCATCAAAGAACCATAGGTATACAAAAAGACAAAAAATCCGAAATTGTTCATAAAAATAAAATTAATGATTGTTGTAAAAGTAATCAATATCGCTGCCAGCGTAATAATGTCTTTCTTTTTTACCCGTCCGGAAGGCAGCGGTCTTTCCGAAAACAACCGACAATCTAATTCGTAATCCTTCAAATCATCCGCGATACGAAGCCAGAACAAGAAACTGAATACGGTAAATCCACCTACTACTTCCTGAACACCAAGATGAAAGTCTGTAATCCCATTATTCAATAAGATAATAAAATAGATTTCTCCAAATACAATAAACCCAAGCAACAATCTTGGAATCACCGGATACATTTCCTTACTATAAATCCATAAACGTTTTAACATTTTTTCTCCCTCTTCCCTTATATATTTTTTCGTATTTTTAAAGAAAATAAAATTAAATTAACACTAATATGGGTAATTCCCCCCAGCAATACAAATTGAAAATAGGTATCAATTCCTATAGGGGCTACCATTGCCAGTACCAATCCTACGCCAAACATAGAATCTATCTGGTCTATGATAAAAAATGCAATTCCTTTTATTCCATTGGCTGTCTTTCCTGAAGCAATATTGATACGCCTCTTTACAAAGCTATTTGGTAGTTCACATATCATATAAGCAAAGCCGAACCCAAAGCCCAAGCAAAGATTATACCAAAAAGAATTGTCATGGAGCTGGTACACCATATTTCGCTCTTCCAGATGAAGTTGTGCACATGCAATTCCCCAAAGACATTGAAAAATTCCACCTAAAATTACCATAGACCAGAATCCAACCATTGTCTTGTTATCGCCAAAGATTCTTTTTCCATCTTTTAAGCATTTTCCCTTGTCCAGAGGCTTTGCATATTTTTTATAACATGGGGTTTTTGTGAAAATCATATTTCCGATACCTGATAGAATAACAGGCACAAATGTGATATACATATTAAGAATCATAGCAGCTTACCTATCAGCACAATTCCCTGGATTAGAAAGAAACCTATTCCTGCAACTAATACGGCTGCCGCAGCAATGTCCTTGGTATCTTCTATTCCGGGATGATACTGTGTTTCTACTGTATCTGATAATCTCTCGATGGCAGTATTCACATATTCTAACGCAAATACCAGTATGGTACTTCCCACAAAGAGACAATAATCGTATTTATTGGATTTTAACAGTATATTTAAAATTAGAAAAATAGAAGCGATTCCAACATAATATTTAAAATTCTTTTCTGTTTTTACCGCTTTTACAAGTCCCCTTATGGCACATTTTATACTGTCAAGAAATGTTTTGTTTTTCATTATGACCTCCACATTTTCCTAAATATGAGGTAATTCTACTTTATAATGTTAGGAAAGTCAAGTTGTCGTATAATCTATTTCTGCTGTAATTCTTCAAAATTTTTACCGAAAGTTTCTTCCACTGTCTGATGTTTCGTCACTACCTCAATCACATCCTCTAAAGAATAGTTTTCTACTAGATAATTGATAAATAATTCATAATAAGGATAATTATAATTTTGAATGGCTATTTCTAATCCATATTTTTCTATATTTTCATGAACATAAATATCATTAAACAAGGTATGATTAAATTCTTTTTCTTCCATGGAACCACCTGCACTTTTATATAATTCCAGAATTTTTTTAGCTTCTTCTGTATCTGCACTTTCTAACATTTTTGCTAACACAAAAAAATAATCTACATCCTTATAGCTTTTAATGTCTACACCACAATATTCTTCTACCTGAAGTGCTCCATAACATGCGATTTCTTCTCCAAACCATATATCTTCTGTTGTCTTTTCCTCTTGCTCCGGTTGGGTCCACAAATGTGTTAACTCATGTAAATGACAATATAAAACATAGGAACTATCAATTATTATTTCCGACTTGCTTACATCTGTTTCTCCGCCTAATACCTGATAAATATTATTTTGCTCCTCAATTCTATATTTTGCTCTACGTTCCAATGGAAGTAAGTCTGAATTATCTGCTTTTTTCAAACTATCATAAAGTTTTTGTGCTCCATGTTGGTTATTGTAAAAGAAACGCTCTACGTTTTCTACATTGCTCATGAAATACGTATTGTCTTCTTGTAACTTAATTTCGTAATCAGCATATTTTCCGGATGCTGTAATTCCTTTTTCATATTGATGTGATACTCCTACTGAAATGTCATAAATTCCTTCATAAGGATAATCATATTGCTTCGTTACACCGATAGAGGCAAGCCAATCATTTTTTTCTTCTGTTAAATCTCTTTCATTCAAGCTCTCTGACAGCTCATTAATGTCTTCCGTTTTCTGCTTTCTTTTCCAATAATCATAGAAAGATGCTGCTGTATCCCTGGCTATCTGAATTTCTTCCTCTGTACAAAGTTGTGACAAAAATCTGGTGTCCGCAAGTCCTAAAATCCCCATATTTTCAGCATTTTCGTAATAATTGGCAAGTTCCTTATTACGATGATCCATTGATTTTTCATCATTTATTGCTTCTGCAATAATTCCATAAGCAAGCCAATAGCTTTTTATGCTAGTGGATTCTTTCACATATGTTGCTAAGTATTCTCCTTTTTCTACCTGTTTCTTTCCGGTAATTATACTCTTATTTGTTACATAGTGTCTGCTGATTAAACTGCTTCCAGCTCAAAATCAGCAGATTGATGTGTTAATAGTTCCAGCAGCCATAAAAATGTAAAAAGTATCCGTGACTGTATCTTGAACAGATTCGTCACA
>NZ_JAHLQD010000053.1:0-13240 GCF_018918225.1 Roseburia sp. MSJ-14
AGATGTGTATAAGAGACAGACCGTGAGAAGTGCGGAAAGGGTATCACGTTGAACGCTGATGAAGCGGCGGCACTCCTTAAAGCATTACAGAAGGAAGTAAACAGCGGGGATTGATGGTATCTGATTGACAGGACGGGGCGTTTCCAGACGTTCTCCTGCCCTGTCTGGAAAGGAAGATTTAAGTATGGGTGAGGATAAGAAAACAGATAAAAAGAGAAAGCGTGTCGTGCCGAAAGCACCAGTGCAGATGATAATCAGCCGTGAATATGTCGGCACACAGACAGTCACAGAAGCATTTATCCCGATTATCTCCGAGGATATTCGGAAGAAGATTGCCGAGGGTGACACCTTCGACAATGAGGGGATATCCGCTTAGAATGTACGCAATGGGACATGAAAACAGATAGGACAGATACGGAGGTTTTACAGTATGGCAGGAATAAGAACGGAGAACAAGATTTATGAAGTCGGCATGTACTGCCGCTTGTCAAAGGACGATGGCACGGATAACGAGAGTGCGAGCATTGCGACACAGAAATCCATCCTCACGGATTATGTGAAAAAGCAGGGATGGCACTTAGCAAAAACGTATGTGGACGATGGTTACTCTGGTACGAATTTCCAAAGACCAAGTTTCCAGAACATGATTAAGGACATTGAAAACGGTCTGATAAACTGCGTGATTACGAAAGATTTATCACGTCTGGGGAGGAACTATCTTGACTGCGGACTGTATCTGGAAGTGTTTTTTCCAGAGCATAACGTGAGGTATATAGCGGTCAATGACGGCGTGGACACGCTCAATAAATCAGCGATGGACATCACGCCTTTCCGCAACATCCTAAACGAAATGTACTCTGCCGATGTGTCGGTCAAGATAAAATCGGCGTACCGAGCGAGGTTTCAGCAGGGGAAATTCATGGGGACGACAGCACCATACGGATATGTCAAAGACCCCGCCGACCATAATCACCTGCTGATAGATGACAAGGTTGCCCATGTGGTAAGGGAGATATTCGACCTTGCATTAGCGGGCAACGGAATCGCCAAAATCCGCAAGCACATCAACAAACAGCATATCCTACGCCCTGCCGCTTATGCAGTGGAGCAAGGGGCAACAGGCTATGAGCGGTACTTTGAGGGTAACGAGGAAAACCGTTATATTTGGAGCGAGAACAGCGTAAGGGGCATTTTAAGAAGCCCGATATATGCGGGAAACCTTGCAGGCTACAAGCGGATTGCCGCCAACATGAAAAGCAAGAAACGCCCCTCTAAGCTGCCCGAAGAATGGGAAGTGATACCAGACACCCATGAGGGGATAGTCACGCAGGAGGAATTTGATACCGTACAGCAGCTTATTACAAGCCGCAGATTACCAGAAAACAAGGGCGGCTTTGAGAACATCTTTGCAGGCGTTATTAAGTGTGCGGACTGCGGTTATGCCATGCGGGCTATGAGTGCCAACAGGAGGAAACGCCCCGACATCATCGACTGCGTACAATATTCCTGCAATAATTATGGCAGATACGGTAATATCATGTGTACCGCACACAGCATTGAAGCGAGGGACTTGTTCAACGCTGTCCTCACCGACATCAACCGATTTGCGGATATGGCGGTCAATGATGAAAAGGCGGTGAGGGCGATTGAAAAGCGGCTCACGGAAACAGACCATAGCAGGGCAAAGGCACTGGAAAAGGAGCAGAGAAAGCTGAACAAACGCCTTGCGGAACTGGACAGGCTGTTTTCTTCCCTTTATGAAGATAAGGTGATGGAGCGTATTACGGAGCGGAATTTTGAGATGATGTCGGGGAAATACCAGAAAGAACAGCTTGAAATTGTAGCAAGGCTGAAAGAGGTAACGGAAACGCTAGGCGACAGCTATGAGAAGTCGCAGGGTGTCCGTGATTTCCTCTCCCTAATCCGCAACTATCAAGGAATTAAGGAACTGGACGCAACCATCATAAACGCACTCATAGACAAGATACTTGTTTCGGAACGTGAGAAACTTGCAGACGGGACAGTAAGACAGGAAATCAAGATTTATTATAAATTCATCGGCTTTGTCGGTGAATTACATATCACGCCCACAAAGCGGTGGACAGCGTTAAAGCCTAAGAATTGTACGGTGTGCGGTGTTGAATATGTTCCCCGCTCTGGCATATCGAAGTATTGTCCTGCTTGTGCCAAGAAGATACAGAGGGAGAAATCAAACGAGAGCAAACGCAGGAGCAGGGAGCGAAACAGACAGGCATGTATTGAACTGTCCGCAAAAAATGACCGACTGATAAAGATCGTTCAGCAGGAACCGCGTTCCGCAGAACTCGCAGCCTTCGGCGAGCTTTCTGACGACCGTCGGAGCGCCGCAGTGAGGGCACACATAATTGGCGTCTGCGTCGATCTCGGAGTTCTTCTGACCCTTGAGCCATAACGCAAACGCGTAGATATTCTCCTTTTCATGGATCTCCTTTTTCAGCTTGCCGTGAACGGAGTATCCGACCCTCGCGTCAACGTTGTGAAAGGGGATCCTCGTCACGTAACGCGTATCGACGTCCATCTTCCACGCGATACCCTTGAACATCTTGTCGAGATTATGTGTGTAATCCAGAGAGATGGAAGCGCCCTTTTTGTTGAGTCTTTCTCTTTGCAGAGACCGCGTGTATTTCAAATCTGCCGACGCGTCGTCAGGATCGGCTTTACCGCTCTGCGAATCCAGCTGAGTGATAAACCTGTCGAGCATGATCTTTGCTTGCTCGTCGTAGTTGTAGTTTATATTGTTTGAATTTGAATTCATAGTCATGCTCTCTTACCGCCTTATTATTCAATGTATAAAATATACCATAGATACGGACTTTTGTCTATATTCAAAGCGTTTCTGGGGACAAGTAAAGTCGCCAAGCAGGATAATCCGTCGGACGGCTATATTATTTTGTATAATAACCACTTATCTCCCAAAACCGACCACTTATCGTAAAACGGTGGAATTGATTTTCCAAGAGTGGTATACTGTTATCAACAAAGGAGGAAAAAAATGCAGGTAGAAATCAAAATCGACGACAGCTGTATTGAGCCGAGAGTGATTATTATTACCGATAAGGTAAATGATGAAATCAACGACATACTCAATACGCTTTCATCTAAAACGCCAGAGGTTATCACGGGCTTTTACAATGATTTGGCAGAAATCTTATCACCCGAGGACATTATCCGTATTTACGCGGCGGGCGGCAGGACCTTTGCTTCAGTCAACAAAAAAGAATACATCCTCAGGCAGAGATTATACGAGCTTGAGGAACAGCTTAGCAAGCACAGCTTTGTACGTATTTCCAACTCTGAGATCATCAATTTGAAAAAGGCACGCAACTTTGATTTGAGCTTATCGGGTACGATTTGCGTTACGCTATCCGACGGTACGGCAACATATGTTTCAAGACGCTATGTATCAAAAATCAAACAAGTTTTAGGTTTATAGGAGGTAGATTATGAAAAAGAAAGTTATTTTGCGCAGCCTGATTGGTGCACCAATCGGTTTAACCATCAGCTTTATTATCACACTTATCATCTCGGTTATCATCAATAAGGGAGAGTTTTATCCCGTAGTGCCGCAGCTGACCGCTCTTTGCGGCAGTGAGCTGAACGCCGTTGTAATTCAGACAATATGCTCTTTAATTTACGGAGCCGCGTTCGGAGGAGCATCGGTTATCTGGGAAATTGAAAACTGGAGCCTTCTGAAGCAGACAGTTATTCACTGCATTGTTATCTCCGTATCAATGCTGCCGATCGCTTACTGTATGTACTGGATGCCGCATAGCTTTTGGGGTATCGCGGGTTATATCGCAATTTTCTTCTTCATTTATTTCTTCATCTGGTTCAGCCAGTATTTCGCTATGAAGAAAAGAATTCAGGAGTTAAACGAGAAAGTAAAAGCAGACTAATTAAAAAACAGCCGCAGAGAGGATAACACCCGAATCTGCGGCTGACATATTGTCAAGTTCCTGTAATAATGGTATAATGCAACCAAACATTACATGGAATACACTTGCAGGACAAACGAAAAGGAAGCATAATGAGATACGGAATGATTTATTTAGTAGTAAAAGACTTTCAGCGCAGCCTTGATTTTTATGAAAAGGTGTTAGATATGAAAGTCAGCGAGACAAACGGTGAACGCTTTGCAGTTTTTAATAATGATGGTCTGAATATTTGTTTGCTGAATGGATATTACGATGCTAAACACCCCGAACAGGTTAAAATAAAGGGTGAATCTTTTCCGATTTATGATGACACAGTTTCAATAGCAAACAGCGAAAACAGCCGAAAGGCTTTTATCAATATGGTTGTGCCTGATTTACAGAAAGAATATGACCGAATCATTAGCTTGGGAATTTCAGAGAAAAAAACACCGATTCGATTTCTCAATGTGTTTGCACCTTATTGGTACCGGTAATTGATGTTTGGGTGCAAAGTTAAGATGGATTTTGAAATTTTTTATCAGAACACGAAAACGGACGTAGATGATGAACCTTATCTTCGTCCGCTTATGTTTTTTCTTGATTTGAAGATAGTATTCTATATGCGGCCGTTTTGATTTATGCACAAGCAACAAAAAAATAATTATATTTTGTAGATGCTCAACAATTCTATGGATTGCAAAATGGCGCGCTTTTTTGTATAATGGTGTTGTCGCAAGCCTTTTGCGACAATCGGATAATCACGAAAGAGAAAATCGGAGGTTCACTATGAACAAATTAACCGCGCTTTTACTCGCGGGCGTAATGGCCGCCTGCTGTGTACCGGGCGTTTCCGCCGCACAGACACAGGAAGAACCCGTCGCTGTCGACAAGTCCACCGGCTACCGCTTGGTGACCACGCTCAACGTCAAGCAGGGAACCATGCTGTTTTACCCGTACAACCTCTCGTCCGGTACAACAGCCAGCTTCCGAATGGAAAATGAGACCAAGAACACAAGCCAGACCATCGCGTTCAAGGATTTTTACAACCACCCGAAAACCATCAGCATCAGCTCTTCCGACACCTATAAACCCCTCATGGGCTGCGGCAGCGGCTTAGGCGGCGGTGGAACCTATACCTACGAAAACACCGGCGGCCGGTACGACGTGATCAAGGTCAAGGTCTCCGACTTTATCAGCGAGCTCAACAAGGACGGCTCCAGTACCAGATACATAAACGTTCTGGGAAAAAATGTCACCTTCAAATTCACCGAGCAGTTTGAATCGAACGGCGATAAATTTTACTCCGCGCTGTTTTTTGAAAGCGGCGCCGCCGTCACCTGCGTTACACCGGACAAAAACGGCGAGGCCGAGATCGTTGTCAGCAGAAATCCCGATCACCGCTTGGCCTATTCCACTTATTTCAGTTATTATATCGGTCTCACCTCCGGCTCGGGCGGCGGCAAGAACCGCGGCAGTGTCAAGGGTTTGAGAATGGGAGACGTTGATCTAGACGGTTACACCGACATTGAAGACGTCACCTATCTCCAGCGGATTTTGAGCGAATCGGAGAAAGCCGGCACCCTCACAAGGCGCAACGGCGACATCGATAGAGACGGCGAGCTGACCATCAATGACGCGACTGTTATACAGCAGTATTTAGCGGAATATGACATTTCGCAGTTTTATAAATAGCCTTTCATAACCGAAAACAAACACAACGATACCCCAAGGTCACACAGCTGCGGCCTTGGGGTATTTGTTTAATACTGATTCCTGATAGAAAACAGACCGCAAAGACTGCCTACATTTTATTAGGTATCAGTATAAAAGCTCCTTTTCTGTGTCAGAAACGTATGCAGCAGCTCCTTAAAAACCGCCGCCCAAGCGCTTTCGTGGTGAGGCTGTTCGGGAAGGATATTCACTTTCAGCTTTTCTTTCGGATAGAATTCGGATATCGCTTCAACTACCGCCTCTGTACTCTCGCAGATCTCCTGCTCCATTCTGTCATTCGCGCCGCTGTATATGTAGAGATAAGGCTTGATCTCCCCAACCGTTTCCTTTGTCCAGTGGATAACGTTTTTGGTATACAGCATCGGAAATGTCGGAGAAAAAACGCCTGCCATGCAGAATTTGTCCGGGTGGCTCATCACTGTATAATACGCCTGCAAGCCTCCCGAGGAGCTGCCGCAGAAGGCGGTGTTCTCTCTGCCTGTCAGAACGGGAAACCGTTTTTCGATTTCCGGCATCACCGTGTTTACAACGAAATCATCAAACGCTTCACCTTCGGGAGCCATCATTTTTCTGATATGCTCGGGCATATCGTCAGGGAATTTGATCGCGCCCATGCTTTTGGGCGTCAGTTCCTTTGCCCGTTGAACGGGACTTTCGTCGTTATGGATACCGACGATGATTGCCGCCTTACCGCTGCTTTCACGTTCCTCTTTTACGGCTTCGCGCGTATACCAACAGCCGAATTGACGCGGACGATTATCTTCAAACAAATTCTGTCCGTCCGTCATATAGATAACGGGCAGCAATTCTCCGTCGTCATGTTCGGGAACAAACACACGGACGGTTTTTGTTTTGGTTCCGAGATAAGCCAATTCCAATGTAATCAGTTTTTCGCTGTTCATTATGATCTCCTTTCAACGGTCATCTTCATCAGCTGACTGTATGTCACTCCGTACTTTTCGGCGATGTCTCTGGCGTAGCTGATACCGTCGGGCGGCGCGCAGTACACCTTGTAGGAACGACGTCCTTCGTGGATACCCGTCACCAGCGAGGCGACCTTGATTTTTCCGTCCGGGGCGTTGATTTCCTCCAAATTCATCGCAAGCTCGTGCATATGCGTATTAAAAATCGTTCTCGCGCCGAGGCTTCTCATTGCCTTGACCACGTCCTTTGCTATATATGGACGCATGGTTTCGTCAAGATTAACGCCGAGCGTAATGCTCTGTATCTGGGAGGTCTCCGTTATCAGCTCTTTTATGTCAGCCTTAAGATATTCAAAGCCGCTGTCGTTGTAAACGGAAGCGACATAATCCTTCAGCTGCTTCAAACCATCGGATCTGACGTCGATCTCTTTCAGCGCGGAATAGATCTCTTCGATGCAGCCGATATAAACATCAAGCTCCTGCAGACGGTTTATCAATTGCCAAATCGGCGCGACAGAGTCGTCGTTAAAGCTCCGTCCAAGTGTTTTGAGATAATCAAGCCGGTCGAGCGAGTCCCTGATTATATCCTTGAAAGACGGGAAATTGATAAAGTCATCAAAAATATCACTGCGGTAGCGGATCACCTCGGGGCAGCTTTCAAGCCCCGTCATCATACGCTTGATGAGGTTTTTCTCATATTCGTTCTTGGCGACATGAGAAAGAATGTATTCCAGCGACAAATCATTGCAGGCGGTCTCACTTATTTTTTGAAACCCGGGCGCTGTTCCCTGCGGATACAGCAGATTGAATTCGTTCATTGCTCTCAACTCCTTACACATATATTGTAAGGCACAGAAGCGAGGATTACAAGCAACGCGTGCCGGTTTTGCGCAACGACCGGGACTGCAAGTCAACGGGCAGTTTATAAGAACGGCTTTTTTCGGTCAAATGTGCCGAAGAAGGGGCGTGGATTATTCTTTGCTATTTCGTCTGCAAAGCAGAGCAGCGGAACGGCAAATCCCTCCGGTCGTACCGAGTAGGAGCTCATTTCGCCGTCGGCGGTAGCGATCATAGTTCGGATAACAAGATGATTGTCGCAAAGCCGCCTCATTATTTTTTCAACCTCGATATGGTTGTATCCCGTGTGCTTGCAAATCAGAGAAACAGCGACCGGCATATGCGGAAGCGAATAGAGATAACAAATGATATTTAGGGTCTTTTCATCCGCAAAAACGGCAAACACCTTTTTCAGCTCGGAAATGTTCTCAAAATGCGGCATAATGCTTTTGCCCGCAGACTCCGCCATCAGAAAGAAGTGCGAAAAATCAGGCGACATACGGGTCAGAGCGATACCGCTGTCATTGATCAGCTTGGCAAAGTAGTCCGCCGACTTCCCGTTTTCCGTAAAGGTGCGGTCGATAAACATATCCATAAAATCATCAATTGCCGACGCTTCGCCCGACAACCCAATCTCAATCGCCCAGCAAATGCCGAAGGCGTAACGATACGCATCCTCCTGCTGCATTTTGCACAGCTTTTTTGCAAGCTGAACCGCCAAGCTGAGTTCCTCTCGCCCGTAAAGCGCGTCAACGCTGACGCCGAGAGCGTCTGCAATCAAGGGCAGTATTTCTGCGTCGGGCGTACTGCCCCGCTCCCATTTCGACACTGCCTGCGTTGTAACGCCTATCATTCTTCCGACCTGTTCCTGAGTAAGGCCGTTCTCCATACGGTACTTTTTGATTTGTTGTCCTATAATACTCATAATCAACCCTCCGTTGATTTTCTGATTCTATTGTAGCAAATCAGACGGCGTTTGTCTATATGCACTATACCGCGCTATGTCTGTCAATAGTTTATCACTCTGAATTATTGCAATTATTTAGTGCTTATGATAGAATTGATTATACAGAAAACAGTCTCGGAGTCTTAAGCTATGTATCTGAAAAACGGTCTTATCAAATTTTTAAAAGTGAAAAATGTGATTTTATTAATTCTTGGTGTATTTCTTGTATCGAGCTCCGTGGCGATCATAACGCAGTTGATCGTCGGTTACTTTGGTGACTGGTTCACGATTCTTCACGCCCGGGCTTTCCCCGAATCGGTTTTCCTTATCATCATCGGGATCGTATCGATCGTCTGCTCCAGAATATCACGAAGACTGATCAATGACGCTGTCTTTTTCTCCGGATATTTTGAAGGCGACCTGAACGGATATGTCGATTTTGCGGAGCTTGCCGAGGTGACGGGCAAAACGACCGAGCAGATCAGAAGCCGCGTCGGACTCGTGCGTCCGCTTTATATGAAGAATTTCAGGATAATCAAAACCGTCAACTATCGCTATCCCGAGATCATCGAGCTTTACAGCAAAACAATTACCTGCTCCTGCCGGAGCTGCGGCGGTTTGATGGAAAAGCGCGTGTACTTTGAAGGTATGTGTCCGTATTGCGGAAGCTCTGACTTGACTGCGCAGGTCGTATCGGGACAGAGGCTTTACTTCATCAACGACAACACCAACCGCAAGCCGAACAACCCTGCCTATTATGAAGGCTCGTCCTTGCAGGCAAAGCGTATCGGTTACGCTGTCGGCTTTGGTATTGAGCTGTTCTTTTTCCTGATTTTTCTGATCGTGTTTTTGACGATGGTGAACAATTACAATAACGAGCCGTATTTCAGAGATATGTTGGGACGCGGCATCACTTCATACAGTTTGTTCCAGTCAGAGCTTCTCAACGCAATCATCCTTTTCGCGTTTGCGCTCGCCGCGATAGTTGTGACAGCTCCTATAACCGTTGTGCGAATGATAACTATCGAATCCTCACAGCGTTACGCAAGGGATTTTGCGCGCTTTCCAAGACCGTTTTTGACCTTGCAGGACCTTGACCGGATACAAAAGGCAAAGGATCCTGACAGCGGCGTTACTCCCGAAGCGCAGTACAAGCATATCGTCGGCGCCGTCAAGGAAGGCTATCTGCGCGGGTGTTCTCCCGAAAAGCACGGCGGCGTGCTGCGGATCGCCCTTGCAAAACAAATCGTAAAAGATCGCTGCCCCGGCTGCGGCGCGCCGATCGTCGGAGCAGTCACCGAAAGCTACTGCTGCCGTTACTGCGGAAGATGGATAACGGGCGTTATACGAAAAAAATGATAAATATGCAAAATGCAAAAGGTCGGCTCAAAATAATAGAAGAGTGTTTTTATTTTTACATACCTTTCTGCTCGCTTGCTGCGGCATGTGCAATTGGATAATGCAGCGTGGCTCTCTCGCTAAAAACGTCACTCTGTGACGTTTTTGTCTGCGCCGTGCGCGCGGCTTACGGCTTGACACGCTCGCCTTCAAGTCCCTTCACTCCTCCGTTGCTTGATTAAAATAGTACAGGGAGATACCTTTTTGGTATCTCCCTGTACTATTATGGTCGGAGTGAAGGGACTTGAACCCCCGACATCCTGCTCCCAAAGAGATAAAACAGATCGGGAATAAATCCATACCACAACATATAGTGGTTTTTGTTCCGGAAAAGTTGCTCTTTGCCGCTCAATCCCAAAGACAGGTATATCTGAACATAAACCACCCTGTCAGTCCCGGAGGATTATGCACGCAAAAATCCGCAGAGCCGGGACATCCCGTACATTGGTAGTAAGCGCTTTTCTCCCACGGGTTTTTGTTCTTGACAAAAATCTCATCGCATCCGGCAAAATACGTCAATAAACGAACAGAAACAGACCAATCATCCTCAACCGCTTTCGTATAGGGGATCCACTCCTTTTCCCGATCAGGCAGCATCCAAACCTTAAGGCTCTTAACGCTGTCGTGGAGATCGTGCATTCCGTCAGTGGTTTCCTCTTCCGAAAGACAAAGCACCGGCTCTTCAAACCGGACAGTGAAGCTATACCACAGGGCATTATCGCAATTGCCTCTGCCCGGAAAAAAGCCGTATAAATACGAAAGAAACGTGGACTTATCCTGCTTTTGCGACAAATCGCAGGTTTGGATGAACGCATCAACCTGATCTTCTTTAGTGGTTGCACTTGTTTCTTTTATCTTTTCTTTGTTTTTTTCTTTCGGATAATCTTTAACGGTTACGTTCATTTCTTTTATCCTTTCTTTATTTTTTCCTTTTGGATCATATTTAACGGTTGCATTCGTTTTTTTCTTTTCTTTATTTTTTTCTATTAGATGATTAATCTTAATTGTAGCAAACAGAATCAATTGCGCTAAAGCTAAAACTATAACGAAAGCTGTAGCAAACCACATCACTCAAACACCTCGTTTGCAATTTTTCTCTAAAGGGTTGTGTATCAGATCGTTGGCTTCTTCAAGGATGATAACGCCGTCAATGTTCTTTTTGGGGGGGCGATCAAATATTCCGATTTACTCTGTCAGTATGCCATATTTTCCACAGAATAACAATCGTTTTGCAGGTCAAAATCTGAGCCGCATGAAACAAAGAAAACCGCGCTTTTATCACGCCGTATTCTCTTTTCACTCCCTCGAAAGGAAATGCTTTACTTCCCTATCGTTTTCAAAATCAATAGTGCGGTAAAAATCGGGATAAATGGTGATGTTATCCGACTTATTCAAATCAATCCACTCTAAATATTCTCCACCGGGCCCGCCGTCGGTTCGGGTGCCGTCCTTGATTTGCAGAAGGCGTTCGTTAGGCTTGACGGTGAAGAAGCAGGAAATCTCATGGAAAAACACACCGTCGTCATCGATGAAAAAGTTCTCGTGAATCGCCGCAAGGCGGTCAAGCTCGCAATCAATGCCTGTTTCCTCTTTCAGCTCGCGCAAGGCGGCTTCTTCCATACTCTCTCCGAAGCGGACGCGTCCGCCGACGGAGTAATAAAACGCGCGTTCTTCATTCGGATTGCGCGCCATCAAAACCTTTCTTCCGCTGTGGATAATCACGCCCACGCGGTAGTTGAATTTTCCTTGCTCTGTTTGAAATGTGCAGTCCATGCTATCCCTCCTCGTCCTGCTATTGTACCGCTGCCGGCAGATTTTTGCAAGTCAAAATCTGAGCCGCATAAACAAAGAATACTGAGTTAAACTCCCTCCAAAAGCCAATCTATCACATTCTTGACAGTAATACCTTCATAATTACCGGCAGTAAATCTGTCAAGCGTCAGGATCATTTTCGGATGGTTATCCTTGATCGCTTTCAAAGGAGCCATTTCGCGTTCAAAGGTTTTTTCATCTGCCATAGACGCTGTTACCTGTATATATGTGATACTCCCGCTCTTTTCTGTAACAAAATCGACTTCCGTACTTCCTACCTTACCGATATTTATTCTGTATCCCCGTCTTTTCAACTCAAGATACACGACATTTTCCAAGGAAAAGCCAAGGTCATAGTATTTTTTTGATACCATATATCGGCGTAATCCTAAATCGGAAATATAATACTTTTGATTTTGCTTAAGCAGTTGTTTGCCTTCCACGTCATACCGTTCCACCGGGTAAAAAATATACGGCTCTACAAGCGCAGATACATACTCACTGACCGTGTTTTGCGATACCTTACGACCCGATGAGGTGATATAATCCGAAATGCTTTTTATTGAAACAGGATTGCCGACAGACGACGCAAGAAAACGCGCTATATTTTTTAGCAAAGCGATATCATTAATATTACGTTTGCCGCCCTTGTCTTTTCTTTTTTGCCGTTCTTCAATATCCTTGATGATAATAGTATTGTATGTCCCTTCAAGATATGTGTCCGCCTTTTCATTTGCGTCATCAAGCATAACGATATACGGGAGTCCGCCCAAGCGAAGATAGTCAGCAAAAGCGGCGTCGTCAGAACCGTCTGTTTTGGCACTGCGGTATTCGGAAAAGGACAAAGGAAGCATGTTGATCTCAACATATCTGCCGGATAACAATGTTGCAAGTTCTCCGGAAAGGAGGTACGCGTTGGAGCCTGTAATATAAATGTCGATATTATCCCTGATAAAAAGACTGTCCACCGCTTTTTGATAATCATTAACCATTTGGATTTCATCAAGAAATACATAATTCTTTTTATCCGGCACTATCTTATCTACGATGTATGCATACAGCTTTTTATAATCCAAAAGCTCCTCAAATTCAAGAGCTTCAAAATTCACCGAAATAATCTGCTCACGTGAGATTCCGTTACCGGCAAGCTCCGTTTGGAACTGCTCTAACAGCGTTGATTTACCACAGCGGCGTATTCCGGTAACGACCTTAATTACCTGTTCGTCTTTCCACTTATTCAGTTCGTTAAGATAATCCGTTCTTTTAATCACGCCAAGCACCTCCGTTCATCTGATCCCATTATAGAATAGCATTCCGAAAAAGTCAACAAATATTCCGAAACGGGAATATTTTTCTTAATTTCGCATAAGTTTTCCCATTTCGGAATATTTCATTCTTATTTTGTGCGCTTGTTTATCGCCGATTTTTTCATTATCGCTCATTTTCACGCCACCCTTTTTTATAAGTATATCATATTTTCCGCTGAATAACAACAGTTTTACGCTTCAAAAATTAATACGCTGTAAATCAAAAACCTCTGAAATCGTTGATTCCAGAGGCTTTTTCGGAGTGAAGCGTCCCTTAACTTAACCCCTACCCTTTATTAAATCCTTAACCACTTCACCCGCGATGATAAGCCC
>NZ_JAHLQD010000022.1:0-12615 GCF_018918225.1 Roseburia sp. MSJ-14
TGATGCAATCCCTCAGTTTTTTATCGGTTTGAGCCCTCCTAGCGGAGGCAGCAGACCCTTTTGTCCGCGTTGCGGACATTTCCCCTAGTAGGGGAATCTCCTTTCCCAAAGGGAGCCTTTAGGCGATTCATCAAAAGATGGTGATCGTGGGGGTCGCCGCGGGATCGAGCCAGCCGAGGATGATACCCAGCGCGTTTTCGGAGATGCCCACGCCGCCGTAGGTCGGCTCGGAGGCAACGTGCAGGAAACGCGCGCAGCCCTTGGTGGTGTCCACGGGATCGCGGTTATAATCGAATACAACCGCGTAAGGATAGGACTTGGTATACTCGTACAGCTGCTGGCAGGAGGTGTAATCCACCGGCGAGGACGCGTCGACCAAACGATTGTAGTTGACGGACGCGGGGTCGGTGACCCAGTTCATCCCGTACTGGATCTGGTAATAATCCAATTTGGTGCCGGGGTTCATGTTCGTGCCCATCGCGTACTCGATGTTAAAGGTGCCCTTGGGGGTGGTATCGTCGGCGGGGCCTACGTTATCCGAAGTGCCGCCCGTGCCGACAAAGCCGTCTAAGATATCGAACTGGCGGGTCCACTGGCCGTCAGCCGCTTTCTCATAGAAATACACCTTAGCGGAGGTTCCCTGACTTTCGACGAAGATTGCCTGTGTGCCCTTGAGATCTTCCGCCTTGAGGTTTGCCGCGGTGAGCAGGCGGTTGATATCATCGCCCTGGTCGCCGACAGCCTGCGTCGGCTGCGGTGCTGCCTCGGTCTCCTCGGGGACGCTCACCACCGCGGGAGGCGCCGCCTCCTCGGTCGCGAGAACAACGCCCATCGTCTCGGATTCGGACAGCGGAAGCGCCGACGGATGGAAGGTCGTGTCGAGGAAGGAATAGATCTTGTCGCCGAAGGTGAAGACCAGTACCAGCGACGCTAAGATGAGGAAGGTCGCGACGCCGATCAAAATCGACGCGCGGTTGGATGACCCGCCGCGCTTGGTTTTGTAATTATGCGGGCTGTGATAGCGGGATTTATATCTCCTGCGATTCGATGTTTTGTTGTTTTTATACTCCATATTGATCCCTGTCTTTTTTGGTAATGTTTCTGTTTTTTATGTCATGCGCAAAAGCAGCGCCGTGATATTATCCATACCGCCGCGGTCAAGCGCCGCGTCGGTGAGCGCGCGGGCGAGCACATCGAGATCCATCCTGTCGTCGATGATCCGACAGATCTCATCGTCGGTCAGCATATCGGTCACGCCGTCGGAGCACAGCAGATACATATCGCCGGGCTTGAATTTTCCGCGCGCGGCATAGGGCGCTGCCTCATATCCTTCCGGCATACCGAAAAACTGCGTGATCGCCTTGGAGCTGCCGCTGAGCGCGACATGCTCCGTCGACAACTGCTCCAGCTCATGCCCCGAAAGGCGGTAGATACGGCTGTCGCCCGAGTTGAGGATATAGATATCTTCGCCGTGGACCTGCAGCATCGCGGCGGTGGTACCCATCAGCACCAGCGAACGCGCCTCGGTCTCCTGACAGATCGCGTTGTTGATCCGTGCGGCAAGCGGCTTTAAGTATTCTTGATACGCGTCCTTTGAGCGGGTAAACACCAGTGACTCCGCCGCGGCGACATAGGACGCGATCTCGCCGCACGCCTCGCCGCCCATGCCGTCAAATACCGCAAAAAGCTCGTTGGCGTCGGCGTCGACCTTACCGCTGAACGCGACGTCTAAAACGGAGTTGACGTCGTCACGGATGTGACCGGCACAGTAGAAATTGTCTTCATTATTTTTTCTGATTTTTCCCATGGAACACACAACGGCGTATTCCACCCTGTTCTTATGCACGGTACTCACCTCTTTGATCGAAGTCGGATCGCAGATCATTCTGCCGGGGTCAGCTGAGCCGCTGCGAAAAATGTGTCGGGAATCGCAACCTCGGCGTTCGCGAAATCGCTCATCTTACATTTGAGCCCGTAGGAACTTCCCTCGGTCGTGACGGTCATCTCAAAGGAAGACATATATCCCGCGGGGTCTACTACGAACGAGGCGGTACATTTCGTGTTCTCCAGGATCGTCTTGTTTGCCTCAAACAGCGCGACGAATTTATCATAATCCGTGGCGCGGTAAAAGATCGAAGCGCCTTCATTCTTGATCATCGAGAACAACTCATAGATGTTGATATCATAAAGGTAACGCGTGCCGTCCTCTGCCTTTTCGGTTTTGATCGTCGCGATCGAGCTGTTGGTCGAAAGGCGCTTTCTCAGCACGCCGACAGCGCTGTTCAACTCACGGGCAGAATAATCCGACGTCAGTCCCGTAAAGCGCAGGAAGGCGCCCGCGTCAAATCCGCCGGAACGGAATGCCTTATCAAAATCAAAAAAGTCCTGTACACTATCGGTACATTCACGGATGTTCCATTTGTTGTTGTAATAACTGCCCTTTGCCGCGCTCTTGTCATACGCATAGACCGCTCCGGTATAAGTGTAGCTGTTATAATCCGATTCATACAGAGATTTGACCGAATGCTTGGAGCGATCGACAGCGATATCGCCCGTATGGCTCATCATCGGCTTGTCGTCCTCTGTCACCTCGATCTCATAATGAAACGAGGTGGAGAAATCCTTGGACAAAGCGCCGATAAAACGGCTCATCGGGTTGGTGCTCGAGGAATACATATAGATGCCGAACACGATCAGCCCGACGATGACCACGCCGACCGCGGCATAGATATAGCTCAGATGCGTCTTGATCCAGTCGCGGCGACGGATCGCCAGCGCCTCTTCGATGGCGTCCATCTCCTTGATGGGAGCACGCGGCTCGCTGACGTCGAATGCCTCGAAATCGGCATAATCATCCTCCGGATACTCATACTTCAAATCATCTATATCCACATCGTCCTTCACAACGGTATCATCCGTCAATCGGGCGTTTTCCGCGTCGCGTTCATCTACCACATCGAATTCTTCTCTTTCAAAATACGGGTTATTCTTTTCGTTATCTGCCAAATATATCCCCTCTTTTCCTGCCGGGAAAAACGGTCACGGTCGTCGATAATCGCGGGTTTAACGCGATTTTTTCTTGTTGACGATCCGCACGATTGAATTTCTCATACTGACCCTATTATACATATATATTGCTATTATAGCAAAATAAGTATTTCTTTGTCAATATGCCGAGAATATTTTCACAAACTATTGAAATAACGTTCATAAAACGTTTATAATAGAAACGAACAGTATATACAGTATTTCCGAAGAAGGTGTTATTATGAAAAAAAGGCTTATCTCTCTTCTGCTGATCGCGGCATTGACCCTCAGCGTTTTCCTCGGTGTGTCCGTCAGCACGGCGGCGGCACAGCTGTACGGCGACGCTGACGGCGATGATGACGTCACGATCCTCGACGTCACGACGATCCAGCGCGCCTTGGCGGGGGTCATTCAGTTCGATGAGGATGCGCGGATGCGCGGCGATGTTGACGCGGATGACGAGCTGACGATCCTTGACGCGACGATGATCCAGCGCTATCTGGTCGGCGTGATCAACCAATTCCCTTCCGGCGAGTTCCTGCCGACGCAGGCGCCCACCATCGCTCCGACAGAGGCTCCGACACAGGCTCCCACAGAAGCTCCCGACGAGGTGACGAAAGTGAAAAACAATATTCCGATCCACTTTACCAATAACAAGAACTGGTCGGCGGTCTATGCCTATCTCTTCAACAGTGAAACCGGCTCGATACAAAAGGCATGGCCCGGCATGGCGATGACAAATCCCGTTACCAACAGCTACGGCGAAAAGGTCTACGGCATGAACGTTGACGTCACACAGTATGACCGTGTGATCTTCAACAACGGCGCGCAGATCCAGACGACCGATCTGCCCGTTACCAAAGCAAGCTCCGGCTATTTCATTCAGGCAAAGGCGTCCGGCAGTAAATATCTTGCGGGCGTTTACCCCTATGGTCAGAACAATGAGGGAACCATCAAGACCGTCAGCTTTGACTATCCCGACGGCTACAAAAAGAATGTCTATATCTGGCTGCCCGAGGGTTACAACGCCGCCGACACGAGCAAGAAATACTCCGTGCTGTATATGTGCGACGGTCAGAACCTCTTCGGTCAGGCGACCACCCTGTCGGGCTATGAGTGGGAATGTGATGAGAGCGTTCTCTCCCTCATGCAGAACGGCGGCGACGGCGTGATCGTGGTCGGTATCGCCTGCGGTAATACCGAAGCACGCCGCAACCATGAGCTGACCCCCGACCTCGGCGAGGTCGCGACCGTTGCAGGTGAGGATATGAGCACCTTCAAAAACGGCGGCGGCAAGGTATTCTCCGACTTTGTGACCGACACCGTCATCCCCTATGTCGAGCAGAATTACAACACCAACTCCATCCGCGGCATCGCGGGCTCGTCCTCCGGCGGTATCGAGGCGTTCTACATCGGCATGGAGAACATGGACAAGTTCCGCTATGTCGGCGCTCTCTCCCCCGCCTTCATCCTCTACAATCAACCGGTATGGGATAACTATCTCGATACCCTTGACTTCTCGGGCAACACCCCGCGCATCTACTTCTTCTGCGGCAACAGCGCCAATGATCAGCTCGAGCAGGCATTATACCCCAACGCTACGGCGATGGAGGGCTGGATGGCGGCGCACGGCTATCCCGCCGATAAGATGATCACCAAGACAGATTCCGACGCGACTCACAGCGAGGGCTTCTGGGCACTGTACTTCCCGGAGATGCTCAGTTGGGGGATGGACCTGTAATAATTAGGAATTAGGAATTAGGAATTGATCCCGTCTTTCCATTCATCAAATAACAAAGAGGTGCTGACGAAAAAGTCAGTACCTCTCTTTTCTTTCAATAGATCTCTCCCTTCGGTCGATCAATTTATTCAATCCCTCAGTCCCCATTCGGGGACAGCTCCCTTTACCAAAGGGAGCCTGTAAAAAGACGAATTGATTGCAGCTATCCTTTCATCGAATAACAAAAGAGGTACTGACGTAAAAGTCGGTACCTCTCATTTTTATGTGGTTTTCAGTTTCAGAAATTCCTAATTTCTAATTCCTCATTCCTAATTGAATCAGACCTTCGGGCCTGCTGCTACCAGCGCCTTACCGGCTTCATTAGTAGTGTACTTCTCAAAGTTCTTGATGAAGCGCTCCGCCAGATCCTTCGCCTTGTCGTCCCATTCCTTGGGATCGGCGTAGGTATCTCTGGGATCGAGGATGCCGGTGTCTACGCCGGGCAGCTCGGTCGGAACCTCAAAGTTGAAGTAGGGGATGGTCTTGGTGGGAGCGTTCTTGATGTCGCCGCCGAGGATCGCGTCGATGATGCCGCGGGTGTCCTTGATGGTGATGCGCTTGCCGGTGCCGTTCCAGCCGGTGTTGACCAGATACGCCTTCGCGCCGCTCTTCTCCATGCGCTTGACCAGCTCCTCAGCGTACTTGGTCGGATGCAGCTCGAGGAACGCCTGACCGAAGCAAGCAGAGAAGGTGGGAGTCGGCTCGGTGATGCCGCGCTCCGTGCCCGCCAGCTTTGCGGTAAAGCCGGAGAGGAAGTAGTACTGGCACTGCTCGGGAGTCAGGATGGATACGGGAGGCAGTACGCCGAACGCGTCAGCGGACAGGAAGATGACGTTCTCAGCCTCGGGGCCGGCGGAAATGCCGTTGACCTTCTTCGCGATCTTCTCGATGTGCTCGATCGGATAGGAGACGCGGGTGTTCTCGGTCACGCTCTTGTCGTTGAAGTCGATCTTGCCGTTTTCATCGACGGTTACGTTCTCGAGCAGCGCATTGCGCTTGATGGCGTTATAGATATCGGGCTCGGATTCTTTATCCAGACCGATGACCTTCGCGTAGCAGCCGCCCTCAAAGTTGAAGACGCCGTTGTCATCCCAGCCGTGCTCGTCGTCGCCGATCAGCAGACGCTTGGGGTCGGTGGACAGAGTGGTCTTGCCGGTGCCGGACAGACCGAAGAAGATAGCGGTGTTCTTGCCCTCCATATCGGTGTTGGCGGAGCAGTGCATGGAAGCGATGCCCTGCAGGGGCAGGTAGTAGTTCATCATAGAGAACATACCCTTCTTCATCTCGCCGCCGTACCAGGTGTTCAGGATGACCTGCTCACGAGAGGTGACGTTGAAGATCGCCGCGGTCTCGGAGTTGAGCCCCAGCTCCTTGTAGTTCTCGACCTTCGCCTTGGAAGCGTTGTAGCTGATGAAATCGGGCTCAAAGCTCTTGAGCTCTTCCTCGGTGGGCTGGATGAACATGTTCTTGACAAAGTGAGCCTGCCAAGCGACCTCCATGATGAAGCGGATCGCCATGCGGGTATCCTTGTTCGCGCCGCAGAAGCAGTCTACGACATAGAGCTTCTTGCCGGAGAGTTCCTCGAGCGCGAGCTTCTTGCACTCGTCCCAAGCCTTCTGAGAAGCCGGATGGTTATCGTTGGGATATTCGGGAGTCGTCCACCAAACGGTGTCCCTGGAAGTGTCGTCCATGACGATGAACTTGTCTTTGGGCGATCTGCCGGTGTAGATACCGGTCATGACGTTGACGGTGTCCAGCTCGGTGAGCTGGCCCTTATCGAAGCCTGTCAGCGCGGGATCCATCTCATCCTTGAAAAGCTGTTCGTACGAGGGATTGTAAACGATCTCCTGTACGCCGTTGATACCATACTTGGTTAAATCGATCATAAGTATACCTCCTGTTGCGGATAATATGGACTGTCGTTGCGAAGCCATCGACACACGTATCACACGCGTATGACACGCGTGTCGGGGCTGTGGCAATCTCGCCCTAATTACCCACTATAATATTACAGGATAAATTATCCTATATTTCAAGGCAAAAGTCAAGTACCCGCGAGAATAATAATGATACAGATGGGTATACATCCGAGGAAACATGTCAAAGATATGGACAGATACGCAGATTTGTGTAAAAAGCTGCCCCCGAGAGATCTCAGGGGCAACCAGATCGAAAGATATGGATTATACCAGCTTTGCGCTGATGGTCGCAACGCCGTCCTCGGTGACGCTGTCGCAGGCAAAGACAAGTTTTTTTGTCTCGGCTGTACCGTCGGTATAGGTGATTTTCGCTTCGACCGAAACACGCTCCAAAAGCGCGGCATAGAGGGTGCTTGAGCAATCTGCGATACTGAATTTGCTGTCGTCGTAATCCTCTTGCAAGGCAGGCATTTCCAGCTTTGCTCTCGCGTGGTCAAACCAATCGCGGATCGCCTGCCGCGTTTCCTTGGAGAGGGTCGTATCTGCGGTGTCGGCAGAAAATCCCAGAAGGGTAAACATCTTTTCGTCCTCTTCCACAGAGATGACCTCGGACTGGTTCAGGCTTTTCTTATTCTCGCCCTGTGCGCCGATACTTCCGTTTTTGACCGTGTAGAGAACGTCGTCAACCTTCTCACCCTCGACCCTGATATTAAAAGCAAAGCTGTAGGTCATCGTGACCTCGTCGTTTTCCTCATGGAAATCTCCGCCAACCCCGTTCAGCGTACCGACAGGAGTATAGCCGCTGTCGAATATTTCGGCGGCGTTCACGGTAATGATAAAGGGGCTTTCTTTCGGGGAAAGGGCGCTGATGCCGAATACCGCTCCGAATAAGAGTGCGAGCGCAAGCGACGCTGCGATAACGTTCCGCTTGATATGATTCGATTTTCTGTTTTTCATAGGGATGATCTTCTCCTTTTTTTCACTGTCCCTGACGGCGGACAGCATATGATCCACAACCCTTTCGGGTGCTTTGATGCTGTCCATCGTCTGTTCATACAGGCTTTTCTTCATTTTCTTTCCTCCTCAAGGATGGTTTTGAGCTTTTTGCGTGCACGCCGCAGGTCGGAGCTGACGGTGTTGGGGTTTATGCGCAGGATTTCGGCGATTTCTGAGATCGTGTATTTCTCATAGTAGTACAGATAGATGATGTTCCGCTGCTTCTTCGGCAGTTCGAAAATCTCCTCCATCACGAGCTCCTGCTCGGGAGCTTCAAGCGTCAGATGGTTTTCGAGACCCTCGGTGCGGGTCTGCCACACCAGCCGCCGAAAGCCGTTACACTTGTTGACGGTGATGCGGATCAGCCAGTATTTCACCCCTTCGTCGGTTTTGTCAGTGGGGCATTTGGTGATCAGCTCCGTCAGGACATCCTGAAGGATATCCTCCGCATCGGCGGGATTTTTCAGATTGTTCAGCGCGATGCGATAGATCATATCGGAGTAACTCCGGATATAGAATTCTGCTTTTTCGGTACCGAGTTTGATAAAGCTGACCTCCTTTCACCTATAACACGTTTTTGAACGGGCGTTTTCGTGCATTATGAAAATATTTTAACAAAAAGATTTTGTTGACAAATACCCCTATAGGGTATATAATGAGCGCAGAGATACCCCGAGGGGGGTATATGACGATACTGAAGAATGAAGAATGATTGTTTCTCCCTTTGGTCGATCATTAGAACAATCCCTCAGTCGCCCGACACGTATGTCAGGCGACAGCCCCCTTTACCAAAGGGAGCCCTATGGAATCCTGCGGATTCCGAATTTATATTGATGAATACACCATTTGATAAACCGAAAAAACGGAGGGTATTTTATGCCGTGTGAACACTGCTTATCACAGAAAAAAACCGAAAGAACAGAGGAAGAAAAGAAAAAGCTGATCAACCGCCTGTCCCGCATCGAGGGGCAGATCCGCGGGATCCGCAATCTGGTGGAGAACGACGCCTACTGCGTGGATATCCTCACCCAGAGCGCCGCGGCGAAAAACGCCTTTGCCGCCTTCAACCGCGAGCTGCTGCGCCGCCATATCGAGGGCTGCGTGGTGCGCGACATCAAAAACGATGAAGCGGATATCGACGAGCTGATGGACATCATCGGGAAGTTGATGAAATGACAAAAGGCTCCCTTTCCTAAGGTGCCCCCGTTGGGGGAATGTCCGAAGGACAAGGGGAGATTCCCCTGTTAGGGGAAATGTCCGCAAAGCGGACAAAAGGGTCGGCTGTCTTCGCAGAAGAAGCCGTTTCCGGCGAGGAAGCTGTCACTTGACGCTTGCGTCAGGGTGACTGAGGGTTGAAAAACGTATATTTGATGACTGTTTATCTTTCATCTTACCATACGCGACAACCCTCCGCCCCTTGACACGCGTGTCCGGGGCCACCTCCCTTAGAAAAGGGAGGCAAAAAGGGAGAATTGATATGGAACGCTATGATGTAGGCGGGATGAGCTGCGCGGCTTGTTCGGCGCGGGTCGAAAAGGCTGTCGGCAAGGTCGACGGCGTGACCTCCTGCTCGGTGAGTCTGCTGACCAACTCTATGGTGGTCGAGGGCAGCGCGAGCGCTGACGAGATCATCGGCGCTGTGGAACACGCAGGCTATACCGCCAAGGCGCAAAACGCCGCGACAAAACAAAACAACAAAATAAAAATAGAAAAGCCGAACGAGGTCAAACCGCTTGTTCAGCGCTTCATCATCTCGCTCGTGCTGCTGCTCGTACTGATGTATTTTTCGATGGGGCACGTGATGTGGCACTTTCCTCTGCCGCCGTTTTTTGAGGGCAACCCCATCGCGATCGCGCTGGCGCAGATGATCTTCAGCGCCGCGGTGATGATCATCAACAAGCGATTCTTTGTCAGCGGCTTCAAAGGGCTGATCCACCGCGCGCCGAACATGGACACGCTGGTATCCCTCGGCTCCGCGGCGAGCTTCATCTGGAGCGTTTACGAGCTGTTCATGATGACGGCAACAGAGGGTGAAGCGCGGATGAGCCTGCTGCACGGGCTGTACTTTGAATCCGCCGCCATGATACTCGTGCTCATCACGCTGGGCAAGATCTTAGAAGCACACAGCAAGGGCAAAACCACCGACGCCCTGCAATCGCTGATGGACTTATCCCCGAAAACCGCCGTCGTGGAACGTGACGGAAAAGAGGTGGAGGTTCCGATCGAAGCGGTAAACATCGGCGATATTTTCATCCTGCGCCCGGGTATGAGCGTGCCGGTGGACGGCGTAGTCATCGAGGGCGAGAGCACGCTCGACGAAAGTATGCTGACGGGCGAAAGCATCCCTGTCGATAAGGCGTTGGACGCGCAGGTATACTCCGCGACCATCAACCAGAACGGTTATCTCAAATGCCGCGCCACCCGCGTGGGCGAGGACACGACCCTGAGTCAGATCATCCGCACCGTCTATGAGGCGTCCGCCACCAAAGCGCCGATCGCGCGTATCGCCGACAAGGTGTCCGGCGTATTCGTGCCGGTCGTCATCGGGATCGCGCTGATCACCTTCGTTATCTGGCTGATCACCGGCGCAGAATTCTCCTACGCGCTCGAGCGAGGGATCTCCGTGCTCGTGATCTCCTGCCCCTGCGCCTTAGGCTTGGCTACGCCCGTATCGATCATGGTCGGAAACGGCGTGGGCGCAAAGGCGGGCATCCTGTTCAAGAACGCCGAGGCGCTGGAAACCGCGGGCAAAACGCAGATCGTCGCGCTCGACAAAACCGGCACCATCACCAAGGGCGCGCCCGAGGTCACCGACCTTGTACCCGCCGACGATGTGACCGAAACCGAGCTGTTGCAGATCGCGTACAGCATTGAAAGACTCAGCGCCCATCCGCTGGCGGAGGCGATCACGGCATACGCCGAGGAAAGAAACACCGCTGCTCTGCCCTGTGAGGATTTCCGGAATCTTTCGGGGCACGGGGTGTCGGGTGAGATCAACGGAGAGACCGTCTATGCGGGAGCGCCGCGTTTTATCCGCTCCAAAATCAAATTCAGTGAGGACAGCGAAAGAAAAACCAACGCGTTGGCAAGCACGTTGGCGGGCGACGGCAAAACGCCGATGCTGTTCGCCAAGGGCGGTAGGCTGCTTGGCGTGATCGCGGCGGCTGACGCCGTCAAGGATGACAGCAAGACCGCGGTCAGGGAGCTGTCTGAGCTGGGCGTCCGCACGGTCCTGATCACAGGCGACAATGAGAAAACTGCCACAGCGATCGCAAACACTGTCGGAATCGAAAAAATATACGCAAGCATATTGCCCTCGGGCAAGAGCGACATCATCAATGAGCTCAAGCAGTACGGCAAGACCGCGATGGCGGGCGACGGCATCAACGACGCGCCCGCGCTGACCGCCGCGGACACCGGAATCGCCATCGGCTCCGGCTCGGATATCGCGATCGACTCGGCGGATGTGGTGCTGGTCGGCTCTAAGCTGACCGATCTGACCGCCGCGATCCGTCTGTCGCGCCAAACCCTGCGCAACATCCACCAAAACCTGTTCTGGGCGTTCATCTACAACATCATCGGCATCCCGCTGGCGGCGGGGTTATGGATCCCGATCTTCGGCATCGCGCTGAATCCGATGTTCGGCGCGGCGGCAATGAGCCTGAGCAGCTTTTGCGTCGTCAGCAACGCCCTGCGGCTGAATCTGTTCGATCCGCACAAGCATAAAAAGAGTCATAAAACGGCTGTGGCACTGCCCGCGGCTGATGAAAATACCAACAGTAAAGGAGAACCCAAAACCATGAAAACCGTGATCAATGTCGAGGGCATGATGTGCCCGATGTGCGAAAAGCACGTAAAAGAAGCCATCGAAAAGAACCTGAATGTCGAGAGCGTCACCGCCTCTCACGAAGCAAACAAGGTCGAGATCATCTCCACCGAGCCGATCGACTACGACAAAGCGGCGGCGGCGATCACCGACGCAGGCTACACACCGAAGGGAATTGAGGAATAAGGGTGCGCCGCGGAGGCGTTCAACGACTGAATACTGAAGGCTGAAAACTGAAGAATGAAGAATAAATGTATCTCCCTTCGGTCGGTCAATTAGTACAATTCCTCAGTCCCCATTTGGGGACAGCTCCTTTTACCAAAAGGAGCCTTGGAAAGCGACTACTCATATTAAATGTTTCTGACAAAAAGAACGCAGGCGGTTTGATCCGACTGCGTTGTTGTAGAGAGCCTATCCAAAGCCTTCCTTTGGGAAAGGAAGGTGCCTCCGAATGGAGGCGGATGAATTGTATCAATTGTTTGAGCGAAGCGAGTCGCATTCATTTACGTTGGTGATTAGAACTGAGGTAAAATGAGGGTTTCTCCCTTCGGTCGGTCAATTAGTACAATTCCTCAGTCCCCATTTGGGGACAGCTCCTTTTACCAAAAGGAGCCTTGGAAAATAGCTACTCATATTAAATGATTCTGACAAAAAGAACGCAGTCGGTTTTATCCGGCCGCGTTCTTTCTTTGTGTATGTTTTGTTGAGTTTTGCGATGACTGATTATCCGCTGATCAGATACCGCTGCAAGCGGGTCGCGTCGAGGATCGTGCGCTCGCCGTCACGGTCGAAGTCGGAGTAATACTTGACGGAATATCTCCACAAGCCGTCGTCCGCCTTGATCTCGTCATCGGCGGGATATTCCCGTATATTCACATCACAACGCTGAATGATGGTCACGTCGATGACAGAAAGCTCGTTATCGCCGTCGAGGTCGCCGATCAGCCTGCCGCCGCCGAGCTCGTCAAACACCTTGACAAAGTCGGCATAACCGCCGCGTGCCGCTGACTGTGCGTCGACAAAGGTATCGTTCTTGACGTCATAGACCCCGTAGCTGTCTCTTATAC
>NZ_JAHLQD010000013.1:0-3999 GCF_018918225.1 Roseburia sp. MSJ-14
AGATGTGTATAAGAGACAGCTCCGGTATTCTTCGGCTCGGCGCTCACCAACTTCGGTGTAGAGCCGTTCCTGCAGGAGTTCTTGCAGCTTACCACATCGCCCTTGGCGCGTGAAGCGGGCGGTGAGATGATCGCTCCCGATTCCGATTTCTTCTCCGCGTTCGTCTTTAAGATCCAGGCAAACATGAATAAGGCGCATCGCGACCGCGTGGCGTTCATGCGCATCTGCTCCGGAAAGTTCGACAAGAACATGGAGGTCTACCATGTGCAGGGCGACAGAAAGATGAAGCTCTCTCAGCCGCAGCAGATCATGGCGCAGGAGCGCGAGATCGTAGAGGAAGCCTATGCGGGCGATATCATCGGCGTGTTCGATCCGGGTATGTTCTCGATCGGCGATACCATTGTTTCGCCGGGACAGAAATTCCAGTTCAAAGGGATCCCGACCTTTGCACCGGAGCACTTTGCTCTGGTACGCCAGAAGGATACCATGAAGCGCAAGCAGTTCGTCAAAGGTATGAACCAGATAGCGCAGGAGGGCGCTATACAGATCTTCCACGAGCCCGAATCCGGTATGGAAGAAGTCATCGTCGGCGTTGTCGGCGTACTGCAGTTCGACGTGCTGAAATACCGCCTCGAGAACGAATACAACGTCGATATCATCATGGAGAACACACCGTATCAGTTCATCCGCTGGATCACCTCCGAGGTCGATTATAAGGCATTGGATCTGGCTTCGGATACCAAGGTCGTAGCGGATTTCCGCGATAACAAGCTGCTGCTGTTCCGCTCGGAATGGAGCATCGACTGGGCGCTGGAGCATAATAAGGGCTTGACGCTGCAGGATTTCGGTAACGCGGAGTAAAAGATTAATTAATATGCGCATGGAATGATTCGTTGTTCCATGCGTTTTTTCTTGAATAATCTTTCTATAAATCATAAAAAAACTATTGCGATTAAAATGTGGTTATGCTATACTGAAATTGCCAACAATTACAAGTAAATAATGAACCATTCTTTGATTAATAGGTTAGTTTTTTGGGAATAGTGTTTTTGTCTTTATGATAAAAACACTACGCTCTGTTTCAACTATTCCTAATTAAACTAACTTTGATCAGGATTACTTGTAATTGTTTGGCGACATTTCAGAGCTGTGTGTTTTTTATGCGTAGCTCTGTGTGTATGTAGGAGCTACGCATTTTTTGTTTAATTAGGGGTGATTTTCATGAAAAAGGCATTATCAATCGTATTATCAATTATTCTTTTATTGTCGGTTGTTCCTGTCGTTACGATCGGCGTAAGTGCGGCTGAGGACGAAGTGCTCGAAATCAGAACCATCGCTGATCTATATAGTATCAATAACAACATGAGCGGCAACTATAGGCTGATGAATGATATCGACATGACCGAAGATACAGCGGTCGGCGGAGACTGGGACTTTATGGGCAACGGTTGGGAACCGCTCGGCAGCGATGGTATCTATGGGAATATTCCGTTTATGGGAACCTTTGACGGAAACGGTCACAAGATAATTGGTATGAGAATCAACCGCAATACAACACCGAGCGGCGCAGGTACGATCTATCTGGGCTTATTCGCCAAAAACGAAGGTACTATCCAAAACCTCGGTATCGATGAAACAAGTATTGTCGCAGAAGGAGATTACTCAAGCGGTATTTGCGCTTTTAACAGTGGCACGGTATTAAATTGCTATAATAAAGCCGCTGTATCTTCATCAACATATTATTCTTATTCGGGCGGTATTTGCGGTTATAACAGCGGCAATATATCGAATTGTTACAATGAAGCGGATATTTCAGCAAAGTATTATTCGGGTGGCATATGCGGTTACTCCAAAAGTGGCGAGTTCAAAAATTGTTACAACACTGGCATTATAGCAACTGATTCTCATATGAATACACCTTATTCAGGAGGTATATGCGGAAGCACTGAAAGCGGAAATATTATAGATTGTTACAACATTGGAGATATAACATCAACTATAGAGTATTCGAAGAGTTCCACTACTGCTTATTCCTCTGATATGACTTTCATATCATATTGTATGCTGGGGGTATCTGTGGATCAAATAAAAGCAGTGTAAATAACAGTTATAACAAAGGGAATATTGTTGCAGAAACAACACAATCTATTAAGATGGCACTAAAGAATGAAAACTTGAGTGCTTATTCTCATTCTTTTTGTGGTGGTATTTGTGGATCTTCTAGTATGGATATCAGCAACTGTTATAACACAGGAGAATTATCATCAAAAGTCAGTTCATATGCTGAGAATTCTTACAGGGATTCAACATATCACGCTAAGGAAGCGATGGCTTCTGCTAATTCATTCGGTTATAGCTATGCAGGTGGCATTTGTGGCAATCAGACAAACGTAGCTATCAGCAATTGCTATAATACAGCTAATGTTATATTCTCAGCTAACGCAACAGCAAAGTATTTTTCATGGGGTTCTGCTAGTCCCCCTCGTTACTATTATTCAGAGAACTATAGAAGCTACGATGGAAAAACAGAAACGTTTTGTGGCGGCATCGTGGGAGAATCCAACGGAGAAATAAACGGTTGTTATAATGTCGGCAAAGCAAACTACGGAATACAGGAAACAGGCACAGGAAGTATATCCAATTGCTATTACCTCAGCTCAGCCGGTTCTTCCAATACAGGCGCAAAAGCTTTGACCTCTGCACAACTTCAACTGGAAATGTGTATGCCGAAATTTGATTTTGAAAACACATGGGTGATCGACAATGCTACAGAGTATCAATATCCGCAGCTGATCAACAACAGACAGGAAATCTTGCCTCCACACTTGCTAGGCGATGTAGACGGCGATGGTGAAGTCAGCATTATTGACACCACTTGTATTCAGAGAAGTCTTGTGGATATACCGATCGATCCTTATAATAAATCGACTGCTGATGTAGACAACGACGGTGTTGTGACGATCCTTGACGCAACTTGGATTCAAAGATACTTAATAGGCTCGGAATATCCTGCGGGCATCGGTGAGCCTATTTCATAGGAAAAATCAGTTAACCTGTTCTTTCCTAATAATGTTTTTTTGAGGGCAGATACAGAGAAAAAACATCTAAATCGGTTGAGATTGCCACAGCTCATTGATGAGCCTCGCAATGACTTTTTATAGACAGGCAAAACAGAACCACCTTGTGAATACAATTTCATGAGGTGGTTTTTTGTTTGGATTCTTATCGTATATCAGCCAATACATCTTTCTGTTCATTCTGCATATCGCGCACAGTGAGAGCTTTCCGAAGCCGTTGAAAAAGGCGGAGGAGCAGCATTATCTGGAGCTCGCCGCAAAGGGAGATATCGGCGCGCGGAATATCCTTGTCGAGCATAATCTGCGCCTTGTCGCGCACATCATCAAGAAGTATTATCAAAACTACGGCGGTCAGGATGACTTGGTATCGATCGGTACGATCGGTCTGATCAAGGCGATCAACACCTTCAATATCGACAAGAACATCAAGCTGTCAAGCTACGCCTCCCGCTGTATTGAGAACGAGATCCTGATGTTCTTCCGCAACAACCGCAAATCGGCGCAGGATGTATCCCTGAACGATACGATCGATACCGACAAGGACGGTAATCCGCTGACGCTGATGGACATTATGGCGTCGGATATGGATGTAGCCGAGGATGTAGACACCAAGCTCCATCTGGAGGTGTTGAGCCGCTATATCGACGAGGTGTTAACGCCCAGAGAAAAAGAAGTCATCATCAAGCGGTACGGGATCGGCGGTGTGAAGATACAGACACAGCGGGAGTTGGCGAAGAAACTGAACATCTCACGTTCCTATATCTCACGCATCGAGAAAAAGGCGTTGGAAAAGCTGAGGAGCCGATATGAGCAGGGGTAAGGTTGAGATCAACACATAACGAGCGATAAATCTTGACTATATCGGATTTTAAAGTATAATGAAATCAGTGCTTTCATATACATCTGTCTCTTATACACATCT
>NZ_JAHLQD010000034.1:0-9953 GCF_018918225.1 Roseburia sp. MSJ-14
AGATGTGTATAAGAGACAGGCGCATGATAGCCGAAACATCAGCAAAGTCGAGGTTGACAAGACCGGGAACAACGATCAGATCGGAAATGCTCTGTACGCCCTGACGGAGTACGTCGTCGGCGATCAGGAAGGCGTTCTGCAGTGTGATCGTCTGGTCGGCGATATGCTTTAAGCGCTCGTTGGGTACGATGATCAGGGAGTCTACGCAAGCGGAAAGCTCCGCGATACCCTGCTCAGCCTGAGCCATACGCTTCTTGCCTTCAAAAGCAAAGGGCTTAGTAACGACCGCTACGGTCAGAATACCCATATCCTTCGCAATCTTCGCTACGATGGGAGCCGCGCCTGTACCGGTACCGCCGCCCATACCTGCGGTGATAAATACCATGTCGGTGTCCTTCAGGATCGCCGCGATCTCCTCACGGTTCTCCTCCGCCGCAGCCTGTCCGACGCTGGGCATAGAGCCTGCGCCTTTGCCGCGAGTAGCTTTCTCACCGATCTGGATCTTTTCCTGAGCCTGAGAGAAACGCAGTACATGCTCGTCCGTATTGACGGCGATGAACTCGACGTTCTTAACATCCATTTTAATCATGCGGTTGACAGCATTACCGCCGCCACCGCCGACACCGATTACTTTGATTACCGGCAGACCGCTGGCAGGATTCTTTTCCAATTCAAAAGCCATTTTATATCCTCCTTGTCATATGTGTGAGGGTCATAAACGCTCACGCATACATACGCATTATATTTCTTCTATCATATTATAAGTTAACACATATCAGTGATAATTTCAATCATTTTCTGAATATTTTTCAAAAAATTGATAAATTTTCACAGGGAATGGTTGTGTTTACACTTTATTCATAGTAACCATAACCATCATATGCGCCATAATAGGCGTAGGAATCGTCGGTGTAGGCGCCTTCGTACCAGCTGTAATCGTCAGAATAGTAGCCGTCAGCCGAGCCGTCGGCGCTGTAATCGCTGTTGTAATCAGCGCTGTAATCGCCGTTATAATCGCCCGTTCCGCTGTCGCCCGCGACCGCTTCGGTGGGCTTTTCGGAGGGCTTGACCTCGGTGGGACGGATCTCCTGCTCGTTGAAGTAGGAGCGCTTGGTAGAGTTACAGCGGGAAACGTCAAGGATACCCGTGATGGTGCCCGTCTGGTTTTTATCAAGATTCTCGTTGATGATGGTCATCGCGGTGCGGACCTTATAATCGAGATCCTCTGGGATACCGAGCTTGACCTTGACGCGGTTATCATAGGTGAAGGAGATATTCGCCATATCGGTGGCGTCGATCTCGGTGATGCCCTGATAGCCGTTGTCGGCAAAGGTCTGGGTGATGCTCTCGATCATCTCGACGACGGTATCGTCCTCATAGCTGACGTAGTCGCCGATCGCGCCGGAGGTCAGCGTAGGTCCGATAAAGATCGGCAGATCATAGGCGGAGGTATCCGTCACCTGATTGAGGATACGTCCCTTGGTGCTGATGACGAGATAATCAGATCCGCTGAGCTTCATCAGATAGCCCTCCGCCGCTTCTTCGATCGCGATACGGATGGTATCAGGGATCTTGAAGCTGACGTTGGCTTCCTCCACATACGGGAACTGCTTTTTCAACCGCTTTTCTGCAGCGGATTTCGGCGCGAGGAAAATGTTCTCGCCTTTGCTGATACCGCAGGCGTCAATGATCTCTTCCTCTGAATAGCGCGTCACGCCCGTTACTTCATACGCCTGCGTCTTGAACAGCACCGTCAGCGAAAGCACTACGCCGACGATCAAAACGACGGCGATGATCGCGCCGTAGCTGAGGAAACGGATGATCTTGCGCTGGAGCGGAGATTTGGGCTTGCGCTTTTCCTGCTTTTTTGCCTGCTTCTTCGCATTCTTCACGTCGCGGGGATCTTCGCGCCGCCTGCTGTGTATGCTCTCGTCGGTATAAAACTCGTTGGTGTCATCGGAAAACTCGTTGAGCATGTCCTCATCGTCCCGAACCCGTTCGACGGGTCGGCGGGTCGGAAGGATCTTTCGCTTTTTCTTCTTCTTTTTCTTCTTGGTCTTTTTCTCGAATCGGCGCGTGTTGCGCTCGTTCGGCTCTTCCTCGTAGGGAAGGTCGTCACGCTCGGGCTCGGAGGGTCTATAGGGCTTGCGCTTTGGCGTATTCTCTTCAAAATTACGGAAGTCGATCTCTTCGGTATATCTCTCGGCAAAATCGTCGTACGCTTCTTCCTCGTCCCACGCAGGCTCTATCGGTCGGCGCGGACGGCGCAGTTCTTCACGCGCGGAATTGCGGTTTGATCTTTTGCGCTTTTTGTCGGATTTCTTCGCCATATTACCCCTCCTTTCTTTTATCTTTATTTAGGTTATATCTTCTTCACATCAGCGCCCAATGAGGAGAGCACCAGCTCAAAGTCCTCATAGCCGCGTTCGAGATATTCTATGCCGCTGATCTGGCTCTGTCCTCTTGCGCACAAGGCGGCGACCACCAAGGCGGCGGCTCCCCGCAGATCCTGCGCGCGGACATCGGCGCACAACAGCTTTTTCACGCCGTCCACTACGGCGACCTTGCCCTCTACGCGGATATCCGCGCCGAGACGGCACAGCTCGCTGACGTGGCTGTAACGGCTCAAAAACATGTTTTCCACAAATACGGTCATCCCATCCGCGACAGCCGCCATGCTCATCACAGGCGCCTGGGCGTCGGTAGGAAAGCCGGGATACGGCATGGTGCGGATCAGCTTAGGACTGCGTAAGCGGTAAGGCGCGCCGATACGGACCGTATTCCCTTTGATATTGATCTCACAGCCGCTGTCCCGAAACACGGGAAACACCGACTCAAGGTGCGAAGGGATCACGCCCTTCATCGTGATATCGGAACCCGTAACCGCCGCGGCAGACATCATCGTCGCCGTCACGATACGGTCGGGGATCATCGCGTGGATCGTAGGATGCAGGCGCTCGACGCCTTCGATCACAACGGAGCTCTCCCCCGCACCGTGGATACGCGCGCCGCAGGAATTCAGAAAATCCGCCAGATCGACGATCTCAGGCTCGCGCGCCGCGTTACTGATCACGGTCGTGCCGTTCGCTAAAGCCGCGGCGATCATGATATTCTCCGTCGCGCCGACAGAGGGGATCGGCAGGGTGATATTCGCGCCGTGCAGTTCATCGCTGACATAGCAATCAAGCTCACCGTGCTCTTCACAGATCACGACGCCCATCTCTCGTAAAGCGCTTAAATGCAGGTCGATCGGTCTGGGACCTAACTCGCACCCGCCGGGGAACGACATGCGCACCCTGTCAAAGCGCGCGATCATCGCGCCGAGGAAGATGATCGAGGAACGCATGCGGTGCATCAGCTCAGAGGGGATCTCAAAGCGCTCCACACTGCCGGTATCGACGATCACGGTACTGCCCTCGCGACGAGCGGTACAGCCTATGTAGCGCAGGATCGCGAGCGACGCTTCCACGTCGCTCAGACGCGGACAGTTATGTAAGACGCACTCTCCGCGGCACAGCAGCGTCGCCGCCAAGATCGGCAAAGCGCTGTTTTTGGAGCCCTGCGGCTCGACCTCTCCTGATAATCTTCTCCCGCCGTTTACCACAAATACCGACACACCCAACACCCTTTCAAAGACTCTATGCCTTTTATACTATGAAAGGTCGGTCGGTTTTGTGACTGGTTTTCTTACTCTGCGAGTACCTCTTTCACCGTCTGATAGATACGCTCGTTGGCGTCGGTGATCGCCATTTTCTGGGCGTTTCTGCGGTATTCCTCCAGAACGCTTTTATCGGTCAGCATGCTGTCGACGGTCTCGATCAGGAGCTCGCCCGAAAGGTCAGCCTGCTCGATCAGCTTCGCCGCCTTTTTGTTGACCATGGACATGGCGTTGTGGTACTGGTGATTCTCCGCGACAAACGGAGAGGGGATCAGCACCGCGGGTCTGCCCTTTGCCTGTATCTCGGACAGGGTGATCGCGCCCGCGCGGGACACTACCAGATCGCAAGCGGCAAGGCAGTCGTTCATGTTGTCGATATACTGACGGATATCGAGGTTGTCGCAATTTTTGATGTCAACGCCCTTCGATTTCAGCAGATCGGGCATCCATGTGCCCTGCTGACCGTAGGCGTGGATATGATAATATTTCTTATCCTTAGCGGAACGGGCTATCAGCTCCGCCATGGATTTGTTGATACATTCAGCGCCGAGAGAACCGCCGAAGGAGAGGATCACGGGTCTGGAATCATCAAGACCCAAGCGAGCCTTCGCTTCATCATGCTTGGTAGAAAGGATCGCGGGACGGATGGGGTTGCCCGTCAGGACAAAATGAGCCTTGTCCGTGAAGCGAGCCTTTGCGTCCTCGTTGGCGAGCATGACGCGGTTGACAGATTTCGCGAGCATTTTATTGGTAACGCCGGGATAGGCGTTCTGCTCATGGATCACCGCCTTGTAACCAAGGTTGCACGCGGCGAGGATAACGGGTCCGCTGACGTAGCCGCCGGTACCGATACAGATATCGGGATCGAATTCCTTGATGATCTTCTTCGCTTTCGCGCGGGATTCAAAGGAATAGTACACGGTCTTGACATTATGTACCGTGTTCTTCGGCGACAGACTGCGCTTGAAGCCTGTGATGACGACGGATTTGATCGGAAAGCCCGCCTGTTTGACGAGGCGCTGTTCCATACCGTCGCGGTTGCCGATGAACAGGAACTCTGTATCAGGCTCTTTTTCTTTGATGTAGCCCGCGATCGCAAGTGCGGGATTGATGTGTCCGGCGGTACCGCCGCCGGCGAGTAATACTTTCATAAAAAACTCCGATTAATTTAGTGAGGAGTGAGAAGTGAGGAGTGAGAAGTTTAGGGAAACGCTGAAGCGTTTTGAATTGATAATACGTATGTTATTATCTTACAAATGGGTGTGGGCAGAACCCACCATCAACTCCTAACTCCTAACTCCTAATTCCTAACTCTCTTAGCTTTTTTCAATATTCGACGTTCTGGATACCGCGAGGATAACGCCCATCTCAAACATCAGCGTCAGCAGTGAGGAACCGCCGTAGCTGAAGAACGGCAGGGAGATACCCGTATTGGGCAGCCAGTCGGTGATTACCAATATATTCAGTACGACCTGTAGTCCGATATGCGTCGTCAGACCGATACCGAGCAGTTTGCCGAAACGGTCGCGCGCGCGCAGGGAAATGATGATGCCGCGCCAGACGAGCAGGGCGAATATCAGCAATATCAGCACCGCGCCGACGAGCCCGAGTTCCTCGCAGACGATAGCAAAGATAAAGTCGTTCTGCGGTTCGGGTAGGTATAGATACTTTTGTCGGCTCTGCCCCAAGCCCAGTCCGAACAAGCCGCCCGAACCGATGGCGTAGAGGCTGTTTCTGGTCTGCCATGTGCTGTTCCACATATCGCGATCAAGGTCGTCGGACAACGCCTGACCCCAGCCGTCCATACGCTCCATCGCGTAGGTCAGCATACCGGTGACCCAGAGGAGAAGAATCAGCACCGCGAGCACCGCCGCGCCGATCGCAAGCCACTTGATCTTGATGCCCGAAACGTACATCATAACGACTGTCAGGATACCGATGATAACGATACAGGAGTAATGCGGCTCAAAGAGCAACAGAAACGCGGTGGAAAGGAAAACAGCCGCGCCGGGGAGGACGCCGTATTTGAGCGTATCCATGCGGTCATAATATCGGCTGCCCCAATGCGCCATAAAGAGGATGATCGCGAATTTACTGATCTCCGACGCCTGGATACCGAACATACCGACGCCGATCCATCGGTGAACGCCGCCCTCCTGGGACGGGAGCACCAGCACGAGCACCAGCGCAAAGTAGCTGATACCTAAGATGATCGCGGCGAAACGGTGGTAATAGTGGTAATCGACGAAGGAGACCGCGATCATGACCACCAGTCCGATCAGCGCGAAGATCAGCTGACGCTTTAAGTAATAATAGCTGTCGCCGATCTCATAGTAAGCGACAGGGTAGCTCGCCGAGAACATCATGGTGATGCCGATGGCGAGCAGTACAAATATCAGAAGAACGAAGGGAATATCGATACCTTTACCGATATTCAGCAGTGAGAAGTTGATTTTTCGTCTGCCTTTTTTGGACGAGGCACGACGCTCACTCTCATAATCCCGCACCCTGCGGCGCGAGGTGTTTTCGATTGTCAACATATGCCGAGTCCTTTCTGTAAAGTAGTCTGAGGGATCATATAAACGGAGTATAGCAACCAAACCAATAAGTATATGGATTTATATGGATTCTCGCTGCCGCTCGATCAATTATGCAATCCCTCACCCGCCGAGTCGCGGGAGCTCCCTTTACCAAAGGGAGCCTATGGCTATCCGAAGATCACCAAGAGCAGCGCGCCGAGTCCGCACAGAGCGGTGAAGGCGGAGAAAACGCATACGATCTTCATTTCCGACCAGCCGCACATCTCAAAATGATGGTGGATCGGGGACATCTTGAACAGGCGCTTGCCGTGGGTGAGCTTGAAGTAGGTGACCTGCAGCATAACGGAGAACATCTCGATCAGGTAGACCAGAGCGATCAGGATCAACAATAGGTGCATATCCATCGCCAAAGCGATCGCGCAGACCATCGCGCCAAGGAAGAGCGAGCCTGTGTCGCCCATGAAGCACTTGGCGGGGTGGAAGTTCCAGATCAGGAAGCCCAGACAGCCGCCTGCTGCCGCCGCGGCAAACAGGACGTTCGCGACATGGTTGCCAAGCACGTTGGCGATCAGCATCATGAACAGGCAGGCAAAGAAGGTAACGGAGCCCGCAAGGCCGTCGATGCCGTCCGTCAGGTTCACCGCGTTCACGATGCCGACGAGCACGACAGCCATCACGATATAGTAGAAGAAGCCGAGATCGACATAGCCGACAAAGGGGATGAGGATCTCTGTATTATCCTTGCACAGATACATGACGAAGAGGTATATCGCCGCCGCCAAAAACTGCAGAACCAGCTTCTGGATCGCGGTCAGACCGAGGTTGCGCTTCTTGACGACCTTGACATAGTCGTCGATGAAGCCGATACCGCCGTTCATCAACGCGAACAGCAAGCCCGCAAATACAAAGCGGCTGACGGAATCGAGTCCGTGACCGATCGCGTAGAGCAGAACGCCCGCGGAGGTCGCGATCACGATACCGATAACGAACATGATGCCGCCCATCGTGGGAGTACCCTGCTTGTTTTTATGCCAGTTGGGACCGATGTCCAGGATCGTCTGGCCGAAATTCAATTTGTGGAGGAAAGGTATCAGGTACCTACCTATGATCGCGGTGATGGCAAATGATACGACCGCCACACCGAATGCCCATAAACCTGTCTCCATTATTTCACCTCATTTTTGGAATTCTCTTATATGGATAGAGGAGCCGCGAAGCGGGAAGCCCCGCCCCAAGCTCTATGATTTGATTAGTCCGCGATACCGCTGCCGCTGAAGGTGACGGTGATGACCGTACCGGGAGCGACCTCGGTGCCCTCGGGTACGCTCTGCGTGGTGGAGGTACTGTCGGAGGACGATACCATACCCGTGACGCTGACGTTCAGTCCGTAGGAGGACGCGATGCCGTTGACCTCGGATACGCTGAAGCCGACCAGATTCGGTACCGTTACCTTTTCGTCGGTGCCGCTCTGATCCGTATACAGGACGATGGTGCCGCCTGTCGGCATTGAAGCGCCTGTCGCAGGATTCTGAGACACGACTGTAGAGCCTTCGCCCTTGACCGTGACAGTAAAGCCGTCGCGCTCTGCCGCGGCTACCGCGTCATCAACGCTCATGCCGCTGTACGCGCCTGCCGCCGTATCGATATTGCTCGCTTCTTCGTCGGTATACTGAGCGACGACCTCGAGATAAGGCAGAACCTCGCTCATGATGCTGGCGAATACAGGAGCCGCGACCGCGGAGCCGTAGTAGTTGCCGCCGAGCGGCGCGTCAAAGAATACCAGCGCCGCGTACTGCGGGTTGTTTGCGGGAGCGAAGCCGCAGAAGGAAGCGATATAGTCATCGGCGCCGTCGTCGTTGACGTCGATCAGCTTCTCGGAAGTACCGGTCTTGCCGCCGACACGATAGCCCGCGACGTAGCCGTTCTTACCGGAACCGGAGATACAGTTCTCTTCCATGATGCCGCGCATCTCTTCGGAGACGGATTCGGAAATGACCTGACGCTTGGTCTCAGTGGAGGCGTTCTTCACGACGTTGCCCTCGTTGTCGAGAATCTGCTTGACGACGTGAGGCTGGACGATCTTGCCGCCGTTCGCGACAGCGCTCGCCGCCGTGATCATCTGGATCGGAGTGATGGAGAAGTTCTGACCGAAGGACGCGACCGCCAAGTCGGTATCGAGCATGTTGCCCTCTACGCCGTCATGGACAAAGAACTGGTCCTCGGATTCGCCGGGCAGGTCGATACCTGTCTTATCGGAGAAGCCGAACGCCTGGTAATACTCCCAGAATTTGGTTTTGCCGACCAGCTGGCCGATCTGAATGAAACCGGGGTTGCAGGAGTTCCACAGACATTCCTGATAGGTCTGTGTGCCGTGACCCGCGGTGTTATGGCAGTGAATGGTGTCTTCATAAAGCTGGAACGCACCCGAACAGCCGAAGCGGCTGTCTTTGTTGACGACGCCTTCCTGTAGCGCCATCGAGAGGGTGACCATCTTGAAAACCGAACCGGGATAGTAGGTATCGGAGATCGCCTTGTTGCGCCAGTTGCGGGCGAGAGCGGCGCTCTCAGCCTCGTTCTGTGCCTGCTCGATCAGCTCTTTCTTTTTCTCTTCGCTGAGCTTGTAGGGATCTTCGTCCTCTTCGAAATAATCGTGCTTGATCAGATAATCGAGGTCGATCGCCTCGATCTCTTTTTTCTGATCGGGGAGAATGGTGAAGGGGTCATTGAGGTCGAAGCCGTTGACGGACGCCATCGCGACGATCTCGCCGTTGTTGACGTTCATGACGATACAAACGCCGCGCTCATGGACTTGGTTGTCGATGATACCCTGCTTCATGTATTTTTCAACGATACTCTGGACGGTCTCGTCGATGGTGAGCACCACCGAGCTGCCGTCGATCGCGCCGATGTTCTGGTTATAATCGAAGGGCATTTCCGTCTGGATACCGTTCTGTGCCGATATGATGCGGCCGGGTGTGCCCGAGAGGTAGTCGTTGTACTGGTACTCGACGCCCCACAAGCCCTGATCCTCAGAACCGGTGAAGCCGATGACCGAGGACGCGAGGTCGCTGTAGGGATAGTAGCGCTTGTAGTCGTCGAGCAGGGAGATGATACCGGATTTCTGGTACTTTTCGGCGAGCTCCTTTTGCAGCTCGATGATCTGCTCCTTTTGCTCGCTCTCGACCTTGCGCTTGACGGACACGTAGTAGGTGTTCTGCTTGGTTTCCTCCAGAAGCTCCGCTTCATCTAAGTCGAGGATAGAAGCAAGACGCGACGCGACAAGAGACCGCTGCTCGTCGCCCTCTGCCCCGTCGTCAAAATACGCAGGCGCCATAACGACCTGCCATACGGAGGCGGACTGCGCTAAGATCTTGCCCTTAGTGTCGTATATCGTACCGCGCTTGGCGGAGATCGGGGTATCCGCCAGCTGCTGTTCGATCGCTCTTCTCTGGAGCTCTTCGCCCTGTACCAGCTGCAGATATGCCAGTCGGGTGATAACCGCGCCGAAGCCGACTGCCAATACGATGATCAACAGCCATACGGTTCTTCTTCTGAGCTTCTGATTAGCTCCCATGAGCGATCACTCCTTTCATGAAAAAATCTTTGATCCGCGGATCGGTTTGATACTAATCCTTGATAAAAAGATTTAATCAGATATTAGTGATATATTTCGGATAGCGCGACGGGAGACGCAGACAGGCTGGCGCCTGTCAAGGAGCCCAACAAAGCTATACGAAATATAGCGCAATAGATGA
>NZ_JAHLQD010000035.1:0-8539 GCF_018918225.1 Roseburia sp. MSJ-14
AGATGTGTATAAGAGACAGACCTATATCCCCGTAGAAACCATACAAGTCATTCCACTTACCATTTTTCTTGATTACCGCATAGGTTTCAACGTTATTTGTATTATTCGGTTCGTTATTATCCCAACAAGTGAAGGGTAATGTGTCTTTTGAAAAACTTGTCCAACTGCCTTTTGAATAGATATCAGTTGCGTTTATCCAGAACATTCCAACCTCACAATCAGCGATTGCTTCTACGATTGCATTGTTTTCTGTTTCATTTTCAACGATAGCAAGACGACCTTTTTTTAATTTGCAAATTTGCTGAGCAGTTGGCAAATCAACACTATCAGTATACACTTCGTATTTGATACCGTTATATTCAAAGGTTTTGCTGGGCGAAAAATCAGATGCACTTATATTTCTTGAAGTTCCGTATTCACAAATAAACCCTGTGTTCTTATGGCTGTCGCCAAATACAGTAAAATCTTTGCCACAATGTCAAGTGATGAATTCAAAAAAGGGCAAAAAATATCCCCTCTCCATTAAAAGAAGAGGGGATATATGTGATACGAACTATAATTTGTTTGCCTTTCAGCGTATCCATAAAATCATCGCCAAAAGGCCATAAGAAAAGCACCGCCGAAGCGATGCTCTTAAAACCATATTATTGAATGTGTCACTTGTTCCGCTTTCCTGTATTCTTTGTTCCCCGGACTTCCTCATGATAGAAATAATCTACGATGACCGGATGTCCCTGCGGTACTCTGCCGTAGGGCATTTCATTATCAACAAAGAGGCAGTCATATTTCCTTGCCATTTCTTTGGCTTTTTCCTCCAGAGCTTTGAAATAACTGCGGTTGTGTTTGTTATAGATTTCATCATAAAGCGGCACAAGGTCAAAATGTTTCTCTGCTATATAATCCATAATCGTCTTTTTGAAGCTGCCTCGTAGGTTCAGGTTTTCCAGCCAAAACAGGTCACACTGACCCTTCACTCGCTCAAAAATCGCCTCAAAATCCGTGATGCCCGGAAAAACCGGCGCAACAAAACAGACGGTGCGGATGCCTGCATCGTAAACCTGCTTCATAGCCTCAAGCCGCCGTTTGATGCTTACAGCATTGTCCATATCATCTTTGAAATCCTCATCGAGCGTATTGATCGACCACGATACCGTGACCTGTCCCAGCTCCTTCAGCAGATCAATGTCACGAACCACAAGATCGGATTTTGTGCAGATTAAAATATCTGCGCCACTGCCTCGAAGCTGTTCCAGCAGTTTTCTGGTATTGCCGAACTGTTCCTCCTGCGGATTGTAGCCGTCCGTCACGGAGCCGATCACAATACGCTGTCCGGCAAATTTCTTTGGGTTTTTAATCTTCGGCCAATGCTTCACATCAAGGAACGTGCCCCATTCCTCCATGTGCCCGGTAAACCGCTTCATAAAAGACGCATAGCAGTATTTGCAGGCATGGGTGCAGCCCACATAAGGATTGACCGAATAACCGCCCACCGGCAGGTTGGATTTCGTCATGATATTCTTTGTCTCGACTTCTCCAATAAGGATACCGTTCATCTCTACTTTTGCCATTTTCTCTGTATCTCCAATACTTGATTGAACGCTTCCGGGAATTCCTGTACCATGTTTGCCTCGCCCACGATGGGAACAAGATCTTCTTTCATAAAAGCAGGGATGCCGAGAGCATGGGCCTGTTTCACAAGGGAATACGCCCATGCCGGAACTGTTCGTATTTTTTTGCTTTGCGCCCCGGTCATCGTCCCGACCACGATCCAGCTGATACCGGAGAGATCCACTTTGCCCGGATCGTCAAACAATGGCTCAAAGGTAACGTGATAGTGCTTTGCCCGGATATTGGCCTTAAGTGTGTCGATGCGCCACAACTCTGATTTTCTTGTGACAGTGACTCCAAACCATGCGTTTTCCAAGTCTGTCTCAAAATCCAGTAGGTCGGGGCGCTTTGACAAAAACAGGAATTGATGCTGCGGGTTTTCCCGAATCTTTGCGAATACCTTATCCCGCCACTCCGGCTGCCATCCCGCCAAATCGCTCATGCCAGTCAGCAGGAAATTCTGCGGGCGCTTCTTTTCCATCAGCCGCAGCTTATTCGGAAAAAACTCCGGCTTGCTGAAGTCATCGATCATATGGTAACGCTTTACATTATTTCGGGCATAACAGTAGGAACAGCCTACGGTACAGCCGATGACCAGATTCATGTTTTGAATATTGTCCTTAATGCAGACGCTCATCAGAGAACACCCTCCACATTTTTCAGGATGCGGTGGAGATAGTTTTCCAGCTGCTCGATTTCTTCCTCAGAAAATCCCTTATAGTAAATGTTGCTGATTTCTTCTGTTACTTCATTATATTCTTGTTCCAGACCTTTGGCTTCTTCTGTAAGAAAAATGAGAATCTTTCTACGGTCTTTGTCGCCGCGATCCCGATAAATCAGATTTGCCGCCTCCATGCGGTCAAGCATACTGGTCAGCGTGGTCGTGGCAAGACCGGTCTCCTTTGACAGCTCACTGATGGGAACGCCATCCTTCTGCCAGAGGATATATAGAATCCTTCCCTGGGAGCCATTAAAAGCATCAATGTTTTTTTCGCTCAATATGCGTTCAAAAACACGTCCTCCGACCTGTTTGATCCGGGTTATCAAAAATCCGCCTTGTGTTTTCATATTGCCACCTCAAACCGCAAGGCGGCTATCCGCAGACAGCCGCCTTGTCCTTTCTTATTTCTGCTGCGCAGCCGCAAATTCAGCGTAACCTTTCCAGCCAAATACTGCATTCACATCTTCATCGCCGTAAACACCCTTGACATCGCAGAGGTGGACAACATGATCGTCCGCATCCATCGTCTGGGCAACAGTCGCATGAATGAGCAGCTTGCAAGGAACAGGAGCCTTGATATTTGTGCCCTCCACTTCCTGCATCGTCAGACCAACCTTAGCAGCCTTATCCGTATCACGTCCGGAGCAGGTGCCACAGCCAATCAGAGCGCCGGTCAGTTCAACTCCGGGAATGGCGAGAACAACTTCTTTTTTCTCAGCCAGCAGTTCCAGACTGTAAGCCCCTTTGTTCAGGGAGAACATGATCTTTCCGGGATTGGTGGACGCAAAAGCCCAGAATGCCAGAGTCGCAAGATTGGTGCTGCCATCCGGTTTCTCTGTACAGATCAGAGTCATGGAATTGGGAGAAGTGTAAGCAGGCGCATTGCTGATATTGATTTTGTTCATTGTAGAAACCTCCTTGTTTGATTTCATTCAGGATTATACCATATAGGAATATCCTTTGTCAACTCTTTTTGGATTTTATATCAATTTCCCATATTTGTCAGGAATTTCCGTTTTGTGATTTAGTATATAATTAGCCCTCCCCTACATAGGGAGGGCTTCGCTGTCTTTATGCTGCAATTTCCGGGATTTCCCCAACAAAGTTATAAACAATTCTGACTTCTTGCACCTTCTGGCCGTCCACCTTTTTGACTTCGCCGATCAGAATCCGGCTGATGAGCCGGTTCAGCACCGCCTCGTCCAGTTCTTCGATGGTGGCATAGCGCCGGATTTCCTTGATGAAGGTGCGGACTTCGCTCTCCTGAGCGTCAGCCCGGCTCTGCATCATTGCCAGGTCATGCAGACGCTTCTGGTTGGATTCCTGCTCCTGCTCCAGCGCTGCCGTCAGCTTCATAAACCGCTGCTCCGTCAGAATACCTTTGGCCTTGTCGGTGTACAGACTCAGGAACATCCCGTCAATTTCCTGATTTCTGGCTTCCAGCCGCTGGCGTTCCTTCTCGGTCTGGGAAGCGTCCACCAGATACCGGCGCTCCATCCGGCTGCTGAGCCGCTGGTAGAACGCATCGGCGTCCTTCATGGCCTGCACCGCCAACTCCTGAATGTCCTTCAACACCAGATTGTACAAATCTCTTGCCTCAATCTTGTGGCTGGAACAGACCTTGCAGCCCATCCGGTTGTAGGTCTGGCAGATATAGTACGCCTTATCAATCGGCTCCCGCATCTCGCCGGTGAAGCGATTTTTTCCGGTTCGGCCTACTTTCTCATACCGCACCTGCATGGACTTCCCACAGGTGGCGCAGTAGACCAGCCCGTGGAACAGGTTGTAGAAGGGACAGGCATTGCCTTTCATAAATACATCCTTCCCTTTATTTTTTTATTATCTTTCAATTTAACTGACAAGATGATTGACAAGTTTAGCAAATGGTTTCCAGCATCTTTTGGTGTTATATACATAAAGTAATGCATTCTTGAAAAAAACTATACTTTTAGGTCATGCTTTAATGAAAAAGTATTGCATTTTTGTACATAATTTGTTATAATATATATGTATATCTATATAGCTTTGCTATTCGCAGATTATATCAATCTGCGAAGAAAAATATACTCTTGTTATTATCCGAAAATATCCAAATAAGTTGGCGATAATGATTACGTTCATTTTCGCCTTCTTTTTTTACTTTATAACGTTACGGTTTACACCTTCCGCAAGGAGAATACCCCATTTCAATCACTTCTTCACGGCTTCCTGTAAATGCTTCCTTGTTCTTTTCTTTCATATCATTAACCGACGAACAATCAGGATAATGAAACTTCTTTGTATTGGTGTTCAAAATGTAGTTGACCTTGCTATTCTGCGTTTCAGTTTCAAGCTGTTTATCGGATTGATCTGATATCCAACTTGTACCATCTGCGTAATCTATCTCAATATACGGCTGTACGTTATAACAGAAAGCATTGAAGCAAATCCCTGTTCCGTTATCCTCAACAGAGTATCCTTCCATAAGAACACCATTTGCCACAAGGTTATCCCCTTCAAAAACAGGCGTTACTCGATACATCACATGGTTATTGGAGTTTTCAACATAATCGTGAACGCGGTTTTCAAACGGCAACATACCTTCTATATTCATATACCGCGTTCCCGTGATCAGATTTTGTGGATTGGCGTTCTCGCCGGATAGCTCAAACGCTATCAGATGGCAACGGTTATAGAGGTACTTGTCCTCAATAATATCGTCGTATCTCACGGTCTGCCAACCTGACGGCTTAATCATTCCGATAGCACCGCGTTCCTCGGTCGGCAGGCTGTCCGTTCCGATACAGGCAAAGGCTACGCCGCAGCGCCCTAATGAATCTAATTCACTGAACCGCTTGAATGATTCCGTAGTCAGTTCGTCTGCATGAAAAAACGGCTGATTGTTATTTACCTCACAATAAGGAGTTCCCGAATAACTTGGAATATCTGACAGCTTAAACTGCAGATTACTTGAAACGTCGGTTGTTGGCTTCGTTTGCTCGGTAGTGGACAAATTGTCCACTTCTGCGCCGATTGTTGAGTTGCTCTGTTCGGCAATTATCGGCGCAATTCTATTATCACTTCGGCAAAGCAGCGCGAGAAATGCGATTACACAAACAGCAACAACGATTACTCGTTTGTTGTTTAGCTTATTCATAACGCACCTCCCATACTATTATAACACAACTATCATAATTTTGTATGGTAATTAGTAACAGTCTTTCGGTATATTATCACACAGTTGTGCGGTACAATATAAACAAAAGTGAGGTGTTTATATGGACGCTACCGAAAGAATCAAATCCCTATTAGAACAGAGAGGTTGGACGGCATATCGCTTGTCTAAGAGTTGTGGGTTATCTGAAAATACGATAGCAACAATCTTAAAGCGTAATTCTCTGCCGTCTGTTGGTACATTGGAAGCTATCTGTAAAGGGTTCGGCATTACGTTGTCCGAATTTTTTGCTGAGGGTGATTTGATTGAGGTTACTTCCGATACCAAACAACTAATTGAATATTGGGGCGGTCTTTCCCCTGAACAAAAGAAATCAATACTTGATTTAATGAAGAATATGAATCAATAAGCCCAAATCGCAATGCAAAGTCTGTGTTGCGGTTTCCTTTTATATATTTAAAACACTATAAATACTGTTTCTTCTTGCTTCTATATTCATAGTATATCATCAACAATATTTAATATCAATAGTCTGTGTTTATTTGATTAGAATATTTATAGACTATATTTGGAAGGTGATTACTATGAGTGAAATAGCAAAAACCGTGGGACAGCGAATTCGTAACTATCGGACGCAGCTTGGATACAGTCAGGAAAAACTCGCAGAATTGTCAGGTTGCCACCCGACGTATATCGGTCAGGTGGAGCGCGGCGAAAAGAACGCAACATTGGAGAGCATTGAGAAAATAGCTAATGCACTTGGAGTTTCCCTTTCGACGTTGTTTGAAATGATAGGCAGCTCAGAAAGCGGAAAAGCAAATATTCCTTTGCAATGCTATGAATTGATTGCTTCTAAAACACCGAGCGAGCAAGAGCAAATCTATAAAATTCTGATTGAGATGGATATTTACAAGAATAAATAATTCTCTGCAAGAATTAAACGTCGTATTGCAAGTAGCAGTACGGCGTTTTCCTATTTACAAAGAAAAAGATTTATTGTATTATAATTATATTGAATTTGCCGAAACGCAAGGAGAATAGATATGCCTACACTTGATTGGATTGGAAAAAGCAAGGTTGTGAATCATCATTTGGACGTTCCTTATAAGACATTGGAGCGTCAGTACAGCTTTGATAAGGACGGAGAGCATAAGGAAGATAACGGCAGTGAGAATATGATCATTCACGGCGACAATCTGGAAGCGCTGAAATCGCTGCTGCCGCAGTATGAGGGCAGGATCAAGTGTATCTATATCGATCCGCCGTACAATACGGGAAATGAAAAGTGGGTATATAACGATAACGTCAACGATCCGAAAATCAGGAAGTGGCTCGGCACAGTCGTCGGTCAGGAGGGCGAAGATCTCAGCCGTCACGACAAGTGGCTGTGTATGATGTATCCGCGCTTGAAACTCCTGCACAGGCTGATGGCAAAGGACGGCGTTATCTTTATCAGCATAGACGATAACGAGCTGTATAACCTAAAAATGATTTGTGACGAGATTTTTGGGATCCGTAATTATATTTCAAGTATTGCTGTTATCAATAATCTAAAAGGTCGAAGCGATGATAAGTATATCGCAACGGCTCACGAAAACCTTTTAATATATCATAAAGGTTATTATATAACTAATGGCGTAGAAATGCCCGAAGAATACAATGATGAATATAAACTAAATGATGATAAAGGAAGATACCGTTTACAAGGATTAAGAAAAAGGGGATCTGGAGCAAGAAGAGAAGATAGACCGAATATGTTTTATCCGTTTTATTATAATGAAATAAACAATGTTCTTTCTGTTGATCCTATTGTCAATGCAATAGAAATATATCCTCATCTATCCGATGGAAGCGATGGACGATGGCGTTGGGGAATTGATACTGCAAGAGAAAGAATAACTGAATTAACTGCTCAAAAAGTTAGGGGACGCGGTGAGTACGATGTTTTTCAGAAAGACTATCTGCCACAAAACGGAAGTAAAAGAGTAAAACCAAAGTCTTTTTGGAGCGGAACAGAATTCTCTGCTGAAACAGGAACACTTGAAGTAAAAGGAATCTTGGGGAAAGGAGTGTTTGATACACCAAAGCCTACAGGACTTCTTGAGTGTATTTTGCAACAATCTTCTGACAATAATTCCATTATCCTCGATTCTTTTGCGGGTTCCGGCACGACCGCTCACGCCGTACTGAATATGAACAAGCAGGACGGCGGCAACCGCAAGTTTATCCTGATTGAAATGATGGACTACGCCGATTCCATCACCGCCGAAAGAGTTAAACGAGTTATCAATGGTTACGGCGAGGGCAAAAAAGCGGTTGAGGGTACCGGCGGCGATTTCAGTTATTACGAATTGGGTGAGCCGATCTTCAACGGCGAAATGCTTAATGAAGCGATCGGCGAGGATGAAATCAGAAAATATGTCTATTTCACTGAAACAAAGCAGCGTTTAGAGCCGAGAAAAGCCGACGAGCCGTATTATCTCGGCAAATATGTAGACAATGCTTACTACTTCTACTACGAAAAAGAGCAGATCACTACTCTAAACAACGATTTTCTGAACACGATCCAAACAGCCGCAGGAGCCTATGTGATTTATGCGGATCTGTGTACTTTGAGCGACAGCGAGCTTGAAAAGTACAATATCACCTTCAAGAAAATTCCGAGAGATATTACGAAGTTATAAGGTGCATTATGGAACTGAAAAACTATCAAAAGCGAGTGATGAAGAATCTATCTTCTTACCTCGATTTTCTGAATCAATATGATATGAAAAAGGCTTGGAGCGAGTATTGGGCTGCACAGGACGTTGCTGTCGGCTCCGGCGGCGTTCCGCAGTATCGGGATGAAATCAAAGGCGTACCGCATATTTGCTTCAAGGTGCCGACAGGCGGCGGCAAAACCTTTATGGCTTGCTCCTCGCTGAAACCGATATTTGAAAAAATGCCTTTGGACAAGCCGAAGGTGGTTGTCTGGCTTGCGCCGTCCGACGCAATCATTGAGCAGACGATCAACACCTTGTCGAATGTGGATCACCCTTACAGGCAAAGGATAGACC
>NZ_JAHLQD010000027.1:0-7514 GCF_018918225.1 Roseburia sp. MSJ-14
AGATGTGTATAAGAGACAGGCTTCTTGAACGTGTGTTCAAAGAGCTTCGCAATGACCGGTTAGATCACGCCTTGCCGACGGAACCGAACAGCTCCATCTTCTCCTTGACCTTTGCCTTGATCGCCTCGGTACCGGGAGCGAGCAGCTTTCTGGGGTCGAAGCCCTTGCCCTGCTTGTCCTTACCTGCCTCGATGTACTGACGGGTCGCCTCAGCGAATACGAGCTGGCACTCGGTGTTGACGTTGATCTTGGAAACGCCCAGAGAGATCGCCTTTGCGATCATGTCGTCCGGGATACCGGTACCGCCGTGGAGTACGAGCGGCATATCGCCGGTTTTCTGCTGGATCGCGTCGAGGGTCTCAAAGCTCAGACCTGCCCAGTTCTCGGGATAAACGCCGTGGATGTTGCCGATACCGGCAGCCAGCATGGTAACGCCCAGATCAGCGACCATCTTGCACTCTTCGGGATCAGCGCACTCGCCCATGCCGACAACGCCGTCTTCCTCGCCGCCGATGGAGCCGACCTCTGCCTCGATGGACAGATCCAGATCGTTGCAGATACCGACCAGCTCTTTGGTCTTGGCGATGTTCTCGTCGATCGGATAGTGAGAGCCGTCGAACATGATGGATGAGAAGCCCGCTTCGATGCACTTCTTAGCGCCCTCATAGGAGCCGTGATCGAGGTGGAGCGCTACGGGAACGGTGATGCCGAGCTCTTCGATCATCGCGGTGACCATACCGACGACGGTCTTGTAGCCGCACATATACTTGCCGGCGCCCTCGGATACGCCGAGGATGACGGGGGATTTGAGCTCCTCAGCGGTCAGCAGGATCGCCTTGGTCCACTCAAGGTTGTTGATGTTGAACTGACCGACAGCATAGTGACCGGCCTTTGCTTTGGTGAGCATTTCTTTCGCGTTAACTAATGGCATAATAATTCCTCCTTGTATGTTTTGTATAAAACACAATTAGTTATTGTATATTATACCATCGATTTGCTCGCTTCGCAATACGTAAAAAGAAAATAATAGCAAAATAATCGCTTGTTTTGGTTGATTCCGGCGGCGGTATGGATTATAATAGAGAAGCTAAGGAAGTTGATTCGCTCCGTTGGCACGAGGAAGAAAAGGCTCCCTTTGGGAAAGGGAGCTGTCGGCAACGCCGACTGAGGAATTGTATGAATGGAGCGAGATTTCTCGCGACCAACCGAATCAGGTCGTTTTCATGGATAGAATACATAATAAAGATAATCTGCCTTTGGCGAGAACGCTGAGAAACAATATGACCAAGGAGGAAAATCATCTTTGGTATGATTTTCTGAAACTGTACCATCAACAGTATCATATTATTTTTCTCAGGCAAAAGATAATCGGAAACTATATCGTAGATTTTTATTGCCCTCAAGCAAAACTGGTAATTGAGTTGGACGGTTCTCAGCATTATGAAGAAGATGCTGAATTATATGATACAATACGAACCGATTTTTTGAACAGCTTGGACATAGAAGTATTACGATACACAAACCGGGATATCCATACACGTTTTAAAGAAGTGTGTGACGATATTGATTATCACATCAGAATGAGGATCAAAGAGTTGCAGGGATAAGGTATCTCGCTTACGCTCGTTCGATTGATACAATTCCTCAGTCAGCCGACACGCGTGTCAGCTGACAGCTCCCTTTCCCAAAGGGAGCCTTTGAGATTGGCAACGTAAGCGTTTTCCTTAATTCCTAATTTCTCGCAGTAGCTCTCAGCCAATCATCGTTCACGGACTTAATCGTCCGTTCCGATTCTTGGGAGAGCCTTGCATGGGTGCTGTTAGCCAAATCAAAGATTTGGACAGCACCTCAATTCCTAATTCCAAATAAAAAAGGAGGACACCATGCCTTATATCAACGCGAAGTTTTCCGCATCCGTATCCCCCGACAAGGAGATCGCGCTCAAGAGCGCCTTGGGCGAGGCGATCACCCTGCTGGGCAAATCCGAACGCTACCTGATGGTCGAGATCTCGGACAACTGCCGCCTGTATTTCGGCGGAAAGAACGACGAGCCGATCGCGTTCTTTGACGTCAGCCTGCTCCACAGCGCGCCCCGCGAGAGCTATGAGGCGCTTACTTCGAGGCTCTGTGAGATCGCCAAGGACATCATGGGCGTCGACGGCAGCCATGTCTATGTCAAGTTTGAGGAAACCGAGAACTGGGGATTTGACGGATTTATGTTTTAAATAAGCCTTCCCCTTGAGGGGAAGGTGGGCTTTACGACTCAATGGAGTCGTAAAGGTCGGATGAGGTGGAAGCCTAACCGACCTATCGATAAATCGGATGTAGTGGAAATGTTTCCACCTCATCCGTCACCGCCTGACAAGCGTGTCCGGTCGGCGGCGACACCTTCCCCTCAAGGGGAAGGCTATAAGGAGGTATTATTATGAAAATAGTTGTATTAGCCGGGGGACTCTCCTCCGAACGCGATGTATCGATCTTATCCGGCTCCAAGGTCGCCGCGGCGCTGCGGTCTAAGGGGCATCAAGTCGTTTTGATCGACGTATATATGGGCTATGAGGGCGACGATTTTGACGCCGACAGGCTCTTTGCGCAGAACTATGATTTTGCGGGTGACGCGGTCATCGAGACCGAAGCGCCCGATATCGAGGCAGTCAAAAAAAGCCGCAAAAACCAGTCCGCGGGCTACTTCGGCGACCATGTGCTGGAGCTGTGTCAGGCGGCTGACATCACCTTCTTAGGGCTGCACGGCGGCGAGGGTGAGGACGGTACCGTGCAGGCGGCGTTAGAGCTTCACGGCATCAAATATACCGGCTCCGACCACCTCGGCTCCGCGATCGCGATGCACAAGGGCGTGACCAAGGGCGTGTTCCTCAACAGTAACGTCCCGACCCCGATGAGCCGCCTGTATAAGCGCGAGTTCATGTGCGCGGGCTACCTCGACAGCTGGTGCAAGTTCCCCTGCGTCGTCAAGCCCTGCTCCGCGGGTTCCTCCGTGGGCGTGCAGATCGTCGGCGATCCCGAGCAGTTCGTCGCCGCGGTAGGCGCGGCGTTCCGCTATGACGATGATGTTCTGGTGGAGGAATACATCAAAGGCCGTGAGTTCTCGGTCGGCATTTTGGGCGGCAAGGCGCTGCCCGTCATCGAGATCATCCCCAAGGACGGCTGGTATGATTATGAGAACAAGTATCAGGAAGGCGCGACCGAAGAGGTCTGTCCCGCCGATTTGGATGAGGATATCGCGAAGAAGATGCAGGCGGAGGCGGAGCACGCCTTTGAGACCCTGCGCCTCAAGGTCTACGGCAGAGTCGATTTCCTGCTCGGCGACCACAATCGCCTTTATTGCCTGGAGGCAAACACCCTGCCCGGCATGACGCCGCTGTCCCTGCTCCCGCAGGAGGCCGCCGCCGCGGGCATCGAATACGCCGACCTGTGCGAGAAGATCATTGAGCTTTCACTCTTGAAGTAATATGAGGCTCCCTTTGGTAAAGGGAGCTCCCGCGGATGAGCGGGTGAGGGATTGTATAAATGGAGCGAAGCGACCAACCGTATGAATAATATGTTTCTCGCTGACGCTCAGTCAATGATGCAATCCCTCCGAGTTCGCGTAACGCGAACCCACCTCCCTTTACCAAAGGGAGGCTTTACACGGAGGAATTTATGAAACCGATCACATTACAAGAAGTCGCTATGGCGTGCTGCGGTACGCTGCACGGTAATCCCGACGCCGTCATCACATCTATCGTCACCGACAGCCGCAAGGCGGGCAAGGGGTCGCTCTTTGCCGCGATCAAGGGCGCCCGCGTCGACGGTCACCGCTTTATTCCCGCGGTAGCCGAACAGGGCGCGGTATGCGTGCTGTGTGAGGAAAAGCCCGACACGGACATCGCCTATATCAAGGTCGAGTCAACGCTTGTCGCGCTCAAGGGCATCGCCGAGTATTACCGCTCGCTGTTCACGATCCCGTTCATCGGCATCACCGGCTCGGTCGGCAAGACTTCTACCAAAGAATTCATCAGCGCTGTTTTAGCGCAAAAATACAACGTCCATAAGACCGGCGGCAACTTCAACAACGAGCTGGGCGTTCCGATCACCCTCTTCGGGCTCGAGGAGGAGCATGAGGTCGCCGTGATCGAAATGGGTATCTCCGGCTTCGGCGAGATGACCCGCCTGTCCAAAATGGTGAGACCCGATATCTGCGTCATCACCAACATCGGCTACTGTCATCTGGAGAATCTCGGCGACCGCGACGGCGTTCTGCGCGCCAAGACCGAGATGTTTCAATATCTGAGCGCCGACGGTACCATCATCCTGTGTCATGATGACGACAAGCTGCGTACCGTCACGGATTATCACGGCATCCGCCCGACCTTCTACGGCACCGGCAACGATGAATACCGCGCCGAGAATATCACGGAAAAAGGGCTGGACGGTATCGGGTGTACGCTGATCCACCGTTCACGCACGGATGATCCCGATGATAACGCCCGTATCGACGTGACCATCCCCACGATGGGACGGCATAATGTCCTCAACGCCCTGTGCGCGATGGCGGTGGGCACACAGCTCGGACTCACTCCCGAAGAGATCAAACGCGGGCTTGAGAGCTTTGAAAACGTCGGCTCGCGCAATCATATCATCAAGACCGACACGCTGACCATCATCGACGACTGCTACAACGCCAACCCTACCTCCACCAAGGCGGGACTGGATACGCTGAGTAAGCTCAGCGGCCGCAAGATCGCGATCCTCGGCGACATGAAGGAGTTGGGCGCGGATGAGATCGCTCTGCACCGCGAGGTCGGCGCCTACGCCAAAGAGGCCGGTATCGATATGCTGGTCGCGGTGGGCCCGCTGAGTGAAGCGACCGCCGAGGGCTACGGCAAGGGCGCGTATTACTACCCCTCCGTGGAGCGGTGCATCGACCGGCTCAAGCGGTATTTGCTGCCCGGCGACACCATCTTAGTCAAAGCGAGCCACAGTATGCGGTTCGAGCGCATCGTGGAAGCGCTTTCGTAATTTGGAATTAGTAATGAGGAATTAGGGATGAAGGGAAAGCCTTCGCCTTTTGATTCCTATAGGATGTCGCAAAAACGTGACAACTCCTTTCTTAAGAGAGCTGTCACGAATTGACTGAGGGTTGACATACCTATCAATCAGGTGCGGACAGCGTCCGCCCGCAATTCCTAATTCCTAACTCCTAATTCCTCATTATTTACAGTCCGGAGGATCACCATGAAATTCATCTCTTGGAATGTCAACGGCCTGCGGGCTGTTGTCAACAAAGGATTCAAAGAAATATTTACCGAGTTGGACGCGGACTTCTTCTGTTTGCAGGAAACAAAATTGCAGGAGGGGCAGATCAACCTGAGCTTTGAGGGCTACGAGAGTTACTGGAACTATGCCGAGAAAAAGGGCTATTCCGGTACGGCGATCTTCACAAAGCTCACGCCGCTTTCGGTCAGCTGCGGCATCGGGATCGAGGAGCATGATCATGAGGGCAGAGTCATCACCCTCGAGTATGAGGATTTCTACCTCGTCACGGTCTACACGCCGAACAGCCAGAATGAGCTCAAACGCCTCGATTACCGTATGCGGTGGGAGGATGACTTCCTCGCCTACATCAAATCGCTCGACGAGAAAAAGCCCGTCATCTTCTGCGGCGACCTCAACGTCGCGCATCAGGAGATCGACCTCAAAAATCCCAAGACCAACCGCAAGAACGCCGGCTTCACGGATGAAGAACGCGCCAAGATGACCGTGGTGTTGTCATCGGGCTTTACCGATACATGGCGCAGCCTGAATCCCGATACGGAGGGCGTGTACTCATGGTGGAGCTACCGCTTCAACGCCCGCAAGAACAACGCCGGATGGCGCATCGACTATTTCATCGTGTCCGACCGTTTGATGGACAAGGTCGGGATGCAAAGATCCATACCGATATCATGGGCTCGGATCATTGCCCTGTGGAATTGGAACTCTCCATATGATTCGGAGTATACAAATCGTCATTGCGAACCCCGTTTACGGGGGGTGGCAATCTCAACCGAATATAATATAAGGCACAGCGGTTTCGGCGCTGTGCCTTTCAGTTTGTCGAAAAAGTATGGAATAATAAATGAGCAGCCGTTTTCCAAGGCTCCTTTTGGGAAAAGGAGCTGTCACCGAACGGTGACTGAGGAATTGTATCAATTGATCGACCGAAGGGAGAAACCCTCATTTTACCTTTGTTCTAATCACCAACGTAAAAGAATGTGACTCGCTTCGCTCAAACAATCTATACAATTCATCCGCCTCCTTTCGGAGGCACCTTCCTTTCCCAAAGGAAGGCTTTGATAGGTTTTTCTACAGTCTGGAAGGCACAGCGGTTTCGGCGCTGTGCCTTTGTTTTATGATTGCGTTTTTGTCAGCTTGCGTTTACGATGGAGCACTGCCGTCATGTAGATGAACAGGATCTCGACCGACAGCAGGGCGAGCGTGCTCAGTGTCGTATTGGTCAAATAGCTGCGCAGCTGTGCCGTACCGATGACCGCGATCAGACCGAGTACATAGTCGATCAGCTCAAACAGCATTTCCAGTCCTGTAAAGACGTATACCGGGATTGGACTGCAGGGGTTTTTGGCGCGGAAGAACCGCGATACGATGATGATAAACGCAACATTGACCGCGACAGCTGCGATAACGGCTGATCCGCGCAGCGCTGTATAATTGCGCCAGCTCAGATAATAGCGGAACAGAACGCCCAACAGATTCAGTACAACAATGGACAGCATGATCCGCTTTGCCGCCTGTGGGGTGAATTCGTCCTTGACGGATTTGATGAACCCGTAGAACAGGATGACGGTGACCAATGTCAAAAAGACCATTCTGCTGATCAGCACCGCTGATTCGTACACCGTTCTGAACGCCCGCGCGTCGGTCAGATAATAGAATGTATTCCAGAGCGTCAGGATCAGATTGACGGAACACGCCACCGCGAACAAGGCGGTCAGGACGCGCTTGTGTACGGGGTACTCGATCACGGGATTGACCTCGGGATAGGTTTGCATATCGTCGTCGTTGAGCAGGTCGTTCAACGTGGTATCAAGAGCGCGGGCAAGCGCCTTTGCCGTTAACAGATCGGGATAGCGCGAGCCGTTCTCCCAGCGCGATACCGCCTGTCGGGTCACATATAATCTGTCCGCGAGCGTCTGTTGGGTGATACCCTTTTCTTCTCGCGCTTTGCGGATGTTTTCTCCGAATTCAGCCATGATTCTGTTCTTCCTTTCTGTTTATATATGATGTTCCTTGAATATTGCCTCCGGGGTATCTGTAGGTACCGGAGGCGTATTCTGTCTGTCAGCCCTAATACCGATGATGATCGACAGGATGAATATCACCAGCAAGGGTCCGAAGATGATGGTCAAGTACCAGTTTCTCGTTGCGAGCCCGATGATCAGTATAATCAGATCGATCACAGCAAGCACAACTGTCAGCGTCGTGCGTGTAGATGGTTTTTGCGTACTGTATACGTC
>NZ_JAHLQD010000001.1:0-7167 GCF_018918225.1 Roseburia sp. MSJ-14
AGATGTGTATAAGAGACAGGAGTAGCTTGCCGTCGCCCGCGGTACGCAGGACGTTTTTGGAATCCTTGATATAGGTAAGCGCGATCTCGGGGTGAGACAGCGCGATCTTGTCGATCACATTGGATACGGCGTTGCCCTCCGCCATATCGGTTTTGAGGAACTTCATGCGGGCGGGCACATTGTAAAAGAGGTCACGGATGATGAAGGTGGTGCCGTCGGGACAGCCCGCGTCTTCAAAGAGCACTTCTTCCCCGCCTTCGATCAGATAGCGGGTGCCGATCTCTTCCTCACGCGCCTTGGTGATCAGCTCGAGGTGAGATACGGAAGCGACGCTGGCGAGCGCTTCACCGCGGAAGCCGAGGGTCGCGATCGCGTCGAGGTCATCCTCTTCCTTTACCTTGGAGGTCGCATGGCGGATAAACGCGGGACGGATATCCTCCTTGAGGATACCGCAGCCGTTGTCGGAGACACGCATAAAGGTGACGCCGCCGTTTTTGATCTCGACGGTGATGACGGTCGCGCCGGCGTCGATGGAATTCTCGACGAGTTCCTTGATGACGGAAGAAGGGCGCTCGACGACCTCGCCCGCCGCGATCAACTCCGCGACGTGCTTATCGAGTACGTTTATCTTTCCCATATGCAGTTGCCTCCTTTCGTCGGTTAATGAATACTGAAAATTGAAAACTGAATAATAAATGCAACTCGGCTCCGCCTCAAACAGTTTATACAATCCCTCAGTCTGCTTTGCAGACAGCTCCCTTTACCAAAGGGAGCCTTTATCGGTTGAGATTGCCACAGGGCTGCGCCCTTCGCAATGACGATTTGTATACAGACATCAAAAGATCAGCGCCCTTCGCAATGACGATTTGTATATGTGAGATCGATCCCACTCCATACTATCATCACAATAGAATTGTTTGAGCGAAGCGAGTGACCGGCACCTTCACCGTTCACCATTCACCATTCACCATTCACCTATTCCGCCATACCTTTCAGTTCATACAGCAGATTCATCGCCTCGATGGGCGTTAAGGTGTTGACGTCTACCGCGCGGAGCTTTTTGAGGATCATGCTGTCGGTATCGGGCATGAGGCTGAGCTGCATACTGTCCTCCCGCGCGGGTGCTTCGTGCTGAATATGTTCCTGCGGAGCGGATGAATTGAGCTCCGCCAAGATCTCTTTGGCTCGTTCGATGATGCTGTCGGGCAGACCGGCTAATTTAGCGACCTCAACGCCGTAGCTTTCATCGGCGCCGCCGGGTACGATACGGCGCAAAAAGGTGATCTCGTCGCCGCGTTTTTTGACGGCGATGTTATAGTTCTTGACGCCGTCGAGCAGCTCCTCCATCACCGTAAGCTCATGGTAATGGGTCGCGAACAGGGCGCGTGCGCCGAGCTTCTTTTTATCGGCGACGAATTCCAGTACCGCGCGCGCGATACTCATGCCGTCGTAGGTCGAGGTGCCTCTGCCGATCTCGTCGAGGATCAGCAGGCTCTTGGAAGTCGCGTGAGAAACGATGTTGGCGACCTCGTTCATCTCCACCATAAAGGTGGACTGACCGGACGCGAGATCGTCCGACGCGCCGACGCGCGTGAAGATCGCGTCGACAAGACCGATCTCGGCATAGGACGCAGGCACAAAGCTGCCCATCTGCGCCATCAGCACGATCAGCGCGACCTGCCGCATATAGGTGGATTTACCCGCCATATTGGGGCCGGTGATGATCGCGATACGGTTGTCGATATTATCGAGCAGGACGTCATTCGGGACGAACATCGCGTCGCTGAGCAGCGCCTCCACAACGGGATGGCGGCTGTCCTTGAGACGGATGACCGAGTTTTGTGTGACGTCGGGACGGGTATAGCGGTTGTCCGCCGCTACATTGGCGAGCGATACCAGTACATCCAGCGCGGCGATCGCCTTGGCGGTGCGTTCGATACGGTCGAGGTTGAGCGCGATCTGCTCGCGCACATCGTTGAACAGCTCATACTCGATGGCGACCGATCGCTCCTTGGCGCCGAGGATGCGGCTCTCGATCTCTTTGAGCTCGGGTGTGATATAGCGCTCGCAGTTGGTCAAAGTCTGTTTGCGGATGTAGTGCTCGGGCACCAGATTTTTGTAGGAATTGGTGACCTCGATATAGTAGCCGAAGACGCGGTTGTAGCCGACCTTCAGCTTGGGGATCCCCGTCTGCTCCTTTTGCTCCGCTTCGATGCGGGCGAGCAGAGAGGTGGAGTCGTTCATGTCATGCTTGAGCTCATCCAGCGGCGCGGAGTAGCCCTCTTTGATCAAGCCTCCTTCACGCACAGAAAAGGGCGGATCCTCTACGATCGCCTCATCGATCAGCGCGCGCATATCATCGAGCGGATCGATGTCACGGTACAGCTCGTGCAGGAGCTTGGATTTGAAGGGTTCAAGGGTCGCTTTGAGCGCGGGCAGGTTGGTCAGCGCCTGACACAGCGAGCGCAGTTCACGCGCGTTGGCGGAGCCGTAGACGATCTTGGTCATCAGGCGCTCGATATCGAAGATACCGGTGAGGTTCGCCGTCAGCTCCAAACGGTTGACGGTGTCGTTCACCAGCTCCTCGACGGCGTTCTGGCGCTTTAGGATCGTCGTGATATTCATCAGAGGATGCTCGACCCAGAACTTCATCAGGCGCTTGCCCATAGCGGTCTTGGTCTTATCGAGCACCCAGAGGAGTGAATGTTTCTTTTCCTTCGCGATCATGGTGCGGGTGAGCTCCAGATTGCGGCGGGTATTGAAATCGAGCTTCATGTACTGGTCTTCTACGTAGAGCTCGATGGTGTCGATACGCTCAAGACCTGTTTTTTGTGTATCTTTCAGATAGGACATCAGCACGCCGAGCGCGATGATCAGCTCATTCGAGTCGGCGATCTTGTCCATATTCTCTTTGCTGAAATGCTGTTCGAGCAAAGCGGTACATTCGAGCAATCCGCAGCGGCTTTCATCGGGATGAGATACCGCGGCGTTGGGGAGCTTTTCTTTGATGAACAGGTGCAGCACCTTGTTCTGCGCGAGCTTGCCGGAGATCAACAGCTCCCGAGGGTTATAGGAAGTGATCTGATCCTTGAGCTGAGAAAAGCTGTGGTCGCTTTTGAAGCGGGATACGAACAGCTGACCGGTGGAGATATCGCAAAACACGACGCCGGTATAGCGCTTGTCCGCGTACAGTGAGCAGATGTAGTTGTTCTCGCTCTCATCGAGCATGGAGGATTCCATGACGGTGCCGGGTGTGATGACGCGGATGATATCGCGCTTGACAAGTCCCTTGGTGGCTTTGGGATCCTCGGTCTGCTCACAGATCGCGACCTTGTAGCCCTTTTCGACCAGTCGGGCGATGTAGCTCTCGGCGGAATGGAAGGGTACGCCGCACATCGGCGCGCGCTCCTCCTGTCCGCAGTCACGGCCGGTGAGGGTGAGCTCCAGTTCCTTGGAAGCGAGCTTGGCGTCTTCAAAGAACATTTCATAGAAATCGCCGAGTCGGAAGAACAGGATGCTGTCCTTGTTCTCCTCTTTGATCTTAAAATATTGCTGCATCATCGGAGATAACTCCGCCATATCCTCACTTCCTTTCTCAGTGGTCAGTGGTCAGTGGTTAGTAGTTAGTTAGTTAGTTAACAAATAGAATTGTTTGAGCGAAGCGAGTGACCGGCACCGTTCACCATTCACCGTTCACCATTCACCGCGGCACCAAGGTGCCGTCTCAGCCACATCCTCCGCAGGTGGAGCACTCGTGGGTGCAGTCCTCGGAAAAATCGGTGGTGTCGGGATCCTGACCCTCGGCGCTCTGCTGAACGATCGCGAGGACGCGCTGGAGCACCTTATCGAACGCCTGCTTTGCGTCGTTGTATGCCTTCATGTGCTCGTTGTTCATGATATCGGAGTAAGCGGTGCGCATTTCCTCGTTAAGCTTTTTGAGGGTCTCGTCATCGCGGTCGGTCTTGCACGCCTCGGCGTTGATCGCGACGCGCTTGATATTGAATTCGGTGATCAAAGCCTGTAAGGCTTCATCGTTATCAGCCGCGTCCTTCGCGGTCATGATGGTTTTATACTCTTCCTGTTCCTGGATCGCGTGTCCGAGTTGTCTAGCGATTGCAATTACGTCTGCCATGTTATATTTCTCCTTTAGAATTATACTGCCTTCCTTTGGGAAAGGAAGGTGTCACCCTACGGTGACGGATGAATTGTATTGATTGACCGAGCGTCAGCGAACAACCATTTTTTCGGTTGGTCGCTTTGCTCCATTGATGCAATCCCTCACCCGCCATTCGGCGGGAGCTCTCCGGTGTATGGGAGTTGTAGCCCAAATCAAAGATTTGGACAACACCTCACCTTTACCAAAGGGAGCCTATGCTAACTCTCCCGTCAGGATCCAATTCCTTGCCTGAGTGATCCTGACGTTATGGAAGTCGCCGATCAGGCTGTCGTCGCCGTCGAATTCGACGATGATATTGCCGGATGTCCTGCCGCAGAGTCTGCCCTCTTTCTTCGCCTTTTCTTCGACGAGCACCTTCTCCACTCTGCCGACCATCGAGGCGCATCGCTCGGCGGCGATCTCCTCCTGCACGGCTAATAGCTCGCGGAACCACTTGCCCTTCTCTTCATCAGAGACGGGGTCGTCCATTTGTGCGGCGGGGGTGCCGTTGCGGGGTGAGAAGATGAAGGTGAACAACGAGGTGAAGCCCACCTCGCGAATCAGCGACAAGGTCTGCTGAAAATCCTCATAGGTCTCGCCGGGAAAGCCGACGATGACGTCGGAGGTCAGGGATACATCGGGGATACGCGCTTTGGCGTAGTTGACGATATCGAGGTACTTCGCGCGGTCATAGTGACGGTTCATCGCCTTGAGCACCCGATCCGATCCCGACTGGAACGGCAGGTGCAGATGGAGCGAGATATGCTCGCTTTCGGCGATGGTATCGATCAGCTCATGGGTGCAGTCCTTCGGGTGCGAGGTCATAAAGCGCAGCCAATAATCGCCGGGGATCTTGTCGATCTCGCCGATCAGCTGTGCGAAGGTCGGTCGCGGGTCGAGGCCCTTGCCGTAGCTGTTGACGTTCTGTCCGAGCAGGGTGATGTCCTTGTAGCCCTGTTCGATCATTTCCTTCGCTTCCGCAATGATGATCTCAGGCTGACGGCTGCGTTCTCTGCCGCGCACATACGGCACGATGCAATAGGTGCAGAAGTTGTCACAGCCGTACATGATCGGCAGCCATCCCTTGAACTTGCCGTCACGGCAGGTCGGGATGCCCTCATAGACCTTCTTGTCGTCGTTATCGCGGACAAAGACGCGCGAGCCGTCCACGAGACTTTTATAGAGCAGTTCGGGGAACTCGTGCATACAGTGAGTGCCGAATACCAGTCCGACGAACGGAAAACTGTCGTGGATCCGTTTCGCGACATGCTCCTGCTCCATCATACAGCCGCACAACGCGATCAGGATCTGCGGATGGCGGTGCTTGAGCTTTTTCAGAGCGCCGACGTTGCCGAACACCCTGTCCTCGGCGTGTTCGCGTACCGCGCAGGTGTTGAACAGGATGAAGTCCGCTTCTTCCGCATTCTCGGTGAAGCTGTAGCCGGCTTTTCGGAGCATACCCTTGATGCGCTCGCTGTCGGCGACATTCTGCTGACAGCCGTAGGTGCGGACATACGCCAGAGGAACATCACCGCGCTTGCGGATGCTCATCAGCTCGGCGGTCAGGTTCAGATATTCAATTTGACTGTCGGACATCTTGACGGTTTCAGACAAATTGTATTCCTCCGTTCGTCGTCACTCGCCGTATTCGGCAGGCATATCCGGTTGGTATGCCTTGACCTCATGTGGCGGTTCCTCCTCTCCCCAAAAAGCAGGGGCTTTTTGGGGTCCCCTATGATGATTCTTAAATATTATAGACAAATGCGCATATCTGCACATTATAATCCTATTATCCGTAGTATTATAGCACAATATATCCGCCTTTTCAAGCATTTTCACGCAAAATATTGGGATGGCCGTAAAAGAAAGCCGCCTGTCAGCAAGACAGGCGACGAAGGTTCATCTCCATATAAAATCAAACGCGTTGGCAAAGACGCTGAGCCGATATTCACAGTCCCGATACTTGCGTTTCATTACACTATCGTGAGAGGAAAGCATCTGCAATTCGAGCTCGTCGTTATTCGAAACGGCCGCAAAGGTAAACCGCGCACGAAGCGACCGAAGGAAATCGACCAATATATCATAATCCATCTTCATACATTTGAACCTCTCCCCTTTCAAAATGCAAAGGGTCGGTTCATTCAAATCCTCAACGGGGAAGGTGTGCAGGTGGATCTCGAGCGTACATTCCCGATAGTCCTTGTATCGCTCATAGTAGGTTTCATCGGAATAATCCTCGCGAAAGATCCTGAATTCACCGAAGGTCAATCTCAAAATGTCGTTCTCATAAGCGGCGTCGGTCAGAAGCTGGTCGTGCAGCATACTGAACTGCACCCTGAACTCGTTATAGTCAAAATGTCGCATTTTATCACCGCACCCAGTTTAACACAGCATCCGACACAAGTCAATATGATACCACGCCGCTGTAGGACGGTACCGTGCCGACGATGACGGTCTGGGCGATCTCGAAGGCGGATTCGGTGCTCACGGTCTCGCCGACGCGTATCGGACCGTAGATCAAGAGATCGACATACACGGTGACGGTGATGTGGTGGACGGTCTGGTTGACGCCCGCGGACGCAAAGCTGCTTTGGAATTCGCAGGATACGGTCTGGGTGCTGTCGACGGAGAAGGGGATCTCGGGGCCGAAGTTCGACAGGAACACCAAGCCCGTGAAATTGCCGAGCCGCACACTGATGCCCTGTGTACGGGACAGGCGGTCGATGCAGTCCTGCGCGTGTTCGGTGATGTAGGTTTTGGCGGCATTGACGAAAGCGGCGTTGGTCGAGATCGCGGCGACAGAGCCGTTGTCATAGGTGATGTCGCACATCCTGTTCCCCGTATCGGCATGCTCCTCCAAAAAGTCATCCACCGCCATGGTGACAGCCTGTTCGGACAGCGTCTGCATATCACGGATGATGACGTCGCGGAGTTGGTGCTTGACCGCAAGCTCCGCGTAGACGGTGAGCAGGATGACGATCGCCAGAAATACCTGTCTCTTATACACATCT
>NZ_JAHLQD010000057.1:0-6895 GCF_018918225.1 Roseburia sp. MSJ-14
CGGAGATGTGTATAAGAGACAGCGGCTTTGTGCTGTAAGCTTCGTCTGTTTCAAAATATTCGGGCAACGTGGTCGGCCAAAAATAGATCTCGCCGTTTAAATACACCGCGGAAATATATGTGTCGCAAAACAGGTTGCTCAGGGAAGTAAGCGGAAAATAAATCTTTCCGTCTACGGCTGTTATGTCGATGTTGTATTTGCCGTAATCCAAATCAAGCGCGTTTACCTCGCCCTTCATGATATTCTTTGCCTTCTTTATGTATACAGCCTCGGGGCCGTCGTTGTCCGCGTCGGTCGTTTCAATAGGCAAAAAATGCTCAAACTCTTTGCAGTGGATGGTGTCCTTTGCGGTATCTATCTCCATGGGAATGTTTGTCGAGCAGGTCACGCTGTACACGCCGTTGCCCTTTTCCGAAATCGAAAAGTCGTTGTCGAACAGCTTTCCAAGGTAATCGACAAAGCTGACATACGGTACCGACGGCATATCGTCATAAATCAGGCAGCTCAGCGTATCTTTTTTGTCTTCGCTGAACATATAAGCGGTTAAATCTTTTTTGCTGTATTTCCTTTCGGCCGCCGAAGCGCAGGGCGCAAGCGAGCCCGCGATGACAAGCGCCGAAACCGAGACCGCCGCGGCTTTTAGCGCGAATGAATATTTTTTCATTTTTGAACCTCCGTATTATTCATTTCCTATAATTATACATAATTTTAGCAGGAAACGCAAGGGTAATACGGCGCCAAACCGCACTTTTTGATGATTTAAAGGGGCGGGCTCATAACTCTTTAGAGCTTTGAGCCTGCCCCTGACGTGCAGATCGATATATAATGTGTTTGTTTTTAAGCGTTTGCTATGCCGAACCTTGCAAAGTTGGTTTCAAACAGGATCCTCGAGCTTGTATCTGCGCCTAAGCCGGTTTTGTTCAGCTTGCCACCGTTATCGGTGTCGCAGAAATCCATCGCGACAATACCGTAAAAGTTGTTCGGGTTTTTCTTGATATGGTCGGTCACCTTGGGAATAAGCCATTCCGCATAGCGTTGAGGTCCCTCTAAGCCCATGTAGGTATTCGACGATGTAAAAGTCAGCATAAATGCGTTTGTGCCTTGGCTCTTTTCTTTGTTCATAAAGGTGCCCGCGTCTGTCAGACCGTTATACACCCACTGCCATTTGTCGCTTTTCCAAATGCTGTCGTCTTCCCAATAATTATTCTTGAAGATCGCGTACTTTTTGTTGTCGTCCTTTACTGATAAGCCAAAGGTTTTGCGGGCCTTGTCGCCCATGGTCGTCACGGTTTTGAAAGCCCAGTCGCCGATGTATTTGCCGTTTTTGTAAACGCCGAAATCGCGGTTGCCGTTGCCTTTTATACCCATGTCGTTGCGGTAATGTCCCGCGTTTATATTTGTCATTATAACCAGCTTGCCTCTGGCTTCTCCCAATGTGGGAACATGGTCGCCCACATATATCTCGGGATATTCCGCGCGCGGGTTTTCAGCCTGCTGCTTATAAAAATCATATACAAAGGATTCTACCGTGGGGTTGTTGTCGCCGTCATCGGAGGCTATGTCCAAAATAACGGTTTCCGATGGGTTTTCCTTCAGGAACGTTTTCAGCCACTGCATCAGCTTTTCGTTGTTGACGTAGTCATAGCTTGAAACACCAAACGAGTTTTCAGACACCTTGCACTCAGCTGTAAAGCCGCCGTGCACTAATTTCAGCCTGTCGCTGGCGTACTTTATGTCCGAATGTTTCCGGTCGCCTTTTATCAATCCGTAGCGGATATCGAGGTACCTTACGCCGCGCTCAAGCAGACCTTCTTCGGAAACCTTGCGGTCTGATCTGAAAAATCCCTTGTCCGTCCATGTCTGCGTGCCGATATGGTACTTTTGCGTCAGCGTAAATACCGAAACCGGGTACACCGCCGATGAATGTACCATTGCGGCGTCATGCGCGCCGGGAATGGTTATCTCATTCAGCTTAATATCGTCGCGCAGGTATTTCATCCAGTTCTTTGACGATATGCTTTTGACCGACGTCGTTTTCTTTTCCGCGGCCGCGGCGTTTGCTGTTATTGTCGCCGCGCCGATCACGGTCGTCAGCGCCAGAACAGCAGATGTGATAGCTGTAAATAATCTTTTCTTTTTCATAATGTTTATCCTCCGTTGTGTTATTATTTCAAGTATTGCCTTGATCTTGTCTACAGTATATCAGACAGACTGCAACAACTTTACAACAAAACGAGGATAATTTAAAAAAATTTTTTAACGGCAAATCAAGCCAATTTCATGCTGTTCAGAATAGCTTGAAAATCACGGTGGTTTTCCTGATCCAAGCTTTTTAAGGATACATAATATATGGAGTAGAATTTTTGGTTAACGCGAAAAACGATCAGCTCGCCGCACTGCTCCACCGGCGAATCCGTCGCGGTGTATTCAAAGCGTACGCTGTACGCCTTTTTCGACGCAACGTCAAACTGACGTTTTTCGATGCACCTGTAGTTTTTCAGATTGCGCTTCATATTCCGCTCCGCTGAGCTGAGCACCGATTTAGCGTCCGTTAAATAATTTACGATCTTCGGTTTTGTGTACGATACCGATACAATAACATGGCGTTCGTTGCTACGTATACCAATGCGGTTGGTGTGGTCGCAAAAATACCGGTCGATCTCTTCAATGGACATCATATGAAAGTATTCGGGATATAAGAATTTAAGTTCGCCGCTGGCGGTTTGCAACATATTGCGTCCCCCTTTTCTGTTATAGCATGAGTATATCACTTATCGGGCAAAAAAACAAGTAGCTCACTTGCATACCGCCCGTTGAAAAAGGCGATAAAAAATTTCAAAAAAATAGCCGTCACACCTTGAAATCGCGGCGGTTATTCTATATAATATTTATATCAAAATTTATATCAAAAAAGGAGGTCACGAAAAATGAGAGGGAACCCAAACAAGGTCGCGCTGATTATCGTGATCATCCTTGCGGTGTTGATCGTTTTCTTCATCGTATCGTGTACAAACGGCAAAACCCCTTGGGGCAAGCTCGGCATTTCAATAAACAGATTTGAAGATCTTTATCAGCAATACGGATAACACAAACAGGGCTGCCAAACGGGCAGCCCTGTTTTGCTGTAAAAGTATGTTGCGGCGGCGTATCACGAATCGAAAAAGCGCTGCCCGTCGTCCGTCACAAGCCGCTCCGCTTTGGGGTACTCAAAAATGTCGCTGTTCTCCGCGTTCGCTTCAAGATAAGCGGCGAATTCGTTCGCGTACCACTTCGCCATTTCAAGGTTGTGCATGCGGTAGTAGCCGCAGTTTTCCGGAGTGGTGCCGGGCACCTGCGAAGCGTCGTTCACAGACTTGAAGGCTTTCAGAACCAAGGCGTAGATCTCCTGCGGAGTGCGGCTGCCCTTAAGAATAAGATAAAAGCCCGTAAGGCAGCCCATAGGTCCCCAGTAGATCACCTCGTCCTTCCAGACGGGGTCGTTGCGAAGAAAGGTCGCTATGATATGTTCAAGCGAATGCATAGCCGCAACGTCGATCACCGGCTCTCTGTTGGGTCTTTTAAGCCTTATGTCATAGGTCGTTACCGAGTATTCGCCCAAGTTATCCACCCTGCTTGTAAAAATACCGGGTACTATGCGCATATGGTCAACCGAAAAGCTCTGTATCAATTCCATTTCGTTTCCTCCTGTTAAATGTGCAATTGGTTTTCTTTAAATAACCATAACATATCCGCCCGCTTTTTGCAATAGTTTTTAAAATCGTCTTGATTATATACGCGCCCATATGATATAATTATCTCACCGGATTATTCTGACAATAAGGAGTGAATGACAATGAAATGTAAAAACTGCGGCGCACCGCTCAGCGCGGATATGCCTAATTGCCCCAATTGCGGCGCGCCTAACACGCAAAAAGGCAACCGCAAGCCGCTTATAATCACGCTCATCTGCCTTTCGGCGGTAGCCGTCGCGATGGCAGCGGCTTTTGTGGTTTTCATCACCAACAATAAAAAATCCAATCCCGACACCTTCGACTTCACCTGCGCCGAATACACTGACGAGATGAACCGCATCCTCGGCGCGGAAACGCTGCAAAAAGACAAGTGGAACGTCACCGAAACCAACGCCGTTTATTCCGGCGGCGATTTTGAGATCGGTCTTGACCTCGAGGAGAAAAGCCAAAAAATCAAGCAGATCAGCGTCGGCCCCGGCGACCGCGAAACTGCCGTTAAAATGGCAGCGGTAAGCGTCATGGCGGTCGATCCCGAAGTGTCCCAGCAGGAGGCGCTTACCCAGCTTGCCGATCTGTCCGAGGCAAAAAAGGATAAGATCGAAAACAAGTATTCCGTTATCACTCTCAACAAAGACAAAAAGCGCTTTGAGATCGCGCCCGGAACCGACAAAAAGAAAGCCTCAGACGCTGTAATAACCACCGAGCCCGCGACCACGCTGCCGGTCATCACGACCGAGGAACCGACCACCGTCGAGCCGACGACCGAGGAGCCGACGACCGAGGAGCCGACCACCGAGCCTCAGCAAAACGCCGCGTACAGCGCTTATCTGGAATATCTTGAAAACAACCGCAGTGATTTCGTGCACGATCAGCATCAATACTTCCGCGATCGCGAAGAAAACTCCATTGCGTTCAAAGACCTTAACGGCGACGGCGTTGATGAGTTCGTCTGCGTAAGATACGGTGACGAACAGCATATAAGGATCAATTTGACTATCTTCTCATATCACGCCGGCGAAATGATAACTATGTATGACGAGCAGATCTACTCAATGGCGGGAGCCGAAGGAGTATATCAGATCTTTGTTGACAGCGATTCAAAGCTTTACTCTATCGTTACACACGGCAGCTGCAACATAACAGAATATGATGTCGGCGAAACCACCGTTTCGGAAACGCTTTTAGCAGAAAAGGTTGTGAAAGGAACAGATGGTTCAACTCCGCCAAAATACTCTATCGGCGGTTCTTCGGTAACAAAATCGGAATTTGAAGATTATAAGCAGGAAATTCAAGACAAGGCTGAAACATATCTTTGCCATTATTATCATGAATCGGAAGGATTCTCTTCAAGTATAGCAATGTCGTACGACTCCGCCTGCGACTATCTCAGACAATAAAACACAAAACAAACAGGGCTGCCAAACGTCGCTCAAAAGAAAGATGCTAGATGCTAGAAGCTGGAGGCTAGATTAGGTATTAGGTACTAGGTATCAGGTATTAGGTATTACGTAGGGGCGCACCCATGTGTGCGCCCGTTGCCGCCTAATGTCATCTCGACCAAGTGGAGCGCAGCGAAACGCGTGGAGAGATACCCCAATGTAAGGCACAGACGTTTAGCTCAGTGAAAGCCTTCCCCCTTGTGGGGAAGGTGGGCAATTCGCTTTGCGAATTGGTCGGATGAGGGTGTTTGTCGCGGAGCGACAAAAGGGTTACCGCCTTTCCCCAATGTGTGGCAGGAACGTATAGTTGTGCAAAAGGCTCCTTTTGTAAAGGAGCTGTCGCGCCGCTTTGCGGCGTGACTGAGGATTTACTCGCACCGATTTTTCTGATAACACCGCGGTAATAAAGGATAACACGGCGCAGGAAATCCTCCGCCACGGCATAAATGCCGTGCCACCTCCTTTACGAAAGGAGGCTTTCTTTTTCTCAAACGTTGTTCTGAAAAAAGACCCGGACTTTTTCTACAGCATAAAGGGCTGCCAAACGGCAGCCCTTAATACTGTAAAAATATAGATTACGCTTTGCCGACGGAACCAAACAGCTCCATCTTTTCTTTAACGGTGTCCTTGATCGCCTGCGCGCCGGGAGCGAGAAGCTTTCTGGGATCGAAGCCCTTGCCCTGAAGATCCTTGCCCTCTTCAATATACTTTCTGGTAGCCGCAGCGAAAGCGAGCTGGCACTCGGTGTTTACGTTGATCTTGGAAACGCCAAGCTCAATAGCCTTCTTTATCATGTCAGCCGGGATTCCCGTGCCGCCGTGAAGAACGAGGGGCATGTCGCCGGTGAGCTGCTGGATAGCGTCGAGGGTCTCAAAGCTGAGTCCCTGCCAGTTGTCGGGATACTTGCCGTGGATGTTGCCTATGCCGGCAGCCAGCATGGTAACGCCCAGATCAGCAACCATCTTGCACTCCTGAGGATCGGCACATTCGCCCGCGCCGATAACGCCGTCTTCCTCGCCGCCGATAGAGCCTACCTCTGCCTCGATGGACAGACCCAGCTCGTTGCAGGTAGCTACAAGCTCTTTTGTCTTAGCGACGTTCTCGTCGATGGGATAGTGCGAGCCGTCGAACATGATGGAGCTGAAGCCAGCCTCAATGCACTTCTTGGCGCCTTCGTAGCTGCCGTGGTCAAGGTGGAGAGCAACGGGAACGGTGATGTTGAGCTCCTCAAGCATAGCGGTGACCATGCCGACAACGGTCTTGTAGCCGCACATATATTTGCCTGCGCCCTCGGAAACGCCGAGGATAACGGGAGAGTTGAGCTCCTGAGCTGTCAGCAGGATGGACTTTGTCCACTCAAGGTTGTTGATGTTGAACTGGCCTACAGCGTAGTGGCCTGCCTTTGCTTTGGTAAGCATTTCTTTTGCGTTTACTAATGGCATATTTATCTTCCTTTTTCATGAGATTTCAACAGAAAAGCGTCCCATTCTGTCGAGTTGCTATTATTATACAATAAAAAGCGGCAGAATAAAAGACTTTTCGGGAATTATTTTCATATTTTCTTTATAAAGTTTTAGGGGGAATGAATTATAGTAGGCAGGCTAAAGCGCCCACCGGCAGCCAACTTTGCATAAAAAACCTCTTTTTGACCCTGCCGTTCTTCAAAGCTTCCTATAATGCTAAACGTAATGATAGGCAGGCGAATGATGTCTCTTATACACATCT
>NZ_JAHLQD010000017.1:0-6865 GCF_018918225.1 Roseburia sp. MSJ-14
GATCACCCTTATCGGATGTCCGAAGCTCGATATGGTGGACTACACCGACAAGCTGACCGAGATCATCAGCAATAACGATATCAAGAGCGTCACCATCGTGCGGATGGAAGTTCCGTGCTGCGGCGGCTTGCAGAGAGCCGCGGAGCAGGCGCTCAGAAACAGCGGAAAGTTCATTCCGTGGCAGGTCGTGACGATTACAAGAGACGGTCAATTTTAGATTAATCCTGCCAATACGGTATATAATACAATCAGAACAGAAAAGGAGTGACTACTATGGTAGAAATGAACAGCAGGAAAGTAGCTATTATCGGCTGTGGATTTGTAGGCTCGGCTTCGGCGTTTGCGCTGATGGAAAGCCATTTGTTCTCAGAGATCGTCCTGATCGACGCTGACAGGAACAGAGCCGAGGGCGAAGCGCTTGACATCAGTCACGGGCTTCCTTTTTCAAAGCCTATGCAGATTTACGCAGGCAGCTATGAGGATATCAGCGACGCCGCGGTAGTTATCGTAACCGCAGGCGCGGGACAAAAGCCCGGTGAAACACGACTTGATTTAGTGAAGAAGAATGTTGCGATCTTCAAATCGATCATTCCTGAGATTGCGAAATATAATAAGGACGGCATCCTACTGGTGGTTGCAAACCCTGTGGATATTCTGACTTACGTTGCAAAACAGCTCAGCGGATTTCCGTCGAACAGAGTATTCGGTTCGGGCACAGTCCTTGACACCGCAAGACTGAAATATCTGCTCGGCGAACATCTCGGTGTGGACAGCAGAAGTATTCACGCTTTTATCATCGGCGAACACGGCGACAGCGAGATAGCCGCTTGGAGCAGCGCCAATGTGTCGGGAGTTCCGCTTCACAAGTTCTGCGAAATGCGCGGACATTATCAGCATCAGCGGGCAATGAGAGAAATTGCCGACGGCGTGAAGAACAGCGCCTATGAGATCATCGAAAAGAAAAAGGCCACCTACTACGGAATTGCTATGTCTGTCAAGCGAATTTGTGAGGCGATCGTCAGGGATGAAAAATCCGTATTGCCGGTTTCAAGCATACAGACAGGCGAGGAAATAAACGGCGTAGCTCTTAGTATGCCTGCGATTGTAGGCAAGCACGGCGTAGAAGGTCAAGTGCCGATCGAACTGAATGACAAGGAAAAAGCGGCATTGAAAGAATCCGCTAAAACGCTGAAATCAGTTATCGGCGACGTATTAAGTGAGTGATTGCAGTACGCCGACAGTGTAATTCCTGCCGAGCGTTACGGCGAGGAAGGCAAACTCGACGCGGCGGCTATCTTCCTCGCTTCCGACAACGCTGCATATGTCAACGGAATAATGCTACCCGTTGACGGCGGTTATACTTGTGTATAAAATAAGGACATCTCTTCTTTGACAGAATGGGATGTCCTTAATTATTATTTTTTACACGTCGGCTAATTCATTTCCGTCGTCGCCGAATATCGTCATATGCTCCGGTTGGAGAGGGTTCGGATTTGTTTTATCTCTTATTATGACTTTGCTGTGCCATATGTTACGGCTGCTGCTTCCGTTTACGGAACTTTTGCAGTGCATTTGTGCTTTATGCTGTTGACCGCATTGATTTTTGCTCCTCTATCGCCACCGTAACGATATCGCCGACAACGTTGATCGCGTTCTGGAGAGCGCCAAAAAAGACCTCGGCATAGATCGCGACTAAAATCAGCTCGTCCGCCTGCAAATAGAAGGTGATGATCAGCATACCGATCAAGATAGACCCCGGCTGGTTCGGCGCGCCGATGGACAGGAACAAAACGAGAACTGCGATCCCGATGATTTGCAGCAAGGAAACATTTATCCCCAGCATATAGATATAGATCATGGAGACCAGCATGATCAAATAACAGTTGCCGTCCTGATTGGTCTGAGCAAGGATCGGCAGTTTTGCCGAGATGCGTTTTCTGTCAAAGCCATATTCCCGCCAACAGTATCTTATGTTGTAGGGGAGGGCGTCAATGGCTGAATTGATTTTGTAGTTTTCCCAGAGCAGCGGAGGGAATTTTTTGATAAACGGAACGATCTTGACGCCGCCGATCAAAAGCCGTATCAGATAAAACGCCGCCATCACGATCAAACTTAGGAATACCATACCGACAAATTCTGCCACAACGATAAGATTGATAAAGCCATCAACCAAGAGTGACGAAAGAAACGCAAGGAAGCAGAAAAACGGCAGGGTAAACATCACGACGTTCAGCATTTTGGAAAAGAATGTCAAACATACGTTGACCCCTTTTTGCATGACGTCAAAATACTCTCCGATCGAACAGAAAGCGTATGTGGTAAGCAGCGCGAGAATAATGATCGGGAACGGAAGGTACGTTTCAAAGGGCTCGAAAATACTGCTCGGCAGCAGGGAAGAAATGAACTGTGTGGCGGTCATTCCTCCTCCAAATGGTTCCTGCCCTTCAAGATAGCCATCCAGATTGCTCAAGATGAACGCGATCAGGAAGCTCGTCCCGATCGCAAGAAAAACTGCGATCACCGAAGTAGCGATAGTCTTTATCTGCAACTTTCTGTCCGAAGAGCTTTTTTCCGAAATTATATAGATGTCCGTCAGATTCTTTACCAGCGAAAAGAAGGTGACGGGCGCGCCTACCATCAGCATCGCGTTGGCGAATTGATCCATCATAGGCATTATATAGCTTTTGTCTATCTCGATCATCTTTTCGGCGCTCATCATCGCGTTGAGCAGAAAATAGACAAGGATAGCCAGCACGATCCCGATTATGCAGTACAGCAGCGAGCTGCGGTAGTTTCGCTTGACGACTACGCGGATGCTGTTATAGCCTGACCGGTATCGGTAGCCTATCTTGTCGTGATAAGCCTGAATGATCTTTGATTCGGACGATATGTTTTCTGCGTTTTTTTCGGGAACATAGGTCTTTCCCTCAAAGCCGAACTTGATATTATACTCACCGAAGGTTCGCTGCGCCTTAATCGTCAGCGTGGTGTTCTGATCATAGCCCTGTTTGATGATATCGCAGAACAGCGCTTCAAACAGCAGCTTTGTCTCTAGTATAGCATCCTTGCCGAAACGGTTTTGCGCCAGCCATTGTTCAACAAACAGATTGGCGGGTTCAAAGCTATCCATTGTCAGCGGGAGCTCTATGGATCGTGTTTTGCTCAAATTCATCGTTATCTCACCGTCCTTACAGGGGGTCAACTTATGATACAAAAAACGCGGATCATCAATAAACCGGTCAGTTTTTTCTTCCGATATCTTTGTTGATATTCTTATAATTCAAGGCGTTGGACTTGTAGAGGTTTTTGAAAACCCTGTAGCTGCGTTCGTATATGCCCTTGTTTTCAGGGTCAGGAATGTATAAGTGATCGGCTTTTACCAAGCGGCGCGATAACGCAAGCACATCCTCGCCTTTGATACCCGCCGCAACAACGAGCGCCGTTCCGATAGCGCCGACCTCACGGGTGTTGTCGATCGTCTCTATCTTTCTGCCTGTAATATCCGCCAGCATTTGGCAGGTGACGCGTGAAAGCGCTCCGCCGCCGACAAATCGGATAGTATCGGACGTTTTCACCTTTTTTTCTTCACATTCCAGCAGCCAGCGCAAATGATAACAAATACCCTCCAAAACCGCGCGGAGCATATCTCTTTTGTCGTTTTCGATCTTTATGTTAAAGAACATTCCGCCCGCGTTTGAGTCCTCAAACGGACAGCGGTTACCGTGCAGCCAAGGGGTAAAGATAATGCCGTTGGCCCCCGCGGGCGACTTGGCGATCTCATCGGAAAGGTGATCATATAGGCTTGTGTATTTGCTCTCGATATCATCAGTAACCGCAGAAGCGTTCCGGTAAACTCCGACCTCGTCCAGCGCAAGATGATTGAGCGCCCATTCAAAACATTTTCCGGCAGTTTCAAGCTCAGCGTAATAATTGTAGTAGCCGTGCTTGGCGGACAGAACACCTGTGATCATGGCATTGATGTCGACGGTTTGGTGATCCATAAATGTAGATACCCACCCCGATGTTCCGACGTAGATATGCGTATCTCCCGGCGTTGTGCATCCGGCGCCGATATTTACAAAGGTGGTATCGCCGCCGCCACCGAATACGGGGATCCCTTCAACCAGTCCGAGCTCACGAGCCGCTTTGTCTGTGAGTCCGCCGACCAAATCAGTGCAGTCGATGATGTCGGGCATATGGTCGGGGTCGACCTTATACATCTTTAAAAGACCTTTGTTCCAGCCTTCCTTGCCTTTTCGCGTGTCATAAAGAAAGGTCGCAAAAGCCGTGTCCGCCGTTCTGACGATCCTGCCGGTACAGCGCGATACAAGATAGTCGCTGATATCAAGCCATTTATATATTTTTTTAAATACATCAGGCTCGTTGTTTTCGACCCACTTGTATTTCCAGACGGGGTCCTTGGCGCTCGTTGAGCCGGCGTAATTCACGCGCAGGTTTCGCAACAGTTTATAAAGGCTGCAGCCCGAAACCTTGATCACTCCGCGCCCCATACATTCCTTGTATTCCTTATAGCCCTTTTGGTCAAGGTAGTTCATCGGGCGTCTTAGGGCGTTTCCGTTCTCGTCAACAAAAACCGCTCCCTGCATCTGTGTGCAGAACGCCATTCCTTCTATTTCATTGGGCTTAACATTCGATTTTTTTAACAAATCCCTCGTGGTTGAACAAATCGCGTTCCACCATTCTTCCGCGTCCTGTTCCGCGCCTCCGTTGTCAGAGATGTAAAGTCCGTACTCGGCTGAAGCCTCGTCAACAAGATCGATTTGTGAATCGATATTAAACAGGCAGGTTTTTACGCTGCTTGTTCCGAAATCATAAATGATTATATACATTTACTTTCCTTGTATTATAGAGTAGTAGTTATTAGAGTCCCTCTCCAAGGACTGTATGCTATACTGTTAGAGATACTGTGGATTAGTATTTCTTTCCTACCGCAAGACGGTTACTGAGAGGCTCTAACCACAGTCTCTTTGTACAGTTGTTAATCAGTTAGATACCGCACGACGGTTTATGTGGAACAAGGTTACAATCGCAAAGAGTATTGTGGCTCTAAGCAGTATCGAAACTACTATGAAAGAGGTATCAGTATGATCGTTGTCGGAATTGATGTTGCAAAGGATAAGCATGATTGCTTTGTTATGAACTCAGAAGGCGAGGTTCTGTTCAACCCCTTTGTCATTCAAAACAACCGCGAGGGCTTTGACAGCCTTTACGAGAAGATTTGCTCTGTGGCAAATGATTTCACAAAAGTTAAAGTAGGACTCGAAGCCACCGGACACTACAGCTACAATATTCTGGGCTATCTCCTTGATAAAGGGCTACCAACCTACGTTATCAATCCGTTACATACCAATCTTTACAGAAAAAGTCTAAGCCTTAGAAAGACGAAAACGGATAAGGTAGACGCTCATACCATTGCAGCTATGTTGTTGTCTGACGTGAACTTAAAGTCCTACTCAAACACATTATACCACAACGAAGAGCTAAAGTCACTAACAAGATACAGATTTGATAAAGTTAAGGAACGCGCAAAGCTTAAGACCTCTGTCGCAAGATTGGTTAACATACTGTTCCCTGAACTTGAAAAGCTGGTTTCTACGCTTCATATGGCTTCTGTTTATGAGTTGTTGAGCCAATTTCCGTCCGCTAAGCAAATTGCTTCTGTTCATCTCACCAAGCTGACCAATCTCCTGTCAACCGCTTCTAAAGGGCGTTACGGCAAGGAAAGAGCGGAAGATATTCGCATTGCTGCAAAAAACTCTATCGGCTCGGATATGCCTGCCAAGTCGTTGGAGCTCAAACACACTATCAAGCTCATCAGAGAGCTTGATGCAGAGATCGAGGAGATTGAGTTTCACATTGAGATTATCATGGACGAAATCAATTCTCCCATCCTTACCATCCCGGGCATCAGCTACCGCATGGGCGCTATGATTATTGCCGAAATCGGCGACTTTGACAATTTCAACTCACCGAACAAGATTCTCGCTTATGCCGGACTTTCGCCGTCTACCTATCAATCGGGGCAGCTAACATCTTCGTGCTCGCATATGGAGAAACGCGGCTCCCGATATTTGCGTTACGCTCTTTTCAACGCCACGAAGTTTGTTTGTAATTGGGATAATACCTTTGCCGAATACCTCGCCAAGAAACGCAGCGAAGGCAAACACTACAACGTAGCAATTTCTCATGCCTGCAAGAAACTTGTCAGGGTGATCTACCATCTGGAAACCACAGGAGAATCTTACAGGCGATAACCTTATTTCACTTGATTATTTTTTCGAGCAACTACGCGGTTGCTCTTTTTGTCGTGCCTGTTTTCTGATTGTTGATTTTTGTGGAAAACTTTTCGTTTCCCTATTGACTTTTAATAGTTAGTCTCTTATTCGTTCAGGTGCACGCTCCAGCCCGTATCGACCTTCTCGTGGACCTTACTGAGTGTTTCCTCGTCCAGCTCAGGCCAGTCGACCACGGTACGGGCTTTATTTTTTACCAGGTGCGCTTTTTCGGCGCAAAGGGCGATCGGCGTGTCGGCGAGCGAGTCGGAATAGAAGTTGTCTATCATCGGAAAGCCGTGGTCGATAATATACTGCGCCTTTTCCTGCGCGTACATCAGATTATGCAGGAACACCCCGTATTTGCGGTTGAACTCCGTCGCCATAAAGTTTACACCGAGCCTTTTGGCGATCGGCTCGATTATACAGTCGGGCGACGCGCTGATTATCAGATCGTCGGGTTTCTTTTGCGCCAGATACCAAGGAGCTATTTTTTTCTCGTTTTTATCCCAATAACGCTCGATCTGTTCATCAAAATCATCTATCAGCGTCAGCTGTCTCTTATACACACT
>NZ_JAHLQD010000031.1:0-5778 GCF_018918225.1 Roseburia sp. MSJ-14
GGCAAGTGCTATCGGTAGTGAATCAATTTTGTTCGTGGGTTCAAAACTGTACAGTTTTTATGCGAAAAAATCTTTTTCGCAAATTGCAATAGCAAGTTGCAACAATTCTTAAGTCTGTAGTAGATTGCCTCGAGTTTTCTGAGGAAGGAGCGTAGCGACGAGCGAGGAAAACTCGCGCGGCGGCGCGGCTCACGCGGCAGCGTATATTCGATCGAGCTCCTGCTCGAACAGTTCCTCCGGTGTATGGTACCCCAGAATCTTTCGGGGTAGATTGTTGATTATGTCAGCGAAGTAGAGAATATCGTCGGCGCTGTAGTCATCTATGCTCTTTCCTTTAGGGATGAATCTTCGCAGCATCTTGTTGTGGCACTCATTAGTTCCCTTTTCGTAGGAAGAATACGGATGAGTGAAATAGACGGCTATCCCTTTAGCTTCCACCTGAGAGAGGTTGGCAAATTCAGAACCGTTATCTCCGGTTATGCTTTTGAACACCTCGTTGTATTTATCTCCGAAGTGCTCAATGAGACCGACTAAGGCTTCATCAATCGCCTCAGCTGAGTGATCTTTTACCTTGAGCCAAATAGACTTCCTTCGCTTTCTTTCTACCAAGGTCATCACCTGAGATTCGCCTTCAACTTTTCTGCCGATGACGCTGTCGATCTCCCAGTGACCAAACTCTTCTCTGGTATTTACAGAATCGGGACGCTGCTCAATACTGTTGCCGAGTTTTCGCTTGTTTTCGCGGCTTTTCTTAGATTTTGTCTTTCTCGATAGCTTCTCAGGTAAATCGATATTCTTGATTTCGAGCAAGCCCAGATCCACATAGTTATACAGCGTTTTGGTACATACCATTTCATCATCTTTGTATAGATGATTGGCTTTGGCATACCCCACACAGGCGTCCAGTGACCACTTGTCTTCCTTGAAATGCTTTTCTACATATCTGAGAAAGCCGACTACATCTAATGTGTGATAATTACGCCGACTGTTTTGTCGGTTTTCGAGATATACTTCTTTGGCTACATCGGCTTTGTATCTTGCGACCTTTCCATCGTAAAGCATAACTGTTCCGCGCTTGACTTCGTTCTTTATGGTGTTGTATGGTCTGCCCAAATGCTTGGCGATCGCATATATTGTCCACTTGTCTTTCAGACGAACTTCTATTTCATGTCGTTCCTCTGATGTGATGTGTTGATATTTCTTGTGTTCTGTGTTACAATTTGGATTGTCCATAGTGATGATCCTTTCGAATTGGTTCCGCAAACTCAATTCTACTACAGAATCGTCACTGTGGACTCTTTTATTTTATTGTTGCAACTTCATTTTACAATGCGCCTTTAAATTTTTTTAAAAAATTTTCAAAATCTTACTTCAAAAATGACCTCTCCCAGTGGGTACAAGTGAGAGGGTTGTTTCCGAGCCATCGGAAAAGACCTTTTCACGAACTTTGACAACTGAATATCATTTCTTCAAGTACGTTACTTGTGTAAGCAGAAATGCGAAGCTACCTCAGCGGTACGCCACGACCTCCTTTCAGGAGCGAGCGCTAATTCCGTCTGTGAGTATCGGGCTGCTCCCGATATGGCGACGACCTGCACAAGCGATAATGATACTTCTCTACGGAGCTGGCGGAGTACCCGGCAGAGGTGAGATTCCTATGAGCCTGATAGCAGTCAGGCGCTTGAAGAACTTCCCATATAGATTTATCTATCCGCTGGGGTGTCGAGGACAAATAAGCGGAAAAGTTACATAGCTGTTTTTGCAGGACAGCTATTAAACCATTTGAAAGGAGGAAAACGAATGCCAAACTGCAAAACTATTGCTATTTGCAATCAGAAGGGCGGTGTCGGAAAAACGACAACCACAATGAACTTGGGCATTGGCTTGGCAAAGCAAGGTAAAAAGGTACTCCTCGTTGACTGTGATCCACAGGGCGACTTAACAACCTGTCTTGGTTGGCAGCGTGTCGATGAAATCCCTGTTACCCTCGCTACCAAAATGCACGAGATTATCCGTGACGATAGCACAGATGTAAAAAGCGGTATTCTCCACCACGAAGAAGGCGTAGACCTCATTCCTTCCAATACGGATTTGGAAGCGCTGGAGATGTACCTTGTGACGGCTATGAGCCGTGAGAACATCTTGAAGAACTATCTGAACAAGGTGAAGCCGAACTACGACTATATCCTTATTGATTGCAGACCTTCACTCGGTATGTTGACCTTAAACGCTTTGACGGCTGCCGACAGCGTTGTTATTCCTGTTCAGGCACAGTATTTGCCTGCAAGGGCTATGACACAGCTTCTTCGGACAGTATCAAAGGTAAAGGCGCACACCAATCCTAATTTGGCGATTGACGGCATTTTACTGACAATCGTTGATAACAGGACAAACCTTGCTAAAAGCACGATGGACGCAATTCGTGAAAACTTTGGTAGCGTTATCAGGATTTACAAATCCAAAATCCCCGTTGCGGTAAAAGCCGCCGAGGTATCGTCCAAAGGAAAGAGTATTTACGCCTATGAGCCAAACAGCAAGGCAGCACAGGCATACGCTGATTTCACAAAGGAGGTGCTTGCAAGTGGCAGACAGAAAGAGCGACTTCGCTCTGCCAACGCTCGATGACCTTTTCTCCACGCAGGAGGAACGGGACGACGCAAGGCTTGAAAAGATAAGGGATATTCCCCTTGACTTGATTGATGACTTTCCCGACCACCCGTTTCACGTTAGAGATGACGAGGATATGGTACAGCTTGTCGAGAGCATCAAGACCAACGGCGTTTTAACGCCTGCCGTTCTCCGTCAGAAAGAGGACGGGCGATATGAGCTTGTAAGCGGTCACCGCAGAAAGCGAGCTTGTGAGCTTGCAGGGCTTACTACTCTCAGGAGTGAGATTAAGGACTTAACCCGTGACGAAGCGGTTGTATATATGGTTGAGAGTAATTTTCAGCGTACAACAATCCTTCCCAGCGAGAAAGCCTTTGCTTACAAAATGAGAAATGAAGCCATTAAACGTCAAGGAGAGCGCACAGATTTAACTTCATCCCCACTGGGGATTAAGTTAAGTGGAAAACAAAGTCTTGATGTAATAAGTCAGGAATCAGGCGACAGCCGCAATCAAATTCACCGATATATCCGTTTAACAAACCTTGTTCCCGAACTTTTAGAGCTTGTGGACGAGGGCAGAATCAAAATGCGTCCTGCCGTTGAGCTGTCATATCTCGACGAGGATAGTCAGCGTGATGTTGTCGAGCAGATTGACATTAACGACTGCACACCGTCGCACGACCAAACAATCCGAATGAGGAAAATGTTTGATAGCGGCAAGCTGACGGCGGAAGCTGTTGAAGCGATTATGTCGGAAGAAAAGCCCAACCAGCGTGAGCGTATTGTGCTGCGTGGTGACAGAGTACGAAGCCTTATTCCGAAGAATGTTCAGTTGAAGGACACGGAGGACTATGTGTGTAAGGCTCTGGAGCATTACGCCAAGTATCTGCGCCACCGTTCAGAGCGTGACAGCAGGTAGGAAGTGCAAAACTTATTTTTTTGACTTTCCCCTTTCTCACACTCTAACCCCTAAGACTACCTGTACTAACCGAAAAGAAAGATATTAACTATCTCTTAAATATACTCTATCTCATAAACAATATCTTTCTTAAAAGTGCAGGCAAACCGATTCAAACACACAATTTCAATTCAAAACTTATGGAGGTAAACCAATGACAAAAGTTTTCAACAAGAGAAACGCCAAGCGTGTTACGGCGATCCTTTTAGCCGTTGTAGCTGTCGTTTCTTCAATTTTCATTATTCCCACCGCCAGTGCTGCCGGAAAAGAGGTCACTGTGACCTTTGACTACTGCTACGACACAGGCGGCAATATCATCTCATTCGTAAAGTACACCGAACACGGCGGCTATACCGTCGGAACTGTCGGCGAGGAACTCTGCCGCATCTATGCAGACGGCAAAGACGCATATTGCATTGAGCCGGGACACTCGCTCTATTCAGGCAACACCCTGACATCCGACGCTTCGGCTGCGTGGAACGCACTCAGCAAGGCTCAGAAGAAGGCGGTCAATCTCGCCCTTCTTTTCGGAAAGTCAGGCAGCAGCTCCAGCCTTGTCGGTACTGACGGACAGAAGTGGATTGCAACCCAGCTTGTTGTATGGGAATTCTGCACAGGCTGTCGTGACGCTTCTACGTTCAAGCTCAGCAATTCCAAGTTTATTGACGGTATCACCGCAGGCGACCACAATCCGAATGTAAAGACCAATTACAACAAGATTATTGCCAAGCTGAACGACTACAATGTCATTCCGAGCTTTTCCTACGATACTCAGGCAAAGGCAAAGAACAGCGTCAAGGAGCTGAAATACAGTGACGGCAAGTACACTCTTACCCTTACTGACAGCAACAAAATCTTATCCGATTACACCTTCAAAAAGACAGGCGATGTGTCTGTTTCCGTTTCGGGTAACAGTATTACTCTGACCTCAACGAAGGCGATTCCCAACGCTCTTGTATTCAGCGCAACGAAGAAAATGCCCAATGTCACGACAACCCTTGTCGCTTGCGGCAGCTCCTCAAAGCAGGACGTTGTAACGGGCGTTCAGTCCGATACCGAAACCAAGACAGCGTATTTCGCTGTTAAGACTTCGGCAGGCTCGCTCAAAATCGTCAAGACCTCCGATGACGGAAAGGTTGACGGCGTAAAATTCAAGATTACGGGTGCTGACAATTACAGCAAGACCGTTACCACCAACGCAAAGGGCGAATTTCAGATTGACGACCTCAAGGTCGGCACATATACCGTAACTGAGGTCACTGAGGAAAGATATGAGGATCAGAAAGCGCAGACCGTTAAGGTAGAAAGCGGCAAGACCGCCACCGTGAAATTCAGCAATATTCTGAAGCGTGGCGACCTTGAGGTTGTAAAGACCTCGGAGGATAATTTCAACGAGGGTGTTAAATTCCACCTTTACGGCACATCACTCTCAGGCGCAAAAGTTGACGAATACGCTACCACCGACAAGAACGGCGTAGCCAACTTCAAGAATATCCTTGTAAGCGGCGATAAGCCCTACACTCTTGAAGAAGTAGATACCGCTACTCGTTACGTTGTTCCGAAGTCCCAGACCACACCTATCACTTGGGATAAGGTTGCAAAGAGAGAATTCACCAACACCCTCAAAAAGTTTATCGTTGAGGTTGCAAAGGTCGATTCCGAAACAAAGAAGCCGCAGGGCGACGCTTCCCTTGCAGGAGCAAAGTACGGCATCTATGACGGCGATAAGCTGATTGATACCTACACCACTGACAAAGACGGTAAATTTACCACAAAGGAATATGTCTGCGGTGATAATTGGACTATCAGAGAGATTGAGCCGTCCGAGGGCTATCAGCTCGATAAGACCGTCTATCCTGTCGGCGCAGAAGCCAAGAAATACACCATCGAACACAACAAATGCGTTCTCAGCGTAAACGAGGACGTTATCAAGGGCGATATTGAAATCGTTAAGCATACGGATCAGGGACAGACCAAAATCGAAACGCCCGAAGAAGGAGCTACGTTTCAACTCTTTCTCAAAAGCGCAGGGAGTTTTGACAACGCACACGAAAGCGTCCGTGACACCCTTGTCTGCGACGAAAAAGGCTACGCAAAATCCAAAAAGCTGCCCTATGGCACTTACACCGTGCATCAGACCTACGGATGGGAAGGTCGTCACTATGTCGATGATTTCGATGTGTATGTTTGCGACCTGTCTCTTATACACATCT
>NZ_JAHLQD010000046.1:0-5792 GCF_018918225.1 Roseburia sp. MSJ-14
AGATGTGTATAAGAGACAGGGGCTGCGGCGAGGATACAGATCCAAGAGGTTGTTTCCGTTCCCAACATAGGCTTCAAAAGAAAGAATCCGGCTACCGCTACCGCAAGCGCGCAGGCAGAAAAAATGATCTGCCGAAGTGACAGACCAAAGAATACCGCTTCCGTATACTCACGGATTTCTCTGTTGATTTTTACTTCCATTAAGCATTTCTCCTTTATTAAAGTCCCATCATCTCACGGATGATTCTGTCGGACATCTTAACTGTACCGACCAATACAAGCATATTGAACAGCAACTCGCCGATATATGCCCACACCATCGTTACGGCAGAAGCGTCCTCTGCGACGACAGGCGGTGCTGAAACAAACAGTGAGAAGATGATACAAGCCAGCACAATAACAGCGCCCTCCAAACAGACGGCACAGTAGCTTTTCAAAAAGCTCTTGCCGACATTTTGTGTAGGCTCGCCTGCAAAGGTGGATAACGGAATAGGCGCAATCGCCGTGTACATATACAGTTTGAAAAATCTGCCGTACACACTCATTATCATAATGAATGACATTACCGTGATGAACAGTCCGCCGATCAGCGTGACCGCCCATAGCGGGATACTCTCCCAAAAGCCGCAGTTCTCAATCGCTTCAACCATTTTATCTGGTAAAACTGTATCAGTTGCCGATGCAACTCCTGATGAAGTCATAATTTGAGCGATAACGCTCTGGACGATTCCAAACAAGGTTGTCATCAGTTCCATTCCGCTTGTTATCAGCGCTTTCGCCAAAACAAATCGAACAAATAGCTTTACCGCGTGTTCGGGCTTTTTTACCTCTGCAAAACTGCCACAGGTTTTTACAACACCGATGACAAAGAACAGTACAAGCAATCCTGTTCCGATTGCCTGCATAGCGGTATTGACATTAGAGATAGCAGTCCAAATTCCGCCGCCCTTGAAGTTTTTTGGATCGGTCAGTATAAGCGACCATAGTTCGGTAACTTTCGCGTTCCAAGTGTCGAGCGCATTTTGCAAATTGCCAACAACCCAATTATCGGACATTAAAGCACCTCCTTAATAGTTTGAGGTATGGCCGCAAAAGCAGCCATACCTCTTGTCTGTTTAAGAGCCGATAATGAGATTGAGGATTTCCTTTGCGAAGGTGATGATAACGCCGCCTGCAAGGGTTAAAAAGCCGTTAGCTCTCTGCGACGGATCGTGTGATTTAAGTGAAAGACCGATCTGTACGATACCAAAGCCGGTCAGGATCAGACCAATCGCGCGGATAAGTCCGAAGATAAAGGTAGAGAGGTTGTTGATTGCTGATAGTGCATCGCCAGCCGCGAACGCGGTTATGGAAAAGCAGCACACGGCAAGCATTACAGCAATCACAACAGCGCAGTAGACACGAAAGCCTGTTTTGACCTTGCCCTTCATCGGCAGACGGTTAGAATTCTTTTTAGAAAATCTCATTGTTAATTACTCCTGTTCATTTAATAATTCTTCTTCAAGCTCCTCGCTTGATTTGAGTTCATAGCTTGTTTCAAATGATTCTGATTTTTCAAGCCAAGACACATCAAAGCTCTCAAGCTGAATAGATGCGACATCATCTTTAACCTCGCCGTGACGGTAGAATCCTCCGCTGCCGTCGGCTGTCAGGTCAACATTGGGATGCTTCAATATATCGTATTTCAAGTCCTTTACAGGACGTTCACCTCTGATAAAGAGGATTGCATAGTCGTTATCAAGCAGTCTGACTTCATCGGGCGTCATCAGCTCTCTGCCGACAATCTGATAATTCGTTGAATAGTTACCGCTGTGTCCGGTACTCTTGCCGTAAGTGTTCGTGTCGATAGTTTCCTTACCAAGCAGCTCCGAAACATACTTATGCGTACTCTGTTCGTTGCCGCCGAGATACAAAAACTCATCGCAGTTACCGACAATACTTTCCCATTGCTTTTCAAACAACGCCTTGAGCTGTGCCAAGTTCTGCAAAATGATACTGACCGATACGCCGCGCGAGCGCATTGTCGCAAGGTCTTTATCAAAATCATCGGGCAGCGAAACATTTGCAAATTCGTCCATCAGAAAATGGACGGGTACGGGCAAGGCTCCTTTATAAACAAAGTCCGCGTCGTGGAAAAGCTGTTGAAACAACTGCGTATAGAGAATGGATACCAAGAAATTGAAACTTGAATCGTTGTCGGGAATAAGCGCAAATAAAGCAGTCTTTTTCTTGCCTAACAGCGATAAATCCATTTCATCTGTCGCAGTCAGCGCGGCGACGCTGTCAAGGTTGAATTTTTCAAGCCTTGCTATCAGCGTTATCTGTATAGATTTCAGCGTTTTAGCCGAGCCTGAGTGATAACCTTTGTAATACTTAACCGCGATGTGTTCGGGATTGCGACATTCAAGCCGATGGAATAGAATATCCAGCGGCGTGTCATCGTTGCTGTCCTCATCCTCAATCGCTCCTGCTCTGAGCATTTCCATCACCATCGGGAAGTTTTGCTCCTCAACAGGCGCTTCGTGATGAAGATAACACATCAAGGCGGTCAACAGCATTGAAGCGGATGTGTCCCAAAAGGGATCGTTGCTCTGCGAGCCTTTCGGCGTAGTGGCTTTGAAAAGATTAGTGACCAGCTTTTGAATATCGTTATCGTTCTGGATATACACGAACGGATTGTAGCAATGACTGCGCTCCATATTGAGCAAGTCAAGCACTCGGATTTCATAGCCCTCTGCTTCAAGCAAATTGCCTGTATCTCTCAGAATTTCTCCTTTAGGATCGAGGATAACAAAGGACGTATTGCATTGCATTAGGTTAGGCTTGCAGTAAAACCGCGTTTTGCCTGCGCCGGAGCCGCCGCATACAAGTGTGTTAAGATTACGTCTGTGCTTCTTGGCGTTTAGTCCGATCCGAACATTCTGCGTCATCAGCTTATTCTTGAAGTCGTTTCGCTGACGGTACTTCTTGTTGATCTTCTCGGCTTCGCCCCATTTAGCGGAGCCGTGTTCTTCGCCGCGGCGATAGTTCCTCCGTGTTGAAAGATAGATACCGATACCCACAAAATAGACGGCAAGAAAAATGAGGACAGTTTTTAGGCTGTCCTCACACAACTTGATATTCAACGGATTCTCAAAGGCTTTCGATAAAGAGGATAACATCTCTACAAGTCCGCCCTTTGCGAAAGGCGCGACACACAGCGCAATCCAAACAACAGGGACGATACCTATTACCGATAAAATCAGAACGGTCTTTTTATCGTTACCTCGCATCATCTACGCTCTTTTCAACTACCTTGAGCTTTTTCTGCGGCGCGTGACCGACCTTTACAATCAGATCGTCCACCGCGTCGGTGGTGATGCCGTTCTCTATCAGCTCCGTTTTCAGCGTATTCAGAGAACGAATGATGATACTATGCTCGTCATCGTCGAGGTAGAGATGATAATGAGGCTCTTTCACGGAAAGCACCTCCGATTATCTCTCACGGTCTTTTGTGCGCTCCTGCTTCTGACGATAAAGCTCATCGGAAACGCGGGTAGCAATCTCGCCCAAAGCGGAACGCATCTGTGACAATTCGGAACGGACAGCTTTCGCGTCCATATCCTTCCAGTCGGCGGGAATACGGTTGACCGCAAAGCTCTTGGTTTCAACACCGAGCTTCTTGCATACCATATAACCGACGCAGACAGCCTTGAATCCCATATCTCTGCGACTGTAGCTGTCGCTCTGAATGGAAAGCTGAGCAAACGCAAGCTCCTGTGCAATGTTTTGTACCAGCTTAACGCTGTCATCAAAGCCGCGCTGGATATAGAGGGTTTGATCCTCGTTCTTGTAGAACGCGCCCATGCCCGGCTGCGGCATTTCGTCGATCAACTCAACATTGACGGGCGAGGTATCAACCATCACGGCGATAATATCATCCGTGTCACGGTTGAGTGTAGGCGCAGGCTGCTTTTTGCCGTTGGTCTGCGACACATCAAACATTTTCTTCACATTATAGGAGATACCCTGTGAGCCGTCGCTTTTGGTGTACTCCACAGGCTCCAGAATGGAAATGCTCTTTGCGCCTTTCTTCACGCGGACATTGTCCTCGCCCCAGCCTGCAAAATCCTTGAGCCGTGTTGCTTCGGGAAGCTGGCTGTAAATTAGCAGGGCGTTAGCGGACGAATACTTGTCCATACGCGCCTGCACATCGAGGAACGCCTTGAGCTTGTCGGGATTCTCGGAAATCTCCTCGGCTGTGCTGTCAATCAACTGATAAACAGATTCTTTTTCGAGCTGTTTTTTCTCCGCCCATTCCTGCGGACTGAGCTGCTCGCGCCGGGTGTTCTGCTGACGATTATTTCTTTTGGCAATAAAATCCTTTGTCATAAGGAATTATCTCTCCTTTGATTTTTTCTTTTTTGGTTTAGGCTGTTTATGCTTAGTCTGACCGTTTTTTGTCGGAGTTTTTTTCTCCGCTTTCTTTTCGGGAACCTTGCGATCTGCTCCTTTGCTCTTGTCCGACTGAGCCTTTATACGTTCAAGTTCCTCCCGAACGGAAGGCTTATCAGGCTGTTTTGCTTTACCCTTATCAGAGCGCGTTGATTTCCGATCTGAGGAACGCCTTGACGGAGGGCTTTTGTCCGTTTTGGCTGCATTGGGGTTTGAATGGCTGCGTGTTTCTTTGTTCTTTTTCCCAACGGTTTCTTCAACGATAAGCTGTCCCTTTGTCTTGACGGGGCGTTCGATCTCGGCTTCTTTTCTGTCGGCTATATCCTTCTCTGCCTCAGATACAATAGATGCCTTATCCACCTTACCAAGCTCAAAGCGGTCAACGATACGCTGGATTTTGGATGCGTCCTCGGCACGGGCGATAATATCTACAGGGGAATTATCGGACTTGCTGTTCCTATCCCTGAGAACATTGTAAAGAACGCCGTACCGTTTAGCCTGCTGCACAAACTTTTTCAAGTCCTTCTGCGGAATGGAGAAAACCTTTAGCTCCTTGCCGGACTTGATCATATTGGTAAGTCGAGCCTTGCCTTTGGTTTTGTGTTCCTGCTTCAAGACAGAAATGAGTAACAGCGCGATTTCTTTTGCCGCCGAGCCGGACAGCTTCGCCGCGACTTCAAAGCCTTCGAGCGATAGTCTGACAACCTGTTCGGCAGCATCACCGCCATTGGTCATAACTGCGCGCCTCCTTTCCTTGTGTTTTTTCTTCCTCTGCAATGACTTGTTCAAGGTTATGCCGGATTTCATCCGACCTCTCCAAAACGTCATCGCACAGGCGAAGTTCCTTGCGGAGCTTCCATAATTTATCAGTAAGAGAAGAAATCTTTGCCTTGATTTCGGGACGCTTAGCTTCAAAAGCCTTCATCCTCCGTTGCCTATAAAGCTGCGCTCTATCCTCGGTCAAGGTTTTTATTTCGTTCTCGACTGAACCTTTATATATAACAAGCTGCTCAACAGATTGAATGTTCTCTCTGCCAAGCAGCGTTGTTTCTGCGGTCAGCTTATCCAGCTTCATCAAATCTTCTCTTAGCAGATAATGAAGCCGAGCCGTATTCTGTTTTATCTTGTATTTCGGCAAATAGCCGAGGCGGTAACAGTAGTAGAGATACATACCGTATAAACCGCCGCGCTTTTTGATCCTATCCTCCCGTGTAGGCAAGTGATACTGACGAATGACGACCGTCTGCGGATGAAACGGTTTCAAGTCAAGGCGGCTGCTGTTTTCAAGAAGTCTTTGACGGATAGCGGCGTTGGAATAGTTCTCGCCGAGATTGATAAGTCGGATAGGCTTCTTTCTGC
>NZ_JAHLQD010000021.1:0-5164 GCF_018918225.1 Roseburia sp. MSJ-14
ACAGCCCCTTTGGCTTATTCAGTTAAGTTGATCGATCAAATCGGACTTAGGAATTCCAGCCGGTGACCAGATAGTGACCCTGGCTGTTCTTGGTGCCGTCCATCCAGTAGCCTTCATAAGTACCGAAATCAGTGATGTCCTCAGTCTGAGCGCCGTTACCGTTGTTCAGGATAACGCCGACAGCGCCTTCGGGAACAGTACATCTGAACTGGGTCTCGCCATAGCCGTTTGTGATGGTCTCAGCCTGAGCAGCACCCGGCCACTCACCGCACAGGGCGGTACCGTTAGCGTCCCAAGCATAGACATACGCGCTGCCCCAACCGAAGTTATCGGTAAGCAGGAAGGTGATCGGGCCGTCCGGAGTAGTAGGCTCAGGAGCCTCGGTGGGATCGGGCTGAGGAGCGGTTGTGGGCTGCGGTGCAGAAGTAGGTGTAGGAGCGGTTGTGGGTGTGGGAGCGTCGCCCTCTACATAGAAGATCTCATTAACATGATACGGATTACCGATACCGGCTAAGAAACGCTGGAGAAGAGTGGTATCGGTCGATTCAACATTACCGCTGCTGTCGATATCAGCTGCCAGAACGCCGTCAGCGGTCAGCTTCTTGACGTTTGCCAGATGGCGCTGCATCATGGTAGCATCGAGGATAGAAACGATGGTATCCTGATCTGCGTCGCCGCGGAGGATCGGTCTGCCAACGGGCTTTTCGGTGGGCTTCTCGGTAGGAGCCTGAGTAGGATCATCAGCGCCCGCGGTCAGAGAAGTGTCAGCGTTGGTCAGAGTCGCAACGGGATAATCACCGTAATCCTCAAAGCGGAGGTCACGCAGGATCATCGAACCGACGAGCTCATAACCGCCGTTCTCACGGTTGGAAGCGCTGTTAGCTGAACCGAAGTTGACAACCGTCTCGGGCATGGTACGGCCGCAGTAGCCGCCGCACTCGTTAAAGCTGTGGAACAGGTGGCAGCGTCCATAAGCGTCCATATGTGACTTATCGGTATACTGAGAACCGATGTAGCCCTCGTTGAACTTGACGTACTTGGTGTTTGCGGGAACAGTGAACGAATAGAGATTCGACTGACCGGAAACGGGAGTCAGCTTGTTGGAATCATAGGAACCGATCTTGGTGGAGGGAGCAACGCCGGTTTTGCACAGGACAAAGATACCGACGGTTTGCTGACCGGAAGTATTCTCATACGGCCACTTCATGACGCTGTTATCGAAGTAGACCTTCTTGGTCTCGTTCGCGTCCTTCTTCTTGATGTTATAGGTGCGGGATACGGTCTTACTGCCGTTGGTAGCAGTTACCGTGATATCGACACTCTTGCCGTAAGGAATGGTGCTCTTGAGAGTGAAGGTCTTGGAAGCGTCGGTAACGGTCTTGGCAGCGAGGTTGGAAACCTTGATGTCATAAGAAGTAGCGTTCTTGACGTCGACCTTGATGGTAGCCTCAGCGTCGGTGTAACGGCTGAGAACCTCGGGAGTCAGCTCAACATTGTTCAAAGAGAGCTTGATCTCGGGTGCGGAATTGTCGGCAGTGGTGTTGTAAATGACCGCAACGCCGGTAGAACCGATGTTACCGCTGATAGTACCATTGGATACGGTGAATTTGTTACCGGAAACCTGATCGGTATAAGTGCCGTTTGCCATAGAGCAAGACTTGCTGACAGAGCCGGCAGAACCGTTCAGGTCAACGATCAGCATACCGGTGGTGCCACGCTGTACAAACAGCTTGGAGCCATCTGCGGTGACGTTCTCATCCTGGCCTGCAAAAGCGTTCTTGAAGTGGTTGACCGCAACGACAGTCGGGTCTTTCCATGTCTCGGCAGAACCGGGAGCACCCATCAGATCATCGTACTTGATGAAGCCGGGAGAATCAAGCTGCTCGTGCTTGGGACGGATGAAGAACAGTGCGGGAGCGTCTTTACGGGCGCCGATGGCAGCCCAACCGAGGATCTGCTGCTTCTTGGTCAGACCGGTGGAAGCCTGTGAGCAGAAGTTATCGTGAGACTCAACCCACAGTACGTTCTGATTCTTGGAAGAACCGGAGAAACCGTAGTTGATCAGGCTGTTGGCGTTCTTGTTGCTCAGCGCGCCGCGAACAGTGTTACCATACGCAAAGTCAGTAACGTTCATGTACGGTGTATAAGCGGAAATACTGAACTTACCTGCGGGATCAAGGATCTCACCGTAGATATAAGAGTTGGAGTTCTTTGCTTTGATCGCGCTGGTGACGGTGGGCCAATAGTCGGAAGCGAGATTACCGTCGGAAGGAGTCTCGATGTGCTTCGCGGCGTCAAAACGGAAGCCGTCAACGCCCATGTCGGACAACGGATTCAGCAGGCTGCTGATGACATAGTTCTGATAAGACTTGTTGCTTGTGTTCAGATCGGGAAGCTGACCGTCGAGGTCGTTCTGAACCTGATTCTGGCGGGAGTTGTCGTTGGCGATGTTCGAATGGTCGAGCAGATTGGAACGACGGGTGTAGCTTTTAAGAGTGGAATTGACGGCAGTGGTGTCAACTCTCTTCTCGCAGTTCTGTACATGGTTGGTAACGACGTCGGCAATAACCTTTACGCCGTAGCTGTGAAGAACAGAAGTAGCTTCTTCTACTTCTGCGGCGGTACCGAGAGCGTTACCGATCGACATATCTCTGGGCTGATAGAAAGACCACCAGTCAGTCGCGTAAGAGCCATCGTTAACGGTAGCCTTCGTGTACTGAACCGGAGAGATCTGAACGGTGGTATAACCCGCGGCGGCGATTTCGGGAGCATACTTCACGAGATCGCGCATGCGCCAGTTGAACGCGTGCAGGATATTACCGCTCTGGATGTTGGGCGCAAGAGCATAGTCCTGAGATGCGGTCGCGGCGGCATCCTTATCGGCAGCAGAGAAAGTGCCGGGGATGATCGCGACAGTCAGCATCATGACAAGGACCATGATCAAGCTAACTACTTTTTTCATTTGCATTTTTAAAACCTCCTAATTAAACAAATTCTTCATTTGCCTTTTTTATTGTTAAACAGCTCGGACGCTTTATCGAGGAGTGAAGGCTCCTTGGATTTGGGCTTTTGCGTATCCTCGGGATAATCCTCAACGACCTCGGGTGCAACGTCGTTCGCTGATAGTTGCTTTTTCTTCAAACGTCTTTGGGCGCCTTCTTCGACCAGCGTATAGATCGCCGCAAAGATCGGAACACCGAGCAGCATACCGGGCAATCCGAACAATCCGCCGCCGACGATAACGGATACCATGATCCAGAAGCCGGAGATTCCGACCGTCTCGCCGAGGATCTTGGGACCTAAGATGTTGCCGTCGAACTGCTGTAACACGATGATGAATACAACAAATCCGAGCGCCTCCATCGGGTTGATGATCAACAGCAGGAAGGTGGTTGGAATCGCGCCGATGATAGGTCCGAAGAACGGAATCAGATTGAACACGCCGATGATCACGCTGATCAAAAGCGGATAATGGAAACGGAAGATCGAAAGGCCGATAAAGCACATCAGTCCGATGATCATCGAATCGATGATCTTTCCGACGATGAAACGACCGCATTTTTTGTTGAACACTTCGCCGATCTTGAACAGCCTTTTATAGAACTTTTTCGGTGTATAAGCGACGACCACGATCTTGAACTGACGGATCAGGCGTTCCTTGCTCGACAGCAGATAGATCGAGATGATGATACCGATGATCCAATTGTACAGTCCGGCTCCGATACCGAGTACGGTATTGAAAGCGGAGGGCAGTACATTGGTCACGATATTTTTGATGAACTCGGTCGTATCGCTGCCGGTGACGATCGAGATCAGGTTGTTGTAGTTATCATAATCATACAGATTATAACCGGTCAGATTCTTGATGAAATCGACCGCATTGTCGGAAGCCGACCTTAGCGCCTTTTCATACGCGGGGATGTTATCGATCAGCGTAGAAACGCTGGATGAAAGCTCCGGGATCAGGGTACCCACCAAAAAAGCCACGATGCCGAATACGATGGTGTAAGCGAGAAATAAGGACAGCGGCTTTTTGACCTTTTTCAACCAAGGGTGCTTGGTTCCCATATTTTTGAACGCGTGATCGCGAAACGCCTTGTAGGGATAGTTCAGCAGGTAGGCGATCACCAATCCGTACATGACCGGTGATAAAACCGTGAAGATCGTTTTCAGTACGGAAAAAACGTCGTTGATGTGGATGAAAAAGAATATAAGCAGCGTTGTATATAGTATCACTATCATTATATTCTTTATTTTAGGATTTTTCAATACATCACCCCAAATTTAACAACATTTTTCGAAATCGCACAACGTTCACTTGATCCTGCCGTGATATCACTGTATGAATTGTATAAGCAAATAGAATTCATGCTATCGGTTTCGATCAAAAAAGACTCATTTGCGCTGTTTCGGGAAGGTCACCGAACGCGCCGCATTCCTTGAGCGTTTCGATGACAGCCTTACTGACCTTGGCGCGGGTGATCACATCTTCGATACAGAGATACTCTCCCTTCTTTGCGGCTTCGGCAAGCGAGAACGCCGCGCTCTCCCCTACTCCGGTGAGTGAGCAGAACGGCAGACGGATCCTGCCATCTTCAATCACGAACTTCTTCGCTTCACTTTTGTAGATGTCGACGGGCAGTACCTCGATACCGCGCGCGAGCATCTCGTTCATGATCTGGAGCATCGGAACCTCAGCCTTATCCTTCGCGGATGCTTCAAAGCCCTTTTCTTCGATACTTTTGATCTTATTGCGTACCGCGTCACGGCCCTTGAGCAGCGTCGCGCCGTCAAAGTTATCATTACGAACGGTAAAATACGCCGCGTAGAATTCGATCGGTTTATGTACCTTGTACCATCCGAGCCTCAGTGCCGAGATCATATAGGCGGCGGCGTGTGCCTTCGGGAACATGTACTTGATCTTCATACAGGAGTCGATATACCACTGGGGCACATCATGCTCCTTCATCGCGTTCAGATGCTCCTCGGTGAGCAGCTTGGTGGATTTACCCTTACGCACGATCTCCATGATCTTGAACGCCATCGAGGGATCAAGCCCCTTATGCATCAAATAGGTCATGATCGAGTCACGCGTACCGATGACCTCGGAGATGGTGCAGGTGCCGTCTTGATCAGATCGGCGCGCTGTCTCTTATACACATCT
>NZ_JAHLQD010000007.1:0-4781 GCF_018918225.1 Roseburia sp. MSJ-14
AGATGTGTATAAGAGACAGGTCATCGTTGTAATCGGCGGGCTCCACCAAGGTGACGTCCATACCGTATCCGCAGTTTTGAAGAGCGGTCTGAGCCGCCTGACTGCTGGTGATATCGCCGTGCTTTTCGTCCTCGGCGATATCTTCGTCGATGGTGTAATCAACATCTTCCTGCGTTTCCTGACTCAGCTCCTCGCCGGTCGCCTGCGGATCGTCGTTCGGCGTTTCGGTAAAGTCACCGTTCTCGCCGCCGTAGGCGGATCCGGTCGTCGTCGGTGCCGCTGTGGTATCCGCGGCGCTTGACGAGCTGCTTGTCTTGCTCGAGCTGCCGCCGCCGCAGCCGGTCAGCATAGCCGCGGACGAAACAGCCAGTATCGCCGCCGCTATTGCGGATATTATTTTAGCTTTTTTCATGCTTGTTTACCTCTTGGTTCATTTAAGTTATAAGAGAAGTCGCGGTTTAGTTTCTCATAAGGTGGATGGTCGTTTCGGCTTTATCGATTATGCGCAGGTCGTTGTCGTAAGAGCACAGCTTGCGCGCCTGCTGCAAATCTACCCAGATAAAGCTGTCGATCTCCTCCTCCTGTATCTTCACGTTGTCGGTGAACGCCCGCGCTAGGAAGAACACCACGCGCTTGCGTATCTTGCCAAAGGGGCAGTATTCGCTTATCTCGCGGAAGTTGTTCACCAGCGTCACGTCAAGTCCGGTCTCCTCCTTTATCTCGCGGATAGCGGTCTCCTGCTCAGTCTCGCCCTGCTCTATATGACCCTTGGGAAAGCTCCAGTATCTTCCGTTATTGTTTTTTACAAGCAGTATCTTTGTGTTCTGCTTGGTCTTGTAGAAGATTATTCCGCCGCAGGATTTTTCGTAAAGGCAGCGCATAGATTTTACTTTGACGTTTCTCAGCTTTGAAAGCCGATCCCTCAGCTCGGGCTCGTAAAATATCTCTCCCGGCTGGGCAATTATCAGCCGCTCTCCGGACATACCCTCAAATTCGGCGACGGCAACGACAACGCCGTCAAAGAACTCTTTTATACGCTTGCGCGTCACTACATACGCGCTGCGGTTGCTGATGACCGACGAGCTGACGTACGCGGAGTACAGTCCGTCGGCAATGCTTCCGTACAGCGTTCCTCTGACGTTTTCCGCTATCATTCCGTCTCCTCCTTTCTCAGGGTAGTTTCAAATCAGTTGAACATCGCTTCAATGCTGTCAAAGTGGTCGGCGTTGTTGGCGCTCATCACACCGTTGAGGAACAGCACGTCGGTTATGCCGTTATTTCTGCAATAGGTCGGGAAGTCTACGCTGGACGCGTCTCGGAATGAGCGCAGGTCGCACACATGTACTTCCTCATAGTTGCAGGTCAAATAGGGCACAAACGCGTTGCCGTAGCTCTCCTTTATGACCGCTATCTTTCTTCCGGCTGTAGCCTTATCCGAGCTTGACTTCATCACTGTCAGCGGATTGTCGCCGAAGATGAATACGCCGTAGGCTAAGCTGCCGCCCTCTTCGCCCTCAAAATAGGGGCTGTCGTAGGTCTGCGTGTTGCCGTAATCATCGGTGATATCCATCGTGACCGAATACGGGAACTGCCAGTAATGCACCGTGTCGGTGTCGATTCCCTCAGCGTAGTTGTAAAGCGAGCCCGTAAAGCCGTCTATCGTGCCTTCGGTGCAGTCCTCGAGCGCAAGCTTCGGCATACCGAGAGTGTCGGCGAACGCCGTGTATGCGTAGTAGGAGCCGAGTCCCGTCCAGTGGTGGTCTGACTTGAAGTAGATGTAGTCGTTGCAGTGCTCAGACAAATAGTTGTAGGCGTTGATGGGAGTGACCTTGCTCTTGTCCATTGCCGCGTAAGCGGTCTTGATGTTGTCCGCCTGCGAGGTGGTGGGGGCGTCGCCGCTGTCCTTGAGCCTTGCGGGAAGACCCATTTCGGTGTGGTTGGGGATTATCATGCTGTAAACGTTCATGCCCGTCAGCTTGCCCGAAAGATCGTTTACCATATCAACGTAACCTTCTACGGTGTCCTCGCTGCCGCCGAACAGCTCAAACGCCTGATTGTTCCAAACGTAAATGGCGTTCGCTACATATCCCGACGCGTTGTTGTCGGTCGGATTGGCGGGGATGAAATTATCGATGGCGAGTTTGTCGGTGTTCACAGTATCGGTTGTGCGATTTGCTTCGGTCGCCGCAACGGTAGTTGTTTCCGCGGGCTTGGTTTCCGTGCTGGCGTTGGTTGAGCTTCCGCCGGGATTGCACGACCTTATCATCAAAACCAAAAGCACGATGACCAGCGTGATAGCCAGCGCGCCGGTAGCAACTATGATAATGCGGTTGCGCGTTCTCGCGCGCATCCTGCGCTTGCTCGGTCTGCGTTTGTTGTAAGGCGGTCTGCCGTTCATGGTGGTGTTCCTGTTGTTTCTGCGGTCAGGCTGACGGCGGCGGTATTCGCGGCTGTCTATGCTCTCGTCATAGTTGTCAAAATTATAGTAATCGGAATTATTTCGGTCACTCATTAGCAATCACCTTTTCGTGTTTTTTGTATATATATAATCATTATACAACAAACTTCCCGCAAAAACAATATTATAAATAAATTTTCTACACCCAAAAGTATAGGTTTTTTTCGCGAGCGAAAAGTATAGCCAAAGGATAAGAGCGCCCCAAAACGGGACGCCCTCGGAAGAGAGATTATTTATTATAAAGAAAGGAGATGGAAATTTGAAAAATTGTTTGTAGTATTATTTGCCGGTTTCCGATTTCCGGCGTTTTGCATATCTATCTTAAATATACCTTCTAAATTCAAACGTGTCGTCTTTCGCACACGTCCATGGTGTAGACATTGCGGTTTTTGTCTACCATAGTGATCGAAATCATGGGAGCAAGCTTGTTGAACTGAACCAAAAAGCTCTCTTTTCCGCCGTCGTGGATGCCTGCCACTATTTGCAAAGCTTCGTTCTCCCTTGCAAATTTAACAGCCGCCTTAGGAGCGTCGCTGCTGAAAATTATCGTCATATCCGCTCCCGCGCGTTTCGATACGCGGTTCAGATATTCAAGCTGATCGCTAATGAGCGCGTAGTTTTCGGTAGGCATTAGCACGCTCAGCACATGGAGCTCGCAATCATATTCCGCGGCGAGCTGTTCAGCCGTTTCAATTATTCGGTCACATTCATATTGGCTTGTTACACAGGCAACTACCGACGGTTGATTTCTGTTCATCGGTTTCACCTCCTTCGTTTGCTGTGACTATATACTACCCCCCTTGTTTGAAAGGAATATATAAACAGTGTGAAGTAATTGTGAAAGTTTCTGAAAAACCGCGTGTTTTCACTTCGGATTTTTAAAAATAGTATGTGAGTATACGCGAGTAAATAAGAGAAAATAAACGAATACGCGAGATTTCACCGAGCTAAATTAAATATTTTCAAAAAAGTGTTGACTTTCCCCAAAAACTATACTATAATCATAAAGCACGAAAAAAACAGGAGGAATGAAAATGTCAACATTTTTAGCAAAACCCGCCGAGGTTGAGCGCAAGTGGTACGTCATCGACGCTGCCGGCAAGCCCCTCGGAAGAGTTGCCGTACAGGCTGCTGTGCTGCTCAGAGGCAAGCATAAGCCCACCTTTACTCCCAACGTAGACTGCGGCGACCACGTTATCATCGTAAACTGCAAGGACGCTGTTCTCACCGGCAACAAGCTCACTCAGAAGAAGTGGCAGCGCCACACCGGCTATATCGGCCATCTTAAAGAAACCCGTTACGATACCCTCATGGCTACCAAGCCCACCAAGGCTATGGAGCTCGCCGTTAAGGGTATGCTTCCCAAGAACACGCTCGGCAGAAACGCTCTTCTCAGACTCCGTCTGTTCGAGGGCGCGGAACACAACCATCAGGCTCAGAAGCCCGAAGCGTTTGAAGCTTAAGAAGGAGGCAGAACAGTATGTACGATAAGACACCTTATTTCTACGGCACAGGTAGAAGAAAAAGCTCCGTTGCCCGCGTAAGACTTTATCAGGGCACCGGCAAGATCACAATCAACGACCGCGACATCGACGATTATTTCGGCCTTGAAACTCTCAAGCTCATCGTTCGTCAGCCCCTCGCTCTCACCGAGACCGACGAGAAGTTCGACGTAGTATGCCGCGTTGCGGGCGGCGGCGTTACCGGTCAGGCGGGCGCAATCCGTCACGGTATCTCCAGAGCGCTGCTCCAGTACGACAGCGAAAACCTCAGAGGCAAGCTCAAGAAAGCAGGCTTCCTCACTCGTGACCCGAGAATGAAAGAGCGTAAGAAATACGGTCTCAAAGGAGCCCGTCGCGCGCCTCAGTTCTCAAAGAGATAATTTTCACGTTATTGTCTTTATCAAGGCTTCTGTTTATCGGAAGCCTTGTTTCTTTTTGACCACAGAGGCGTCCTCGGAGCATAGCTCCTGCGGTCGTGGCTAAAAACAGTCCGCCGGACTGTTTTCTTAACGCCCCGACAGTTCTCCAAGAGATAACAAATACGTTATTGTCTTTATCAAGGCTTCTGTTTGTCGGAAGCCTTGTTTCTTTTTGACCACAGAGGCGTCCTCGTCGGCATAGCCGACTGCGGCGGTGCTAAAAACAGTGCACCGCACTGTTTTCTTAACGCGCCTACAGTTTAGTAAGAGATAACAAATACGTTATTGTCTTTATCAAGGCTTCTGTTTATCGGAAGCCTTGTTTCTTTTTAACTGCAATACAGTGATTCTATTGCCATATGACCGGTTTCGTGGTAGAATTGCTGTCTCTTATACACATCT
>NZ_JAHLQD010000010.1:0-4198 GCF_018918225.1 Roseburia sp. MSJ-14
TACTGACGCTGAGGCTCGAAAGCGTGGGGAGCAAACAGGATTAGATACCCTGGTAGTCCACGCCGTAAACGATGAATACTAGGTGTCGGGGAGCAAAGCTCTTCGGTGCCGCAGCAAACGCAGTAAGTATTCCACCTGGGGAGTACGTTCGCAAGAATGAAACTCAAAGGAATTGACGGGGACCCGCACAAGCGGTGGAGCATGTGGTTTAATTCGAAGCAACGCGAAGAACCTTACCAAGTCTTGACATCCTTCTGACCTAGTATGTAATGTACTATCTCTTCGGAGCAGGAGTGACAGGTGGTGCATGGTTGTCGTCAGCTCGTGTCGTGAGATGTTGGGTTAAGTCCCGCAACGAGCGCAACCCTTATCTTTAGTAGCCAGCGGGTAAGCCGGGCACTCTAGAGAGACTGCCAGGGATAACCTGGAGGAAGGTGGGGATGACGTCAAATCATCATGCCCCTTATGACTTGGGCTACACACGTGCTACAATGGCGTAAACAAAGGGAAGCGAAGCCGTGAGGTGGAGCAAATCCCAAAAATAACGTCTCAGTTCGGATTGTAGTCTGCAACTCGACTACATGAAGCTGGAATCGCTAGTAATCGCGAATCAGAATGTCGCGGTGAATACGTTCCCGGGTCTTGTACACACCGCCCGTCACACCATGGGAGTTGGAAATGCCCGAAGTCAGTGACCCAACCGTAAGGAGGGAGCTGCCGAAGGCAGGTTCGATAACTGGGGTGAAGTCGTAACAAGGTAGCCGTATCGGAAGGTGCGGCTGGATCACCTCCTTTCTAAGGAAAATCGAGTAGAAGTTGTTTCGCTGTTGAGTTATCAAGAAACTCAATGCTTCTGGTGGTGATGCGCTTAGGGGACACACCCGTTCCCATCCCGAACACGATGGTTAAGACCTAAGCGGCCGATGATACTATGCTGGAGACGGCATGGGAAAGCAGGTGGCTGCCAGATTGAAAAAGAAAATAAGTGGAAACACTTTTTTATATAGAACGGACTTCCAAAGAAGTCAACCTGAATCAGCAGGGAAGTGCTGTTAAGATAACTGGTTTTACCAGTGATTAGAGAGTTCAAAGAGATTTGAGTTTTCTAATGACTGATGAAATTCAGTCAGGAAGCAGAGATGCTTAAAAATGTACCTTGAAAAGTTCACATAGAAAGATTGATGATAAGATTCAAGACATCAAACATCCGAGAATAACAAGTATCAAAGATACAAGTAGCATCGAAAGATGCGGACCACTGATAGCAACGCTATGTTATCAGTAAAGAGGTCAAGCAAATAAGAGCGCAGGGTGGATGCCTTGGCACTAAGAGCCGATGAAAGACGTGATAAGCTGCGAAAAGCTTCGGAGAGGAGCAAATATCCTATGACCCGGAGATATCTGAATGGGGAAACCCGGCTGGAGAGACTCCAGTCATCCATACGCCAATCCATAACGTATGGAAGGGAACCCGGTGAACTGAAACATCTAAGTAGCCGGAGGAAGAGAAAGAAACATCGATTTCGTAAGTAGCGGCGAGCGAACGCGAAAGAGCCCAAACCGGAATGCGTGCATTCCGGGGTTCGGACCGCATAATTGATTCAACGATTCTAGCAGAATGGTTTTGGGAAAGCCAGCCAGAGAGGGTGAAAGCCCCGTAAGTGAAAGGAAAGTTGACAAGGCGGTATCCAGAGTACATCGAGACACGAGAAACCTTGATGGAATGAGCGGGGACCACCCCGTAAGGCTAAATACTCCTTAGTGACCGATAGCGCATAGTACTGTGAAGGAAAGGTGAAAAGAACCCCGGGAGGGGAGTGAAAGAGAACCTGAAACCCTGTGTTTACAAGCTGTGGAACATCCATATGAGATGAACCGCGTACTTTTTGTAGAACGGTCCGGCGAGTTACGTCATCTGGCAAGGTTAAGGACTGAAGGTCTGGAGCCGAAGGGAAACCAAGTCTTAACAGGGCGTTAAGTCAGATGGAGTAGACCCGAAACCGGGTGATCTACCCATGTCCAGGTTGAAGTTGCCGTAAAAGGCAATGGAGGACCGAACGCACATCCGTTGAAAAGGGTGGCGATGAGGTGTGGGTAGGGGAGAAATTCCAATCGAACCCGGAGATAGCTGGTTCTCCTCGAAATAGCTTTAGGGCTAGCCTCATGAGAGTCTGCTGGAGGTAGAGCACTGAATTTCCTAGGGGGCGTCAAAGCTTACCGAAGAATATCAAACTCCGAATGCCAGAAAGATGATTCATGGGAGTCAGACTATACGAGATAAGTTGGATAGTCAAAAGGGAAAGAGCCCAGACCACCGGCTAAGGTCCCAAAGTGCATGTTAAGTGGAAAAGGATGTGGGATTTCGAAGACAACTAGGATGTTGGCTCAGAAGCAGCCATTCATTCAAAGAGTGCGTAACAGCTCACTAGTCGAGAGGTCCTGCGCCGAAAATGTCCGGGGCTGAAACATGACACCGAAGCCGTGGGATGTATGTAAATACATCGGTAGAGGAGCATTGCTGACGCGACGAAGCAGTACCGATAAGGAGCTGTGGAGTGTCAGGAAGAGAGAATGCCGGAATGAGTAGCGAGAGGAAGGTGAGAATCCTTCCGGCCGAATATCCAAGGTTTCCAGAGTAAAGCTGATCTGCTCTGGGGAAGTCGGGACCTAAGGCGAGGTCGAAAGACGTAGTCGATGGACAACAGGTTGATATTCCTGTACTGCAGTATAACAGAACTGTGGGGACGTATGTGGAAAGCATGAGCCGGGAATGGAAAGACCGGTACAAGCGGGGCAGGAGTCTGGCTGGCAAATCCGCCAGGCAATCCGAAGACGTGATGTGGAGCGAATTAAAGTAGCGAAGCATGTGAGCCATGTACCAAGAAAAGCCGCTATTGTTTGTACTGTACCCGTACCGTAAACCGACACAGGTGGATGAGGAGAGAATCCTAAGGCCGACGGGAGAAGCATTGTTAAGGAACTCGGCAAAATGACCCCGTAACTTCGGGAGAAGGGGTGCCCATCTAAGATGGGCCGCAGAGAATAGGCTCAAGCAACTGTTTAGCAAAAACACAGGTCTATGCAAAACCGAAAGGTGAGGTATATGGGCTGACGCCTGCCCGGTGCTGGAAGGTTAAGAGGAGAGGTTAGCGCAAGCGAAGCTTTGAATTTAAGCCCCAGTAAACGGCGGCCGTAACTATAACGGTCCTAAGGTAGCGAAATTCCTTGTCGGGTAAGTTCCGACCCGCACGAAAGGCGTAATGATTTGAGCACTGTCTCGACAATGCACCCGGTGAAATTGAAGTACCAGTGAAGATGCTGGTTACCCGCGCCAGGACGGAAAGACCCCATGGAGCTTTACTCCAGTTTGGTACTGGGATTCGGTACTGCATGTACAGGATAGGTGGGAGGCTGAGAGATTGGAACGCCAGTTTCAATGGAGCCACTGTTGGGATACCACCCTTGCAGTATTGGATTTCTAACCAGCCGCCGTGATCCGGCGGTGGGACAATGCCAGGCGGGGAGTTTGACTGGGGCGGTCGCCTCCGAAAGGGTATCGGAGGCGCTCAAAGGTTCCCTCAGAATGGTCGGAAACCATTTAAAGAGTGCAAAGGCATAAGGGAGCTTGACTGCGACACCGACGGGTGGAGCAGGTAGGAAACTAGGACTTAGTGATCCGGTGGTATAAAGTGGGATTGCCATCGCTCAACGGATAAAAGCTACCCTGGGGATAACAGGCTTATCACTCCCAAGAGTTCACATCGACGGAGTGGTTTGGCACCTCGATGTCGGCTCATCGCATCCTGGGGCTGTAGCAGGTCCCAAGGGTTGGGCTGTTCGCCCATTAAAGCGGTACGCGAGCTGGGTTCAGAACGTCGTGAGACAGTTCGGTCCCTATCCGGCGCGGGCGTAGGATATTTGAGAGGAGCTGTCCTTAGTACGAGAGGACCGGGATGGACGGACCACTGGTGTATCTGTTGGCATACCAATGCCATGGCAGAGTAGCCAAGTCCGGAAGGGATAAACGCTGAAGGCATCTAAGCGTGAAGCCCCCCTCAAGATGAGATATCCCATTCTTAGGAAGTAAGACCCCTTGAAGAGTACAAGGTAGATAGGGCAGAGGTGGAAGTGCAGTAATGCATGGAGCTGACTGTTACTAATCGGTCGAGGGCTTGACCTAGAGAACTTAGGGAAATCG
>NZ_JAHLQD010000003.1:0-3814 GCF_018918225.1 Roseburia sp. MSJ-14
AGATGTGTATAAGAGACAGGATCTCGGTGTTGAAAAACGCGTCGTAGTCCTGCTTTGCCGCCATCGCGATTATCAGGTTGTCGGGCGTGTAGGTCTGGATGACCGCGAGCCCCTTGTCCTTTCCCCTGCCGCTTCTGCCCACTACCTGAGTCAGCAGCGAGAACGTCCGCTCGTAGCTGCGGTAATCGTCGGCGTAAAGCATTTGGTCGGCGTTGAGCACGCCCACAAGGGTGACGTTCGGGAAGTCAAGCCCCTTAGCCACCATCTGCGTGCCGACAAGTATGTCGTAATCTCCGCGCGAGAACGCCGAGATCATCTTTTCATAGCTCGATTTTGAGGACGTTGCGTCGGTGTCCATGCGCAAAATACGCGCGTCCGGGAATATCTTCGCGATATCCTCCTCCGCCTTCTGCGTGCCCGAGCCGCCCATCCTGAGCGACTTTGCGTGACATGTGGGGCACTCGTTCCTGTATGGCAGCGAGTAGCCGCAGTAGTGGCACATAAGGCGGTTGTTGCGGCTGTGGTAGGTCAGCGAAATGGAGCAGTTGGGGCAGGTGACCGCCTCGCCGCACTGCGTACAGGTGACGAAGGGGTTGTGACCTCGCCTGTTGAGCAGCAGGATTGACTGCCTGCCGTGCTCCAGATTGTATTCTATGTTTTGCAGCAGCACGTCGGAAAAGCCCGAAGCGTTGCCGCTTTGTATCTCGTTGTTCATGTCCGCCGTAATAACGTCGGGCAGAACGGCGGCGCCGTAGCGCTTTGTGAGCGTGTTCAGCGAGTACCTGCCGCTTTTTGCGTAGTAGTAGGTCTCGACGCTAGGCGTGGCTGAGCTGAGCACGAGCAAGCCATTGTTCTGCGAGCAGCGGAACATGGCTATCTCACGCGCATGGTATCTAGGCGCGCTCTCGGACTTGTAGCTGTACTCCTGCTCCTCGTCCATGATTATGAGCCCCAAATCTTCAAAGGGCGCAAAAACCGCGCTGCGCGTGCCGATTACTATCTGCGCAAGCCCCTTTTTGACGCGCTTGTAAGCGTCGAGCCTTTCGCCCAGCGAAAGGGCGCTGTGAAACACGGCTATCTTTTCACCGAAGCGGCTGGCGAACTGCGCCACGAACTGCGGCGTAAGCGAAATTTCGGGCACCATGACTATAATGCCTTTGCCGTCGGGTACGGCGCGCTCGATAAGCTTCAAAAACACGCTTGTTTTGCCTGAGCCGGTAACGCCGTAAAGCAGGCTGACATGCGCTTTTTCCTCGGAATACTCGCGGAAAAGATCGTCGCAGGCTGCCTGCTGCTCGCTTGACAGCTCTATCTCCCCCGCTGTTTTGTCGGCGCGAAGCTCCTCGGTGCGAAAGACCTCTTCGTCAAAAAAGTAGATCATTCCTTTTTTGAACAGCGAATCGATGACCGAAGCGGAAACGCCCGTAAAGTAGCGCAGCTCCTTTACGGAAGCCGCGCCCGAAAGCTCCAAAAGCTCGGCGATCTCGCGCTGCTTAGGTGTGAGCTTGACCTCGGAAAGATCGATCTGAGGCGACAAAGCCGCCATTTTCATGACTGCGTCGTTCACCTTGCGGAACGCCTGATCGGACTTGTAAAGCAAGCCGCCGCGCACCATTTCGTCAAGGACGGCGCTGTCCGAAAGCGCGAAGTCCTCAAGTATTTTTTCAAGCTTGACAGCGCCGCGCTTTTTGAGCAGATAGTCGTAGATACGCCTTTGTTCATCGTCCTCCGGCTCAACGTCCTCCGCTTTTGCCGCGCCGTAAACCGTGGTGACCCTGTAGTTGATGCCCGCAGGGAGCATGGTCTTTACCGCGTCGTACAGCGTGCAGAAGTAGTGATCCTTCATGAAGCGCGCAACGCCCAGCATTTTTTCTGACATAACGGGCTCATCGTCGAGCACTGAAAGGAGCTCTTTAAAGCCTTCGGTGTTCTCCGATCCCGCAAGCTCCGTCACTATGCCCTGTCGTCGGCTGTTGCCCCTGCCGAACGGCACTAGCACTCGCTTGCCGACGGCACAGCAAGCCGCAAAAGCGTCGGGAACAAGATAGCTGAACTCTTTATCGAAGGAATAAGCCGCCTTTTCAACGGCGACCCTTGCGATCAGCTTAGAGCTCATCCTCGTCGGGCTCGTAAATGGAGATTTTGTGGTTTTTGATCTCGTCGATGGCGAGAAGCACGGGCTTATCCTCGGTCACGGTGCCCTCCTCCTCGAAGGTCTGGGTGATCTGTCTGGCGCGCTTTGAAACGCCGACTACCAGCGCGTATTTGCTCTGCTTGCCCTGAAACAATTCGTCTACATTAACCTTATGCATAATATGATCTCCTTAAATAATGTTGTTTGTATGCTGATGTAATATTGACAAGACTTCCTCAACAGCGTGGTCGAGGTCGTCGTTGATGACCTGATATTTATACTGCGAAGCGACCTTAAGCTCATTTTCAGCCTCACTTAGCCGCTCCTTTATGACCTCCTCGGTCTCGGTGCCGCGCTCGCGCAGACGGCGCTCAAGCTCCGCGACAGATGGCGGAAGGATAAATATGCTCAGCACGTCGGGAAACTTTTCCATGACCTGCAAGCCGCCCTTGACCTCGATCTCGAGAAAGACGTTGCAGCCCTGAGCCAGCATATCCTCCACCTGCTTTTTCGGCGTGCCGTAAAGGTTTTTGCAGTACTCGGCGTACTCGATATAGCCGTCGGCGTCGGCGAGCCTGATGAAATCCTCGCGCGAAACAAAGTTGTAATGAACGCCGTCGATCTCGCCCTCACGCGGCTTGCGCGTGGTGTTTGAAACCGAAAGACGGATAGAGGGGTCGCGCTTCAAAAGCTCCTTCATTATGGTGCCCTTGCCTACTCCGGAACAGCCGGTGTAGAGCACAAGCTTGCCCTTTTCACTCATCCTTGTCATCCCTTTCCTCAGAACGGTTTTGGATAGCCTCGCAGGATATCGCCGAAAGCACAACGTGGTTGCTGTCGGTGATGAGCACCGACTTGCACTTCCTGCCGCAGGTGGCGTCGATAAGCAGCCCGTTCGCCTTAGCCTCCTGAACTATGCGCTTTACGGGCGCCGAATCGGGAGCCACGACGGCGATCAGCTTGTCGCCGCTGACAAGATTTCCAAAGCCGATATTTATAAGTTTCATGTTTGTACCTCTTTTAGATGCTAGAGGCTAGGTACTAGATGCTAGATGTTCTTTAACAAACATTTCCCTGTCTTCCGGCTTCCAGCTTCTAGCTCCAGCCTCTAGCTTCTGCTCTAGCTTCTAGCCTCTAGCTTCTAGCCTCTGGCCTCTGATCACTCTATATTCTGCACTTGTTCTCTGATCTTCTCGATCTCGCTCTTTATGTCGACTACCTTGTGCGCGAGCACAGCGTCCTGTACCTTTGAGCCAATGGTGTTCGCCTCGCGGTTCATCTCCTGAATGATGAAGTCGAGCTTTCTGCCGACGGGCTCGGAATGTTCCATAAAGGCGCTGAGCTGGTCAAAGTGGCTGCGCAAGCGGACTGTTTCCTCAGCCACGGCTACCTTATCGGCAAACACCGCGACCTCGGTCAATATCCTCTGCTCGTCTACCTCGACGCTCAAATTCTCAAGCGTCTGGCGGATGCGGTCGAGCAACCTGGTTTCGTACTCTTCGACGGTAACGGGAGAACGCGCCTCGATCTCGGACACAATATCCAGAATAGTCTGCGCCCTGCCGAGGATGTCAGCCTTCATTTTGGCGCCCTCCGCCTCGCGCATGGCGATGAATGAATCGAGCGCGACGCCCGCGGCTGTAAGCACGTCGGCGGTGAGCTCCTCCTCGTCGACGGGAG
>NZ_JAHLQD010000055.1:0-3239 GCF_018918225.1 Roseburia sp. MSJ-14
AGATGTGTATAAGAGACAGGATCAGCTCTTTGGTCGAGGTCTTGCCGACGCTGCCGGTGATCCCGATGAACGGGATGGTGAACAGCGAGCGGTAGTATTCGGCGATCCCTTTCAGGGCGACAAGGGTCGACTCCACCTGTATGTAGGGCGTGTCGATCTGCGGCGCGTCCTCACACAGTGCGCATACCGCGCCCTGCTCTGCGGTCATCGGGATAAAGCGGTGACCGTCGACGCGCTCGCCCTTGATCGCCGCAAACAGCGAGCCGTCGGCCGCCTTGCGGCTGTCGGTGACGATGGATGTGATCTTGATATTCGGATCGCCGTGCAGCACGCCGCCGCATGCATTCGCGACCTCTTGTAGGGTGATGGGTTTCATGGTTGCCTCTTCTCTGTCATTCCACGTCGCTTTCGCTCATCGCAATGACACTGTGGTTACTTTTTGACTTTTTGCAGTGATAGCTCGATGATCTTTTCGCACAGCTCGGGATATTCGATCCCGTCCGCTCTTGCCTCCTGCGGGAGCAGCGACATCGGCGTCATGCCGGGCAGGGTGTTTGCCTCCAGACAATAGAAGTTATTGTCTTTGTCGAGCAAAAAGTCCACTCTGCCGTACGCCTTCAGACGCAGCACCTCATAGGCGTGCTCCGCCTCGCGCTGCATCTTCTTGGTGATATCGCGGTTCAGCTTTGCGGGACAGACCTCCTTGGTTGCGCCCTGCTGATATTTGTTTTTGTAATCATACCAGCCCTCTTTCGGGATGATCTCGATCACGGGCAGTGCTTTGCCGCCGAGGATGCCGACCGAGAACTCGCGTCCGCGGATGTATTCCTCTACCAGTACGTCGTCGTCATAGGTGAACGCCGCCGCCATCGCTGCAACCAGATCGTTGCGGTCGGTGACGATCTGCACGCCGACCGACGAGCCTGCCGAGCAGGGCTTGACGACGCAGGGATAGGTATCCCATTCGTCCAGATAACTGCTGCCGGTAAAGTCGCGCTTGAACAGACGGCTCTTCGGGGTAGGCACGTTGGAGTTGAGAAAAATACCCTTGGTGACGCCCTTGTGCATGGCGATCGCCGCGCCGAGCATATCCGAGCCGGTGTATTTGATACCGTTCAGCGCCAGCGCCGCCTGAACGGTGCCGTCCTCGCCCTCGCCGCCGTGCAGCCCTAAAAAGGTGATGTCCGCCGCGCGGCAGATATCCAGTACATGATCGCCGAAATAAACGTCAGACTGATTTTTGCGGCGTTTTTTGACCTCGGCGATATCGGGCGCCTCGGTGCTGATCGCAGCGTCGCCCGTAAAATCATAGTTTTCTTCAAATAATCTGTCGATGCTGTCAAGCGGCTCCTCATAGCCCATGTAGGGGTCGATACAGACGACCTGATGCCCCTTGGTGCGTAACGCCGCGGCGACCCTTGCGCCGGACAGGATCGATACATCGCGCTCGGAGGAGATTCCTCCGGCAAGTACAACGATTCTCATATGATTTCCTCCCTTGTTCTTCACTGCGACAAAGTCGCTCTATTCTCCGATGATCTTGATCAATGCGTGCTTGCGGCGCTTGCCGTCCAGCTCGTAGTAGAAGATCTGCTCCCATGTGCCGAAGTCCAGCTGACCGTCGGTGATCGCACAGACGACCTCGCGTCCCATGACGGTACGCTTCAGGTGCGCGTCGGCGTTATCCTCAAAGCCGTTGTGGTTGTATTGCGAGTACGGCTTTTCGGGCGCGAGCTTCTCGAGCCACTTCTCATAATCCTGATGCAGCCCCGGCTCGTCGTCGTTGATGAATACCGACGCGGTGATGTTCATCGCGTTGACGAGGACAAGCCCCTCTTTGATCCCGCTGTCACGGATCGCAGCCTCGACGTCGCGGGTGATGTTGATGATCTTTCTGCGCTGCGGCACATTGAACCACAGCTCCTTGCGATAGCTTTTCATAGTGTTCCTTTCTTTGCCTTCCCGATGAGGGGGAGGCATTTAAAACATAAAGCTGTTATATCCCCAGTTTTCCGTTTCCTCAAATTTGACGTACACATGATCGCCGTCGATCCCCATATACTCCTCTGCGATACCGCAGAGGCGTTCGGTCAGCTTTTCATAGGCTGCGCGGGGCGCGGAGTGCAGCAGCGATACGTCAAAGAACGCGATCGGCTTGTCATTCTCGCCGCCGAAGTAAAGCCGGCGGTTATCCTCGATCTCGACCATCAGGTAGCGTTCGGATTTGCCCAGCAGGGTGATCGCCTCGCCGAGCGCGGCTTTCAGCTCATATTCCTTATCGGGGGTCACGGTGGTTGAAAACTTAGCGTTGATAAAAGGCATGATGATTCTCTCCTCGGTATTGTCATAGTAAGGCTCAATAAGAGCCGCGGCAATCCCGCATAAGGGACTGCTGTATATTTGCGGCATTTTCAACAGGGGATCCTCGCGTCGGAATGATCCGCAGCCGCCAGCCGCATACATATTCATTATAATACAGATATACGCGATACGCAAGAAAAATAATCTCGACAAAAGCAACTTTATTTTCTCTTTGGATATTGCACGCAAAGATCATAGATGGTATAATAGCCTTGAATGGATATAATGTCATTTGAAAATATCTTTTAGGAGGAATTATTATGCCATTAGTTAACGCGAAAGAAATGCTCACAAAGGCGAAGGCAGGCCACTATGCGGTCGGTCAGTTCAACATCAATAACCTTGAGTGGACAAAGGCGATCCTGCTGACCGCGGAGGAGCTCAAGTCTCCCGTTATCCTCGGCGTATCCGAGGGCGCCGGCAAGTATATGTGCGGCTACAAGACCGTTGTCGGTATGGTCAACGGTATGCTCGAAGAGCTGAGCATCACCGTTCCGGTCGCGCTGCATCTGGATCACGGCTCTTATGAGGGCGCTAAGAAGTGCATCGAGGCGGGCTTCTCGTCCATCATGTTCGACGGCTCTCATTATCCGATCGAAGAGAACATCGCCAAGACCAAGGAGCTCGTAGGCGTATGCAACGATCTGGGTCTGTCCATCGAGGCAGAGGTCGGTTCCATCGGCGGCGAGGAAGACGGCGTAGTCGGCATGGGCGAATGTGCCGATCCCGAAGAGTGCAAGATGGTCGCAGACCTCGGCGTTACAATGCTGGCTGCCGGCATCGGCAACATCCACGGCGTGTATCCCGACAACTGGGCCGGTCTGAGCTTTGAGACACTCGACGCTATCCAGCAGAAGACCTGTCTCTTATACACATCT
>NZ_JAHLQD010000024.1:0-3812 GCF_018918225.1 Roseburia sp. MSJ-14
GCATTCTCGGGATCTCCGCCTACGAACTGAACTACCTTGACCTGATAGAGAGCGCCTTCTTCAGCAGCTACTTCGGGAACAACGATGGAGTAGATGCCGTCCTCACCCTTTGTCATTGTGTAAGAATCGGGATCGGGGCTCCAGCCGGTGGAAACAAAGTTAGCGGAACCTGCGAGTACGAATACGTCCTCAGCGGGCTTGGGCTCGGTTGTGGGAGTCTCAGTGGTGGGAGCCTCGGTGGTGGGAGCTTCTGTTGTAGGAGCTACGGTTGTGGGAGCCTCAGTGGTGGGAGCCTCAGTGGTGGGAGCCTCAGTGGTGGGAGCCTCAGTGGTGGGAGCCTCAGTGGTGGGAGCCTCGGTGGGCTCTTCGGTAGTGGGAGCTGCGGTTGTGGGCTCCTCTTCGGGGAGACCGAGAACCTTGCGGACTTCCTTGGGAGAAGCGAGCTTCTTGTGCTCAATGTCCATATTGAGCTTTACCTTGTCATAGCGGATAAAGTCAACGGGGCAGCCGTTGTCAACGTCGGTCTTGTCGGGGTTAGCCGGCTCAACTGTGCCGCCGTTGATGATGTCAGCGTTGTCCTTCATGTACTGGTCGTAAACTTCCTGAGGAGTAACGCCGAGCTTCTCCATGATCTTCTGGTTGCTCTCAAGCTGGAAGTAACCAACGTTGATGAAGTTGGTCAGATAATCCTTGAGAGCGTTGGAGAGCATCTGAGCCTTGGGCTGGTTCTGCGGGAACTGGCCGTCAACAAACTTACCTGTGGAGAGGACGTTAGCCTTTGTTACGAGATCGCTGTGGTTCTTCCAGTGAGCAAAGTAGTCGCTCTTAGCGGAGTTCGCAGCGTTCTCTCTGGTCGAGATGGGATCGTCAAGTACGACTGTGTCGCCGAGGCAGTCAGCAGTCATGTTGACGTCAGCGGTCTGGAAGCCGCCGTTAGCTGTGGTGGAGAAGAGTACGCCGTAATCCTTACCGGGCTCGGTCTCCATGTAGCGGTAGTAGTAGAGCTTTACCTTCTTGCCCTTGTCGTCAACCTCTGAGTAGTGGTTGATGGACATCTCGCTGTTGATGTCATAGAAAACGGTCTTGCCTTCACCTGTATATGTGCACTGACCGGGCTTGGTTTCCCAGCCGGGATCAAAGAACTCTTTTTCATTGCCGTATACTGTATAGGGGTTGCAATAAACAGGCAGTGTGTTGTTGAGCTTGTTGATCTTCAGATTGCTCCAGTCGCCCCAAGTGCCGTCGGGGAACTCGAAGTAAATCTTCTGCTCGCCGACAGCCTCACACTCTTCCTTTGTCGGTCTCGGAAGAGCGCTCGCGGTAATCGAAAAAGCAGATGCTGCCATTAACGACGCAAGAGCGACGCTAACCAGCTTGATGGACTTTTTCATTGTGTTTTTCCTCCTTTTAAATTAACTCATATTTTGAGTAACTACATTATAGCTTAATTTAATCAATTTTACAAGGGTTTTTCATGAAAAATATGACGAAATTTTAATTTCTTGTGAAACGGAAGTGAAAAAGATTTCATCATATTTCAAAACGCCGCTCCTCATGCGGAGAAAATAAAACTCCCACTTGACAAACCACTCCATATTCTGTAAAATTTAGAGGTACATATGCTTATAAATGAAAAGAGGCTATAAATAATGGAAAACACCAAAAAGACGATGGAAAAAATCGTAGCTCTCTGCAAGGGCAGAGGCTTTGTCTATCCCGGCTCCGAGATTTACGGCGGCCTTGCCAATACCTGGGACTACGGCCCTCTGGGTATGGCGCTCAAGAACAACATCAAGGCGGCGTGGCTCAAGAAGTTCGTTCAGGAGAACAAGTACAACGTCGGTCTTGACGCGGCGATCCTGATGAATCCGCAGACATGGGTCGCATCGGGTCACGTTGGCGGCTTCTCCGACCCCAAGATGGACTGCAAGGAGTGCAAGACCCGTCACCGCGCCGACGACCTTATCGAGGACTTCGACGGCACCAACGTCGCGGGCTGGAGCAACGAGCAGATGACCGACTACATCAACGAGCACCAGATCCCCTGTCCCAACTGCGGCAAGCACAATTTCACCGAGATCCGTCAGTTCAACCTGATGTTCAAGACCTTCCAGGGCGTTACCGAGGACAGCAAGAACGAGCTGTAACTCCGTCCCGAAACCGCCCAGGGCATCTTTGTCAACTTCGCGAACATCGCCCGCACCACCAGAAAGAAGCTTCCCTTCGGCGTATGCCAGGTAGGCAAGTCCTTCCGCAACGAGATCACTCCCGGCAACTTCATCTTCCGCGTGCGCGAGTTCGAGCAGATGGAGCTTGAGTTCTTCTGCAAGCCCGGCACCGACCTCGAGTGGTTCGACTACTGGAGGAGCTACTGCCGCGACTTCCTCTACGCTCTCGGCATCAAGGAGGAGAACCTCAGACTCCGCGACCACGATCCCAAGGAGCTCGCGTTCTACTCAAAGGGCACGACCGACTTCGAGTATCTCTTCCCCTTCGGCTGGGGCGAGCTGTGGGGTATCGCCGACAGAACCGACTACGACCTCAACCAGCACATCAAGGAAAGCGGCCAGGCTCTCGATTACTTCGATCCCACCGACAACACTCGCTATGTTCCCTATGTCATCGAGCCGTCGCTCGGCGTAGAGAGACTTTTCCTCGCGACCGTTGTGGAGGCTTACGACGAGGAGCAGCTTGACGAGAAGGACAGCCGCGTTGTAATGCGCTTCCACCCCTACCTCGCGCCCTTCAAGGCAGCGGTTCTGCCGCTCTCAAAGAAGCTCAGCGACAAGGCTGACGCGGTCAGAGAGCAGCTCGCCAAGGACTTCATGGTCGACTTTGACGACGCCGGCTCAATCGGCAAGCGTTACCGCCGTCAGGACGAGATCGGCACTCCGTTCTGCGTAACCTACGACTTCGACAGCGTAGAGGACGGCTGCGTGACCGTCCGCGACAGAGATACGATGCAGCAGGAGAGAGTCAAGATCGACGAGCTCAACGCGTACATCTCAGAGAAGGTCAAGTTCTGATAAAACCATATAAATAATCAAAGCGGAAAGGTCTGAGCCTTTCCGCTTTTGTTTTGCCTTATTGAGCGTCGGGACCGAAGATCCTGAGAATCTCGTCCTTGTGCGCCATTATTGTGTCATAGCCCTCCTGGATTGTTTCGTCAACGCTGTCGATCGCGAAGAGCTGGGTGTTCTCGTTCTTGATTTCAATAGCCAGATCCGCGAGCTTCTGGGACTTGCGGGTGCCGTCGATGGAGTAAACGTCGAGGGCGCGCCAGATGACCTTGATCAGACCGTCCAGACCCGCGTCGGGGTCGTACGCCATGATGTCGAAGCCTATCGCGAGAACCCTGCCGACGCCCATGTCCTTGAGCACCTTGACGGGCAGGTTGTCCTTTGAACCGCCGTCGATGAAGTTGTAGTTGCCGTAGTCGCAGGTGGTGTAGATCGCGGGGAATGACATGCTCGCGCGCACCGCAACGTCGAGCGGCACGTCTGTGAGGTAGTGAATGTGGTCGTTCTGCAGGTGCTCGTTCTCGGTGAGGAAGATGCATTCGTCGGTGGTAAGGGTGTCGACGGTGCAGATCGAGAGGTTGATCGGCAAATCACGGAAGCCGCGTATGCCCTTGAGGAGCATTCCTTCCTTTATTACGTCAGCAATGAGCTGTCCGTCTTTGATACCGTCCTTGTCGACCTTCTTGTTGATGATAAATGTGGCGAGCGCCTTAAAAATCAGCCCGCTGTCTATTTCGGCGAGGGTTTTCCAGTGCTTTTTCGCGAAGTACCGCCTGTCTCTTATACACATCT
>NZ_JAHLQD010000040.1:0-3516 GCF_018918225.1 Roseburia sp. MSJ-14
GTATTCCACCTGGGGAGTACGTTCGCAAGAATGAAACTCAAAGGAATTGACGGGGACCCGCACAAGCGGTGGAGCATGTGGTTTAATTCGAAGCAACGCGAAGAACCTTACCAAATCTTGACATCCGGATGACCGGTCCTTAACCGGGCCTTCCCTTCGGGGCATCCGAGACAGGTGGTGCATGGTTGTCGTCAGCTCGTGTCGTGAGATGTTGGGTTAAGTCCCGCAACGAGCGCAACCCCTATCCCCAGTAGCCAGCAGTTCGGCTGGGCACTCTGAGGAGACTGCCAGGGATAACCTGGAGGAAGGCGGGGATGACGTCAAATCATCATGCCCCTTACGAGCAGGGCTACACACGTGCTACAATGGCGTAAACAAAGGGAAGCGACCCTGTGAAGGTGAGCAAATCTCAAAAATAACGTCTCAGTTCGGATCGAAGTCTGCAACTCGACTTCGTGAAGTTGGAATCGCTAGTAATCGCGAATCAGAATGTCGCGGTGAATACGTTCCCGGGTCTTGTACACACCGCCCGTCACACCATGGGAGTCGGATATGCCCGAAGTCAGTGACCCAACCTTTTGGAGGGAGCTGCCGAAGGTGGAGCCGATAACTGGGGTGAAGTCGTAACAAGGTAGCCGTATCGGAAGGTGCGGCTGGATCACCTCCTTTCTAAGGAAAAGAGTAAGGGAGATTGCTGTTTGGTTATGAATGTTCTTTGAACATTCTATTTTTAACACTTCCGGTGGCGATGCGTTTAGGGGTCACACCCGTTATACATCCCGAACACGATGGTTAAGCCTTAAGCGGCCGATGATACTATGCTGGAGACGGCATGGGAAAGCAGGTGGCTGCCAGATTGAAAATGGGCTTATAGCTCAGCCGGTTAGAGCGCACGCCTGATAAGCGTGAGGTCGGTGGTTCGAGTCCACTTAAGCCCAGTTGATAATTAAATATATTATCCTAAATGGGGGCGTAGCTCAGTTGGGAGAGCACCTGCCTTGCAAGCAGGGGGTCAAGAGTTCGAATCTCATCGTCTCCACTAACTTCTATTTTTAATAGAAGTTTCATCATTTTTTGATGGTTGTACATTGAAAACTACATACTGAAAAGAATGTTTATATTTTTATGAACATGCCAAATTTCAAAAGACATCCGAGGCATATCATATAGATTTCATGGCTATATGATATGAACTTAAATTTATGAAACGTAGGTATAAAACTTATGATTTCACCAGGAGAAGTTGAATAAGATGAAATTTTTTCTTCTATATATAGAAGAAGGTCAATTAAATCTTAAACAATGTAAACACTGAGTTAATAACTCAACTACCAGCAACTTCGACGCTACGAAGTTGTAGATACTTTAAAGTATCGTATGGTTAAGCGTAAAAGAGCGCAGGGTGGATGCCTTGGCACTAAGAGCCGATGAAAGACGTGATAAGCTGCGAAAAGCTACGGGTAGGAGCAAATATCCATCGATCCGTAGATTTCTGAATGGGGAAACCTGGCTGGAAGAACTCCAGTCACTGCATAGTGAATACATAGCTATGTAGAGGGAACCCGGTGAACTGAAACATCTAAGTAGCCGGAGGAAGAGAAAGAAACATCGATTTCCAAAGTAGCGGCGAGCGAAATGGAAAGAGCCCAAACCATGTTGCGTGCAATATGGGGTTTGGACTGCAACGTGTATCTTAGAGGATAGAAGAACGGTATTGGGAAATCCGACCATAGAGGGTGAAAGTCCCGTAATCGAAATCTAATAAGAGCTAGCAGTATCCAGAGTAGGACGAGACACGTGGAACCTTGTCTGAACACGGGAGGACCACCTCCCAAGGCTAAATACTACTTAGTGACCGATAGCGCATAGTACTGTGAAGGAACGGTGAAAAGAACCCCGGGAGGGGAGTGAAAGAGAACCTGAAACCCTGTGTTTACAAACTGTGGAACACCCTTATGTGGTGAACCGCGTACTTTTTGTAGAACGGTCCGGCGAGTTACGCTCACTGGCAAGGTTAAGGACTAAAGGTCTGTAGCCGAAGGGAAACCAAGTCTTAATAGGGCGAAATAGTCAGTGGGAGTAGACCCGAAACCGGGTGACCTACCCATGTCCAGGATGAAGTTGCCGTAAAAGGCAATGGAGGTCCGAACACACATCCGTTGAAAAGGGTGGTGATGAGGTGTGGGTAGCGGAGAAATTCCAATCGAACCCGGAGATAGCTGGTTCTCCTCGAAATAGCTTTAGGGCTAGCCTCAATTTAGTCTTGCGGAGGTAGAGCACTGAATAATCAAGGGGGCGTCAAAGCTTACCGAAATTTATCAAACTCCGAATGCCGTTAAGATGATGATTGGGAGTCAGACTGCACGAGATAAGTTGGGTAGTCGAGAGGGAAAGAGCCCAGACCTCCAGCTAAGGTCCCAAAGTGAGTGTTAAGTGGAAAAGGATGTGGGAATTCGAAGACAACTAGGATGTTGGCTTAGAAGCAGCCATTCATTCAAAGAGTGCGTAATAGCTCACTAGTCGAGAGTTCCTGCGCCGAAAATGTCCGGGGCTAAACACTACACCGAAGCTGAGGAATGATTTTTCATTGGTAGAGGAGCATTCTTAGCGCGACGAAGCTGTACCGTAAGGAGCAGTGGAGTTCTAAGAAGAGAGAATGCCGGAATGAGTAGCGAGAGTAAGGTGAGAATCCTTACGGCCGAATATCTAAGGTTTCCAGGGTAAAGCTGATCTGCCCTGGGTAAGTCGGGACCTAAGGCGAGGTCGAAAGACGTAGTCGATGGATAACAGGTTGAAATTCCTGTACTACAATGTATCAGAACTGTGGGGACGCAGATAGAGAGCCTGAGCCTGGAATGGAAAAACAGGTGCAAGCGAGGTAGGAGTGTGGTAGGCAAATCCGCCACACAATCTGAAGACGTGATGCGGAGAGAAACTAATAAGTATCGAAGCAGGTGAGCTAGCTGCCAGGAAAAGCCGCTATTGTGTACATTGTACCCGTACCGTAAACCGACACAGGTGGATGAGGAGAGAATCCTAAGGCCGACGGAAGAAGCATTGTTAAGGAACTCGGCAAAATGGCCCCGTAACTTCGGGATAAGGGGTGCCTGTTTTTAACAGGCCGCAGAGAATTGGCCCAAGCAACTGTTTAGCAAAAACACAGGTCTATGCGAAACCGTAAGGTGATGTATATGGGCTGACGCCTGCCCGGTGCTGGAAGGTTAAGAGGAGAGGTTAGCTTATTGCGAAGCTTTGAATTCAAGCCCCAGTAAACGGCGGCCGTAACTATAACGGTCCTAAGGTAGCGAAATTCCTTGTCGGGTAAGTTCCGACCCGCACGAAAGGCGTAATGATTTGGGCGCTGTCTCAACAATGCATCCGGTGAAATTGAAATACCAGTAAAGATGCTGGTTACCTGCGCCAGGACGGAAAGACCCCATGGAGCTTTACTCTAGCTTGATACTGGGATTCGATATTGTATGTACAGGATAGGTGGGAGACTTGGAAGCACGGACG
>NZ_JAHLQD010000012.1:0-3011 GCF_018918225.1 Roseburia sp. MSJ-14
GGAGATTTGCAGAGTATACAGGAGAAGATGGAATCTTCCTATCAAAAAGTAAAGCAGTTGAAAGAGAGAATAGAAAATCAGGGAGATTGGGAAGGAAAAGAACGAGACACTTTTTTGACTTATTTTAAACTGATGGCAGAATATCACAGATGTTTTACTGACAATTGTGGAAAGAATCGGGAAAATCCACTGAAAGAAGCAATGGACGCCTTAAAAGAGTTAGAAACGCATGTAGACAGTTTTTATACAGAATTTCCGGAATATCGGAACATAGAAAAAATTTGATGAGAGGAAATAAATGGGAGAAGAAATCAAAATCGGTAGAGAGGTACTGGATTATATATCAGAACTGGGAACAATCCAGGAAGAACTGGAAGAAGCATATGCGTATGCAGTCAGGTGCAAGGACAATGTTTCCAAGGGAGCTTACAAGGGAACGGCAAGAGATGAAATCAATTTGTTCTTTGATTCCCTTGAAAGCCATATACAAAGAATGTTATTCTTATATCAGGCAGCGTCCTCCTATATCACTAATGCATACCAGACCATGTATTACAATGAGGAGCAGTTGGTGGACTGGGTGATTGAGCAGATGGGAGGGGCAGAACATACATGAATGAAGAAGTAAAGCGAGTCAGTCAGTTCTGGGAGGAAAAGTTTGGTTCTAATGTAGACAGTATGTATTATGAAAACCGATTGCTGGAGATAGACCTTACATTGCAGGAATGTGATGAAATATTGGAAGAGGTGGGATTGGGAACCGGTTTTATTTCCAAGGAGTCAGAGCTGAAAAATCTGTTGGAAGATAAGAGAACGCTGTGGAATTATGTATTGGCGTTGCCGGATTTTATAAGCAGTTATTTGGACGAACCTTTCTGTAAAGCACTGAACCAGCATGCTACGGAAACCATCAGCGTGATTAAGATGGAAGACTTTTCTGTAAATGCAGGAGAGGACAATCAGATAGGAATTACGGAAAGCTACTACGACCCATATCTGGGAGAATATAAGGAAACCCAGACAAAAACCACTTTCCGGTTTGCCGATTTTTTAGGAACCGGCTATTCAGAAAGTGCAAATAAGGATGGTTGGATTGTTACAAAGAGTGGATATGTGGAAGAGTTTGCACGAATATTTGAAGCCCAATATCAGGGAATGCGGGAAATAGCGGAAGAGGAATTTAAGAAAAGGGGAATCACAGATTACGAAACCTACATAGACAGTTTTTTCCATCAGGGTGAATTTGACCACAGAATGGATAAGCCGTTTTTAAGTTTTGTTTCCTCGGTATTAGATATTACTGTGGTAAAACCCATGATTGAGTCATCTATCGAAAAAGACCTCATTACGGGAGAGGACTTAAGTGATTTGGAATGCCAGTTCAAACTGGTGTTTGCCGGTGTAGACATGGCGACGCTAGGGGGAGCTATGGGGGCAACCAGATTGTCAGAAATGGGAATGAAGGAAGCACTCAAAGCTACAGGAAAGACGGTAGCAGTAGAATTTATGGGAAATACGGCAGTATGTGGAATCGGAGCCATAGGACAGGCATTTAACTGGCCGGTACCGGTTACGATTATGTTAAGTCTTGCAACGGGAATCACAGTAAGCTGTATAGGAAATAAGTTGGTATTTGAGGGAGAAGGATTTCGTAGGGAAGTGCCTATTGAAGAGGTAGAGGGGATAAGACAGGGGGAGAGTGGTAGTGCTTCTAAAATTGGAAGTATTAATGAAATAAAGCAAAGTTTTACCAGAGAAGATATAATTACTTCACTGGATGGAGTTACAAACAAGTCAACAGAAATAGCTAATGCAATACGAAATAAAGATATAGGAATAAACGTGCTAGGTGATGAATTGTTTGAAAAATATTTGGGATGTTCTTCAGATACAGTTGCGATGCAAGTAGGTGAACAAATTTATGTAAGAAGCAGTTCAGTGTCTTTGTTTAGTGATATTGTACATGAAGGAACACATGCGATAGATTATTATAACGGAATTGATGAGAATATAATAGCATCATGGACGGGTGAAACAACAGCATATAATGCTGAAAGACTATTTCAGATAGAATCTGGTATGTCAGTTCAGTTTGAAAGTGAAGAAGATATGATGGTTCACATATGGAGTAATTATAGTAAGTGATAGGAGAAAATGATGAGTACAATTGACGAATTATTGAAATATATGAAAAAAAGGGATAAAAACATATTGATAACAAATATTCAACTAAGTGATTATGAGTTGAACGTAGTGGTTGTTAAGATATTATCGTGGTTAAAATTACAGCATAAAAGAAGTATTTGGATAGCGCAAGGGAAGAAAACTAGTTTTAAGCCTTTAGAAGTTAATATAAGATATCCATGGTGTGCAAATTTATACCAACTTATTGAAAATGAAAAATTATTTCGTGATTATTTTTCAATAAAAGAAGGTAAGTTTGATTTTTCGGATGAGGTATCAGAGGAAGAGAAGGCAATGGCAAGGGAAAAGGCTTATCAAAATTATAATCCTCAAAAGCATACATAATCAAAAATAATACAACTTTAAAAAGAGAGATGAGTGTAGATGGTATTTTACGGTCAACAGGTAAAAAGGAGACGGTATGGTAAAATAACATATGTGTTAGATGATGTAGATGGTATTAAAGTTCCAACGGATTTTCCAATAGAGGCAAATGTTCCGTATACAGGACGTGGATTTATAGGTAGTAAAAATATTGTTTTGCCAGAACTTGTACAAGATACGCGCCCCTTTGTAGATGGAGATATTTTAGGGATATATGATGCTAAAACAGGAGCACTAACGCAGCAATTTGTATATGATTCAGATTTAGGTGGTGCTAGAATATAAATAGTACAAGCCAAAATGAGAAATTCCAAATACACATAAGCATGTTACAATAGAAACATGCTGAAGGAGGATCTCATATGGCAAAGCAACATGACAAACAATTTAAACTTGATGCAATCCAGTACTATCAGGATCACAAAGATCTCGGAGTACGTGGA
>NZ_JAHLQD010000045.1:0-2585 GCF_018918225.1 Roseburia sp. MSJ-14
TTTCAGAACCACCATCCAGGCATTTTGTTTAGTAATAGAAAAAGGTGCAGTTGATTATTGCGTATTGTCAATCTCTCTCAAACCGGGTAGTAAAAATACGGCAAGCGCAACGATGATAATGCCAATTCCGCAAATGACAAACCATTTCTCAACTCCCAGCCGCTCCGCCAGAGGCCCGGAAATGACAAGGCCAAACGGCATGGCGAGGGAAGCGGCGCTTGTCAGTAGAGAAAAAACTCTCCCCAGATATTCTGGTTTGACCGTTTCTTGAAAAATCGCATTTTGCACACCGTAAAATGGAGCGGAAATTCCCATAACAGTACAGCACACAACAAAGACAAGAAATGCGTCTGGCGGCAAAAGCCCGGAGAGCATATTGCTAACGCCCATCAGGAGAACGGAAAGACCGATGGTGTACCGCCGTTTCTTAAAACCGCCCCAAATGCTCAGAATGACTCCGCCAAGCAGCATACCAACCGCAAAAGCAATTTCAGCGGCAGAGGCATGGGCCGGTGTTCCTTTGAAGTATGACATACAGATGAGAGGAAAAAGCGTACTGATTGGCATATAAAAGAACATATAAATTACACCAATCCAGAGCAGAGCAAAGAGGCCCCTGTTTTGCTTTAATACCACATACCCCTCTTTCATATCCTGTAAAAACTGTTGTCTTTTCGTTTCTGGACATAGTTCAGGCGTTGGTATGGACGAAATCGCAACAGTCACACAGGCAAGGATTGCACCCACAATATCTAACAATATAATTGCATTAAGAGGCCAAACAGCATATAAAAACGCTGCGGCAGCTGGACTGATAATCGCACTTACTGCTTGCATGGTCTGCGTGTAACCAGCGCATTTTGTAAGTTCCTCTTTTGGCACAATCATAGGTGTTGCTGCGCTGAATGCTGGAGAATGAAAAGCAGTTCCCGCACTTCGGATTAACAGGACAACCATAATAGACCATACGGGCAATTCCATGTAAAACGCCACCAGCGCCAGAATACCGCCAGCGGCGGCAATTATCAAATCCGCACCAATCATTACGCTTTTACGGCTGTGCCGGTCAACAAAAGCACCTGCAAACGGGCCTAAACAGGCTTGCGGCAAAAATCCAATCAGTGTTGCCGCCGTCAATATGATTGCAGAATTAGTTTTCGCAACCAAATAAAAGATAATGGCCATTTGCAAAATACCGCTGCTAATAAAGGATATTGCTTGTCCGGCAAGAAGTGTAAAATAAGTTTTTCTCCATGAATTGTTGTTTTGGGTCATAATGCGAACCTCCTTTTTTATTGCATTGTTCCTTTGTTTCTGCAATAAAAAGCAGGCGTTGTCCCACAGAGAGGGCAGACGCCTGCATAACAACAAAGCACGAAAAAACACCACGATACAGTTCAAAGACTGCTCGTGTCAAACCTACGTGTTCCTTTGCATACGCACGCAAAAAAAGCCCACCATCATGTGGAAAGGTACTTCTACTTTTTATTGCTTATTAGCGTACACAAATTAACACACGTAAGCCTCCTTCCAATCTCAAACTGTCGCACAGTATAACACACATCCGATAGACTTGTCAACCATTTTTAACCTTGTTTTCCATCTTGTTTTTCCATCTCTTACGGGCAGTAGCAAAGCCAGGCGAGCCAGTCAACGGTCAAGATGAACGGCGCTTTCAGCGCCGCCGTTGACAGTCTCGCCCGTCTTTGCTAATGGGTAATCAAGGCGGGAAAGCCATTTTAGGGCTTTCCCGCCCATTTCAATTTTGGGAGAAGAAAGGCCCCAAAATGAACGAGTGCGGCCAAACACTTTTAGGGATTGGCCACCTTGTCCACCCATCCAGCGGGGCGGCGGGGAACGGTCAAGGCCGGGCGTCAGCCCATTCATTTCAGCCTTGACGGTTTCCTGCCGTCCTGCTACTTTTCCCGGAGTGTGGCCACACATCTGGTCACGGTGGCCAGAAGTACGGCGGGTTTGGGGAGCAACCCCAACAAGCATTTTTGCCGCCCCGGTGGGGGCGCAAAAAAAGCAAGTGTCCATACACTTGCATTGCTTGCCGCTAACGCGCACCCCCGGAAATCCCACAAAAAAAACGGAGGCAGCGTTTTTCACACTTCCTCCGTTTCTTGGCTGTCTTTGACAGCTCTGATTATATTTTCCACAAGGCGCAATTCCTTTTCGGACATAGAGCCGAGCATGATATTGATACGCTTTTTGCAAGCGTCATCTGCGCTCATGCCTGGATAAAAGAACTGATCCACCGATATATCGAACTTTGTCACCAGCTGATAAAAGATATTCAGGCTGGGATGCTGGCCGTCGTTTTCATGGTACATGACGGTACGGGGATCGCGGTCAATAATACAGGCCAGTTGCTCCTGTGTCATGCCGCTGGCTTCTCTTTTGCGCTTAATTTCGCGCCCTATATCGTGGAAATCAAACTTTCGCTCATCGCGTTCAAATTTCATAGACATCACCCAATGTAATTTTATATTTCAGGTAGTAGTATTTGAACGAATTACATTTTCGTGCAACTGCTGACTTGAACACACCGGTACTTTCGAGACTAATCTTCGTTGATCTAA
>NZ_JAHLQD010000054.1:0-1928 GCF_018918225.1 Roseburia sp. MSJ-14
CCTCGATACACTCCTGCATCCGCAGTTCGACGCAAAAGAGCTCAAGGCTGCTACTCCGGTAGGCAAGGGCCTGGGCGCTTCTCCCGGCGCTGCCTGCGGTAAGGTCGTCTTCACCGCTGAGGATGCTAAGGCTCAGGGCGGCGCAGGCGAAAAGGTCGTTCTGGTTCGTCTCGAGACCTCTCCCGAGGATATCGAGGGTATGAAGGCTGCTCAGGGCATCCTGACCGTTCGCGGCGGTATGACCTCTCACGCGGCTGTTGTCGCTCGCGGTATGGGTACCTGCTGCGTATCCGGCTGCTCCGACATCGCTATGGATGAGGAGAACAAGCAGTTCACTCTCGCCGGCAAGACCTATCACGAGGGCGATTATATCTCCATCGACGGTTCTACCGGTAACATCTATGACGGCATCATCCCCACTGTTGACGCTACCATCGCCGGTGAGTTCGGCCGCGTCATGGATTGGGCTGACAAGTACAGAACCCTGAAGGTTCGCACCAACGCTGATACTCCCGCTGACGCTAAGAAGGCTCGTGAGCTGGGCGCTGAGGGTATCGGTCTGTGCCGTACCGAGCATATGTTCTTTGAGGCTGACAGAATCGCCGCGTTCCGCGAGATGATCTGTGCCGATACAGTAGAAGAGCGCGAGGCTGCTCTGGATAAGATCCTGCCTTATCAGCAGGGCGACTTCGAGAAGCTGTATGAGGCTCTCGAGGGCAACCCCGTAACCATCCGTTTCCTGGATCCGCCTCTGCATGAGTTCGTTCCCACCGAGGAAGCTGACATCGAGGCGCTGGCTAAGGCTCAGGGCAAGAGCGTTGAGGATATCAAGGCTCTGATCGCTTCTCTGCATGAGTTCAACCCGATGATGGGTCACCGCGGCTGCCGTCTGGCTGTCACCTATCCCGAGATCGCTAAGATGCAGACCAAGGCTGTTATCCGCGCTGCTATCGAGGTGCAGAAGGAGCACGCTGACTGGGATGTTAAGCCCGAGATCATGATCCCGCTGGTTTGCGAGATCAAAGAGCTCAAGTTCGTCAAGAAGGTCGTTGTTGAGACCGCTGACGCTGAGATCGCCGCCGCAGGCGTTGACCTCAAGTATGAGGTTGGTACCATGATCGAGATCCCGAGAGCGGCTCTGACTGCTGACGAGATCGCTACCGAGGCTGACTTCTTCTGCTTCGGCACCAACGACCTGACCCAGATGACCTTCGGCTTCAGCCGTGACGACGCGGGCAAGTTCCTCAACGCTTACTACGACACCAAGATCTTCGAGAACGATCCCTTTGCAAAGCTCGATCAGACCGGCGTTGGCAAGCTGATGGAAATGGCTCTCAAGCTCGGCAAGCCCGTCAACCCCAACCTCCACGTTGGCATCTGCGGCGAGCACGGCGGCGATCCCTCGTCCGTTGAGTTCTGCCACAAGATCGGTCTTGACTACGTTTCCTGCTCACCCTTCCGTGTGCCGATCGCAAGACTGGCCGCTGCACAGGCTGCTGTAAACGAGAAATAATTGATTCGCAAGAATCTTTTCCCCCGGTTCTTTCCTCGGAGAGAACCGGGGATTTTTTCATAATTTGTAATTTGTAATTCGTAATTCGTAATGCGTAATGGGTTGAGAGGAAAGGTTCTGTCATTTAGCGCGATTTCTCCTTGACAGTCGCAGGGACAACCCTTGCGGTTGCACGAGGACAGCTTCCGCACAACCAAACGTATCCATAGAACAATGAACGCCTGCCGCTACTGCCTGACAGGGGCAAGCCCTGTCACTACAATCTCAATCAAATATAGATATATATACGCAAGCTTTGTGTAATAAGGCGAGGTTAATTATATAAGGATTATCCCCTACATCATAATGGCTGTCATGGCAATGAATTTTTGACCTTTGCACACGGCATTACAAATCCGGAGCAAAGCGACCCCTG
>NZ_JAHLQD010000041.1:0-1850 GCF_018918225.1 Roseburia sp. MSJ-14
GGTACCTTCGTACACAACATCGAGCTCTATCCCGGACGCGGCGGCCAGCTCGCCCGTTCAGCAGGCAACATGGCTCAGCTTATGGCTCGTGAGAACGGCTACGCTCTTCTGAGACTTCCTTCAAACGAGCTCAGAAACGTTCCCGAAAACTGCATGGCTACCGTAGGTCAGGTTTCTAACCCCGACCACTTCAACGTAAAAATCGGTAAAGCCGGCCGTAAGAGAAACATGGGATGGCGTCCCACAGTCCGCGGTTCTGTTATGAACCCGAACGACCACCCGCACGGCGGTGGTGAGGGTAAATCACCTGTAGGCCGTCCCGGCCCTGTAACCCCGTGGGGTAAGCCCGCTCTCGGTTACAAGACACGTAAGCACAACAAGCAGAGCGATAAGCTTATCGTTCGCAGAAGAAACGGTAAGTAAGGGCAGAAAGGAGCTTAATAATGAGTAGAAGTACTAAAAAGGGTCCTTTTGTTCAGCCTGTACTTTTCAAAAGGGTTCAAGAAATGAACGAAAAGGGAGAAAAGAGAATTCTTAAGACCTGGTCAAGAAGCTCGACAATCTTTCCTGAGTTCGTAGGACATACATTCGCCGTTCACGACGGCCGTAAGCACGTTCCGGTATATGTAACTGAAGATATGGTAGGCCACAAGCTCGGTGAGTTTGCGCCCACAAGAACCTTTAAGGGACATGCCGGTTCAAAGACCAGCAAATAAGCGGAAGGAGAGTATTGCAAATGGAAGCTAAAGCAGTAGCGAAGTTTGTTCGTATTTCACCCCGCAAGGTTGGCGTTGTTCTCGATCTTATCAGAGGCAAGGACGTCAAGTACGCGGAAGCTGTTCTTAAGCACACTCCCAAGGCCGCTTGCGAGCCGCTCATCAAGCTGCTCAAGTCAGCTATGGCAAATGCTGAGAACAACCATGATATGGATGTATCCAGGCTTTACATTGCCGAGTGCAATGCAACAGCAGGCCCCATCCTTAAAAGAATTCGTCCCAGAGCACAGGGCAGAGCGTTCAGGATCAACAAGAGAACATCTCATATCACCCTTGTACTCAAGGAACAAGAAGACTAAGGGGAGGTTAAATTATGGGTCAGAAAGTAAATCCGCACGGTCTTCGTGTAGGTATAATCAAAGATTGGGATTCCCGTTGGTTCGCGAGCAAAAAGGACTTTGGCGCGACTCTTTACGAGGATTATAACCTCCGTCGCGAGCTCAAGGCTCAGCTCTACAACTTCGGTATCTCAAAGATCGAAATCGAAAGAGACGGCAAAAGAGTAAGGATCTCTATCCACACCGCAAAGCCCGGTCTTGTAATCGGTAAGGGCGGCTCCGAGATCGAGAAGCTCAAGGCTCAGTGCGAGGCAAAACTCGGCAAGCCCGTTTCTATCAACATCGTAGAAGTAAAAGCTCCCGAGCTCGACGCTCAGCTCGTTGCAGAGAGCATCGCTCAGCAGCTTGAAAAGAGAATTTCCTTCCGCCGCGCTATGAAGCAGTCTATCGGCAACGCGATGCGCCGCGGAGCAAAGGGTATCAAGATTATGTGTTCAGGCCGTCTCGGCGGCGCGGAGATCGCGCGTTCTGAGCAGTACCACGAGGGTACTATCCCGCTTCAGACGCTCCGCGCGGACATCGACTACGGCTTTGCCGAGGCTAACACGACCTACGGCAAAATCGGCGTTAAGGTATGGCTTTACAAGGGCGAGGTTCTCAATGTAGCCGAGTCTAAGCCTGCCAGAAGACCCCGCAGAGAAGGAGGCAGAAAATAATGTTAATGCCTAAAAGAGTAAAACACAGAAGAGTTCACCGCGGTCGTATGACAGGTAAGGCCTGTCTCTTATACACATCT
>NZ_JAHLQD010000030.1:0-1856 GCF_018918225.1 Roseburia sp. MSJ-14
ATATTTGTACATTATTTTCCGCTCCGTAAATGGTATTTTTCTATTGAAAACTGCACGAAAAAAGATTTAAGTTCTGTTAAAACCGTGCACTTTATTATACCATCTTTGAGCAGAAAATATAGTAAAATCAATAGTTTTAAGCTGATTTTCTTTTAATCAGCAGACACTAATTATATCAAGACATAGCAATCCTCTCAATGACTTTTTATTGATGTTTTTCCTTTTTCATCATCTCAATCTTCTCCTGAATATTGGTGTTATACAGTCTGTAGAGATCTGTATCCTTACTGATCTGATTATCAAAAGGAATCACCACCGAACCACACTTGATAAGTCCCATTCCCGATGCAGTATTTGTTACGAAACGAAGCTGTGCTTCTGATACTCCAATAGTCCTCATCTATCCCCTCATCCGGAATTAAATGGCCTCTTTTCTTTCTGTAATAATTTTTCAGAAACATACATTTTCTGCAATCTTCACAGAACAATTCTTCCTGTTCCACTCCCAGAGCTGCGGCAATTCTTTTCAGTGTTCCTGTCTTGGGGGTTCTCGAACCACTCTCGTACTGGGCAATCCTTACATCCCCACGATTCATAAAGCCACATTTTTCTCCTAATTCCCTGAGCGTCAGCTTCTGCTGTTTTCTGTAATATCTGATTCTTTCTCCAACCACTTTCGTTTCCTCCGTAAAATAAAAATGACAGGGAACATAAGTCTTAGGCTTACCATCTGCGTCCTTCTGGTTGTCTGCTGTGAAAATATCTTCCGCTGCATACACCTTGAATACTGCTCCTGCAAGTGAACCCTCTTTATAGACAAACTCCTTATCCTCAGAGTTTGCAAAAAGTCCGCCCTTGAATCCGTCAAGTACCTCGCCCTTCTTTTCAACAGTAAGCTCTCCTACTGCCGGGGCATCAGAATATTCCACTGTGATGATGGCATCATTGGTATCTCCATCTGTCTCAAATGCTGTGTCTGTATCAACCGAAATGTTGATATAGTTATCGTTTACCACATATCCGAATGGTGCTTTGACCTCTTCAATGCGATAGTTACCGATTTTAAGTGCTTCCGGTAAGATCAAATCTCCATCCTCATCTGTAAAGAATGAAGTATGCTTAACCTTTGACGGATAAGTCGTGTACTGAGTTACATATTCGTTCTTTTCAAGATTGAAAATCTTAAACTCAGCATTTGGTACAAGTGCTGTCTGCTTTGTATCAGAATCCTTCTTGATTACACGAGCTTAATCCTTCACCTTCCTTATAGATTGTGATTGCTCCAAGCTGTTCCTTATCTGTAGCGAAGATTCCTGTTGTCTGACCTGCTCTTACAGTAAGAGTATGAACCTTATCCGAAAGAACATAGCCTTTTGGTGCTGTAATCTCCTTCACATAGTAAGTGCCTGCAACAAGAGCTGCCGACTTCGCATATCCATTTCCATCTGTTGTCATGGTCTGCACCCCGTTGGTGCATCCGCTGTCAGAATAAATTCCATAAACTGCACCGGAAAGCTTTACTCCACTGCTCTCGTCAGTCTTTGTAAGCTCACCATATCCGATGTTTTCAGTCTTTACCTTGATATAGGCTTTGACCGGATCGGCTGTAGGCTTTTCAGATATAAACTCCTGATAACCGCTTTTACCTGTGAGCCAGAATACACAGCTTGATGTTGTCTCTACCTTACCTGCATGGTTTATAGAGATTTTTATCTCTGGCTATATAATAGCACTCGTACAAGAAAGTGTCTTCGACACTCTCAACTCCCCTGCCCCTCAATCATGAGGGGAAAGGGGTTTTCCTTTGTCTTTCTTTATTGTAAAATTCTATTATGAATATATTACAATCCATCTTT
>NZ_JAHLQD010000025.1:0-1552 GCF_018918225.1 Roseburia sp. MSJ-14
GTCAGATACCTACCCTGTGTAGTCCCTTGTAAACTGTACTTTGTTAATGTTGTAATAATGTCATACATTTCACCAATTAAATCTGAATATCTATTTATTTCTTCAATAGTCTTTACAACTTCATTTTCGGCAAGTTTCATTTCTTCTTCATCATCAGAAAAAATACCCAAACTTCTTTCTAAATTATATTTTAGCCAGTCAAACCTGCCAACTAAATTACCTAAAATAAAATCATACCAATCAACTTTTTCAATGCTTCTGTATTTAAAATACTCTATAAATATTGCTCTAAATTGTTCTTCACAAAAACTATTACTTAAAAAACCGGACCAACATAATGCGGTTTCTAATAATTCCATTTCCGGATTTGCAACTCCTGCACATTCCCAATCAATAATGATAGGATTTCCATTATTCCACATTACATTTTTGGGATCCATATCTCTATGGCATATTGTTTGATTTTTATTTGAAGCATTGAACCTCTCATTTGCTCTTTTATGTATAGAATCATACTTCTTATAATTCTTTAAGAATACACGTTTATATGACATTTTATTAAAATTAGGATTATTTATATAGCTTTCCCAATCATATAATTTTGTATATTCTACTCCATTAGGCTCTAATCCTATTTCTTTATAATTCAAAGAATGAATATGTGCTAACACATTTCCTATTTTCATACAATGTTCAATCGTTATTTCATCATCTTTTAGTGTTTTACCATCTACATAGTCAAATACCATATAGTACACATCATCTAATTTAGTTACATAATTACCCTCAATATCTAACGCGCCGGATACGGGTATTCCATTTTTCTTTGCAAGATTAGAAACTGATTCTGATTCGACAAAATTGCTGTACGATTCTTTTCTGGACATAACTTCCGGATTTAATACTTTAACACAATAAATACCTTTATCCGTTTCAACTTTAAACATTTTGTGCATTAGACCGCCGGATACTTTATTAATACTTATTACTTTACCGAGTCCATATTTTTTACAAAATTTTTCTATATTCATTTTATTTGACCTTTCAAATATCGTACTCTTATCTTACCATAAAACCATAAATATAGCAATAGAAGACGCCGCCAAGCAGGAGATTATCCCACTTGGCGACTGTGCATATTAGGTGTAAATCAACTCTGCATTTACAAGCTCCGTTGCACGGTTGCGGATATTGTTCATACACTTAACCCACAGCATTTGATTTTCTGCTTTGAGCCGTTCGGTTACGCCTTCCTTTTCGGCAAGTTGTTTTACTAACCGAAAAAACATATCCTCTGCCTGTTCATCAATATTGGCAAGGTAAGCAGTGAGCTTACAGCTTGTCAGCAAGTTCGTATAGCGAATTTTATAATACTTCTCAATGTATCGTAAATGCCGTTTGCCCCAAATCCCAATTTCTACCTTAGGTTGTTCAGGCAATCTCAGGTCGGGCAACAGATAATCGCCTTGTTGTGTATAGCTGATTTCAAAATTGTGTTTCATTATAGAATCCTCCAAAAATATATTCATACATCTGTCTCTTATACACATCT
>NZ_JAHLQD010000048.1:0-1589 GCF_018918225.1 Roseburia sp. MSJ-14
TAGTGTCTGCTGATTAAACTGCTTCCAGCTCAAAATCAGCAGATTGATGTGTTAATAGTTCCAGCAGCCATAAAAATGTAAAAAGTATCCGTGACTGTATCTTGAACAGATTCGTCACAAATACGGATAACGCGATTGAAGTTAGGGTTGTGTCATAAAGTTTGGTTCTGATCAAGCCCATTCCATAGCAGCGCTTGCTTAAGCTGAGGGCTCTTTCCACCTCTATTCGATCCGTGTTATCCTGATATTCCTGTTTTTTCTCTTTCGCTGGCTGTTTTTCAAGACTTGGTCTCCCAAGCTTTGGACCGGATAATCGTATTCCATGCATCTTGCAGTATTTTCTGTTTTCTCTGGTACGATAGATCTGGTCTGCTAATATACGTTCCGGATAGTAACCGGTCCGTTCCCTGAAACGCTCTGCTGCTTCCTTCAACACGGTACTTTCATTGTAGGCATCATAGGATATCTTTTCTATTCTGCCAAGACCATTATCATCAATGCTCAGATCAAACTTCGTCTACCGGTGACTTTGTTTTTCCTCTTACGATTGGTCTAATCCATGGCTGTGCAATGCTGACAATGCAGTTGTCTACGCTATAAATCTTGTTCTGGTACATGTATTGCTGTTGCTCATACAGTTTTATAGATTGTCAGCAGAAGAGTGCTCTCTTTCGCTGTCGGTGCATAACCGTCCTGCATGAAATTTTCGAGGTATCCGATATCTCGTCTGATGAATGCCAACTGTTTACGAATCGTTGCTCTGATCTTCTTAGTGCTGCGCTTTTTTGCTTTTGCAAGTGCAAGATAATTTTTTCTTGCTATCCTGCGGTACATGCGGGGTCTGGAAAATCCATATGTTTTGCAGAAGCATATGATAATCGTTTCCAGTTTTTCCCTTGCTTCATTCAGCAGGGAAAAATCCTGTGGATATCGGATATTAGATGGAGCACAGGTGGCATCAAGCATCAGGGTTCCTTTATTTTCAGGGAACTGTTCCTGCTTTGTATCCTGCCCATTACCTTCTCCTCCTGAAGGTGGATTGTTATAATCATCATCCTTTTTGTCACTGGATTCCTTTTCTTTGACTGCATCCAGCATATATTCATTCGCTTCCATGATAACATCCATTTTCAGACGTTTACGGAACAGGACTAAGGTACTTGCATCAATTGGCGGTTGTTCCTGATAACCTGGAAGCCCAATGAAATACTGGTAATACGGATTTTCTGTCAGTTGTTCAACGAGTTCTCTGTCAGAATACTGATATTTCGTTTGGATGATCAATGAGCCAAGAGCAAGACGTAATGGCTTGGCTACCCGGCCATTCTTTCCTTTGAACAGGCGGGAATATTTCTTTTCAAAGACTTCCCATGGAATAGCATCTGCCATTTTTACCCATCTGTTTTCAGGGTTCATGTGAAGTCCTATTGGCTGATTGAAATCCAAGAAGTTGCTTTGTGTATTATCAGTATATTTGTACATTATTTTCCGCTCCGTAAATGGTATTTTTCTATTGAAAACTGCACGAAAAAAGATTTAAGTTCTGTTAAAACCGTGCACTTTATTATACCATCTTTGAGCAGAAAATA
>NZ_JAHLQD010000044.1:0-1429 GCF_018918225.1 Roseburia sp. MSJ-14
TACACCAACGGGCGGAGCGTATGCCTTACAGAGCTGAAAGGATATCAGGCCGCTGTCGGTCAGCCGGTCATCCAGCCCCGCCGTCCAAACAGCCGCCTGGACAAGGTGCGCCATATGTTTCAGAAGGTAATGTAAAGATACATAATCGTCAAGACGGCAACAATCAGAAGTTATGGAGGGTAACAATGGAATATAGTAAGGAAGATTTAATGGAAGCAAAAAAGCAAATTTGGGGAGTGGGAGAGAACATGGGAACAGAGGAAAGTAAAAAAATCTGGGAGGAGAACGCACAATTTTGGGATAATGCAATGGGTGACGAATCTAATGAATTTCACAGAGAGGTAGTGCGTCCCAAAGTAACGGAACTTCTATCTCCTAATCCTGCGGATTACATTTTGGATATTGCGTGTGGCAATGGAAATTATTCTTCGTATCTTGCACAAAGAGGCGCTTCGGTTGTCGCTTTTGATTACAGCAAAAAAATGATAGAATTGGCTAAAAGACGGCAATCACAATATGCAAAACAAATTGAATTTTGTGTGGCGGATGCGACCGATAGAAAAAGTATATTAGAATTAAAAAGAAATCGAGCCTTTACGAAAGCAGTTTCTAATATGGCAATTATGGATATTACGGATATTGAACCACTTCTTATGGCTGTTTATGAACTGTTGCAGGAAAGCGGAATTTTTGTCTTTGCAACGCAACACCCTTGTTTTGTCACGTTGACTGAAAAATATATGACACCGCACAGTTACTATGATATAGCGATTGAAGGGCAACCGAAAGAGCAGATTTATTATCATCGTTCCATACAAGATATTTTTAACCTTTGTTTTAGAGCTGGATTTGTCATTGATGGATTTTATGAAGAATGTTTTAAAACCAACAAAGAAATTCCTATGGTAATGATAGTAAGGCTTAAGAAGGTAAAACGTGATAGCTTAAAATAAATTCAAGTTTGTCGGGTAAATAGCAAACCCAGCCGAGCCAGTCAACGGTCAAGATGAACGGCGCATATGCGCAGCCGTTGACAGCCCCGCCCGCCTTTGCTGGTAGGCAATCAAGGGGCGACAGCAAGAAGTGCCACCGCCCCGCACTATTATTCAGAAAGGGGAATTTCCATGACCGACCAGATAGCCTATCAAGAATATATCCAGCGCAGGTACAACGCCTTTTGCAAGACTGTTATCCGCTGTGCCGCCTTGGACAAGATTTTGAAGCTTAAACGGCAATGGGAACGGCAAGTTTCCCTTGACTATCTGATGAACGAGAAGTTTGTCCAGTTTGCCGCGTCGGAGCCGGACGAGGAATACCCATTTACCGTCTGCGGTCAGACCGTCCTGCTCTGCAACGCCGCCCTTGCCGACGCGATCTCTGTTTTGCCGGAGCAGACGCGGGAAGAAATCCTGCGCTATTACTTTCTGCG
>NZ_JAHLQD010000036.1:0-1282 GCF_018918225.1 Roseburia sp. MSJ-14
AGAATGTTTATAAGAGACAGTCCTGGGACAACCCCAGAGCCAACGTTTACCGCCGCGACAACGATATCCCCTATTCCTGGGGTACCGCCGTTAACGTTCAGTCCATGGCGTTCGGCAACATGGGCGACGACTGCGGCACCGGCGTTGCGTTCACCCGCGACCCCGCTACCGGCGAAAAGAAGCTGATGGGCGAGTTCCTGACCAACGCACAGGGCGAGGACGTTGTTGCAGGCGTTCGTACTCCTATGCCCATCGCACAGATGGCTGAGAAATTCCCCGAGGCGTTCGAGCAGTTCCAGCAGGTTTGCGCGACCCTCGAAAACCACTACAGAGATATGCAGGACATGGAGTTCACCGTTGAGCACGGCAAGCTCTACATGCTCCAGACCAGAAATGGTAAGAGAACAGCTCAGGCTGCTCTTAAGATCGCTTGTGACCTCGTTGACGAGGGCATGAGAACCGAGGAAGAGGCGGTTGCAATGATCGATCCCAGAAACCTCGACACCCTGCTCCATCCCCAGTTCGATCCCGCCGCTCTCAAGGCTGCTACCCCGATCGGCAAGGGTCTGGGCGCATCTCCCGGCGCTGCCTGCGGCAAGATCGTGTTCACCGCTGAGGACGCCGAGGCTTGGAACGCAAAGGGCGAGAAGGTCGTTCTCGTTCGTCTCGAGACCTCTCCCGAGGACATCACCGGCATGAAGGCGGCTCAGGGTATCCTGACTGTCCGCGGCGGTATGACCTCTCACGCTGCCGTTGTTGTGCGCGGTATGGGTACCTGCTGCGTATCCGGCTGCGGCGACATCGCTATGGACGAGGAGAACAAGAAGTTCACACTCGCAGGCAAGGAATTCCACGAGGGTGACTGGCTGTCCATCGACGGCACCACCGGCAACATCTATGACGGCGCTATCGCTACCAAGGACGCTGAGATCGCAGGCGAGTTCGGCAGGATCATGGCATGGGCTGACAAGTTCAGAAAGCTCAAGGTCAGAACCAACGCCGACACACCCACCGACGCCAAGAAGGCGCGCGAGCTGGGCGCTGAGGGTATCGGTCTTTGCCGTACCGAGCACATGTTCTTTGAAGAGGACAGAATCGCCGCGTTCCGCGAGATGATTTGCGCAGACACCGTTGAAGAGAGAGAAGCTGCTCTCGACAAGATCCTGCCTTATCAGCAGGGCGACTTCAAGGCTCTCTACGAAGCGCTCGAGGGCTGCCCCGTAACCATCCGCTTCCTTGACCCGCCGCTTCACGAGTTCGTTCCCACCGAGGAAGAGGACAT
>NZ_JAHLQD010000039.1:0-1286 GCF_018918225.1 Roseburia sp. MSJ-14
TGGTCCTATGTCAAGATTTAGTACAAGTTAAAATGAGAAATTTCTCCCCATTTTAACCTGCCAGAAGCTCAGCCTCAGTGTTCGTTCTTTCATACACTCGTTCGAATTCGTTTGGCGACATATAGTTGCAATGGCTATGAATTCGTTTCGTATTGTAGAAAGCTTCCAAATATTCAAAAATCAACTGGTATGCCTGCTTATAATCACGGATTTTAAAGCGATTGAGCCATTCACGTTTGATAACAGAATGAAAGGATTCAATGCATGCATTATCCCATGGAAAAGCTTTCTTCGAGTAGCTACGCTGCATATTTTCGGTTGCTTTTTTATATTCCTTTGCAACATATTGGCTGCCACGATCCGAATGGATAATTAATGGTTGATCAATATTTCGGCGAGCTTTGGCTTGGTTTATAGTATCAATCACGCTGGATACTTCCAGTGTTTCTGAAAGTGTCCAGGCTATGATTTTTCTGGAAAATAAATCCATAATACTGGTCAGATAGACAAATCCGTCTATTGTCCAGATGTAGGTGATATCCGAACACCAGACAGCATTCGGGCGGTCAGGATTAAACTGTTCATCAAGGATATTTTGTAATTCTGTGCTGAAATCAGAGTCTTTTGTGGTGATGGTCCATGGTTTGCTCCACTGAGCGCGGATCCCCATTTGGCGCATATATGTACCAACGGTTCTTTCCGAAATGGCTTCACCCGTTTTTCGAAGTTCTACAGTGATTTTCGGAGCACCGTAGTTCTGCTTGGAATCATCATAAATATCCTGTATTTTTGCTTTTACAGCTTTACGACGTTTTTCTGTATCAGAAGGTACGTGGTGGAGCCATGCAAGATACCCTGAGCGAGAGACACCTAAAAATTTCAACATTCCGGAGACGGAAACCCGGCGTCCAGCCTTTTTGGCAGCTTCCGTCTTCTCAGACACTTCGAGATAAATGGCTTCCGTCATTTTCCCAGAATGTTGATTGCTTTTTTTAACACATCAAGTGCATCTTGGGCATCACGTAATTCACGTCTGAGACGGGCAATTTCCTTCTGCTCATCAGATGCATAATTACCAGAACCACGAACAGGAATATCACCTGATTCCCGGAAGTCTTTCAGCCACTTTGTTAATGTACTGTAGCCGATGCCAAGATTTTCAGCACATCCACGTACTCCGAGATCTTTGTGATCCTGATAGTACTGGATTGCATCAAGTTTAAATTGTTTGTCATGTTGCTTTGCCATATGAGATCCTCCTTCAGCATGTTTCTATTGTAACATGC
>NZ_JAHLQD010000033.1:0-1090 GCF_018918225.1 Roseburia sp. MSJ-14
TATTCCTTTCTTGGATCGATGATTTTAGCAGCATCGTCTACACGGCCATACTGACCCTTAGCTTTATCCCATGCTGTGTTTGCATCATCGCCTGCTTTAATGAAGTCTGTCATCTTTCCTAGGTTGACAAACTGGTAACCAATAATTTCATCATCTTCGTCTAGTGCAATGCCTGTTACATAACCTTCAGCCATCTCTAAGTAACGAGGACCTTTTTCTTTTGTAGCATACATTGTACCAACCTGTGAACGAAGTCCCTTGCCTAAGTCTTCAAGACCTGCGCCCACTACTAAACCGTCATCTGAGAATGCACTCTGTGTACGACCGTAAACGATCTGTAAGAACAACTCTCTCATAGCTGTGTTGATAGCATCACACACAAGGTCAGTGTTTAATGCTTCAAGAATAGTCTTGCCCTGCAAAATTTCTGCAGCCATAGCAGCTGAGTGAGTCATACCAGAACATCCGATAGTCTCAATCAAAGCTTCCTCAATAACGCCTTCTTTTACATTAAGTGTCAACTTACATGCGCCCTGCTGAGGTGCACACCAGCCCACACCATGTGTAAAACCTGAAATGTCTTTTACTTCTTTAGCGTGAACCCATTTACCCTCTTCAGGAATAGGTGCTGGTTCATGCTTTGCGCCCTTAGCTACTGGGCACATCATTTCAACTTCTTTTGAATAAATCATGAAATACTCCTTTGTAATTGTAATTTATAATGAACAATAATTTGTTGCTCACATCATTGATATTATCTCATAAATTAGGCTTGTTTTCTACCCTAAAATTTAGTTATTATAAGCCCAAATTGCCTTAATTATATCTTTAAATTGATCAAACTTATAAGTCTTAGAACTCCTCTCTCTACTGAGTGGTTCATTCACTTTAAAGCCAGTGTTATCATACCCATAAATCTCTATTATGTGAGGTCCTCCCGAGAATATTCCAGGCTTAACACTGAGGATTAGCTTGGCTCCTTTATCGAGGGCATTCTTCATTTCTTTCTCCGAAATTGAAAGACCATTAACCTTTAATCCATAATGCTTACCACCAGCTGTATACAAAGACCTGTCTCTTATACACATCT
>NZ_JAHLQD010000011.1:0-1051 GCF_018918225.1 Roseburia sp. MSJ-14
GGGTTGAAGCTGTCGTCCTCCGCAGAAAACGCCGGCGGCACGTTCTGCACAGGCTGTACACTCTGTACGTGCTGTACGTGCTGCACAGGCTGTACTTGCTGCACGGGCGGAACCGGCTCCTCCGTAGGCGCAGGCTCTTCCGTCACATCGGAAGGGTCTTGCTCAAACAGATTCTGCGGCTGCAAATATTCGGGGGCAGGCTGCTGCACGGGCGGCGCAGGCTGCACCGGCTGAACCGGCTCCTGCGGGGCAGGCGGATGCGGCTCAAAACCGTTTCTTTCATTTTCAAAAGGATTGTCCATACCATTACCTCTGAACAAAATTATTTGCCTTGTATTCTTTCTCTATATTATACCTCTAAAACGCCGCAAAAGCAACTAAAATCAGCAGAAGGAATGTGAATATTGGATGAAAATTATTGAAACAGAAAATAATACGTAAAAAAACATAAAAAATTTCGGAAAAGCCCTTTAAATCCTGTTGAATTTATAGTATAATATAGGTAACTCGACAGAGGGGGACGCTTTTCTGTTGAAATATTTTGACAAAGGAAGATGCATATGCCATTAGTAAACGCTAAAGAAATGCTCACCAAAGCAAAGGCAGGCCACTACGCAGTAGGTCAATTCAACATCAACAACCTTGAGTGGACAAAATCCATTCTGCTCACCGCGCAGGAGCTCAACTCTCCTGTCATTCTCGGCGTTTCCGAGGGCGCCGGCAAATATATGTGCGGCTACAAGACCGTTGTAGGCATGGTCACCGCTATGCTCGAAGAGCTCAACATCACCGTTCCCGTTGCGCTGCACCTTGACCACGGCTCCTATGAGGGCGCCAAGAAGTGCATCGAAGCCGGCTTTAGCTCCATCATGTTCGACGGCTCTCACTATCCCATCGACGAGAACGTTGCCAAGACCAAAGAGCTGGTTGCCACCTGCAACGAGCTGGGTCTGTCCATCGAGGCAGAGGTCGGCTCCATCGGCGGCGAAGAGGACGGCGTTATCGGCGCAGGCGAGTGCGCAGATCCGCAGGCTGTCTCTTATACACATCT
>NZ_JAHLQD010000028.1:0-975 GCF_018918225.1 Roseburia sp. MSJ-14
AGATGTGTATAAGAGACAGGTTATTCTGGTGCGAACTTTCAAAGACCCGGTTTTCAAGCCATGCTTGCGGACATTGAAGCCGGAAAAGTCGGGACAGTTATCGTAAAGGATATGTCGAGGTTAGGGCGAAACTACCTGCAAGTGGGAATGTACACGGAAATGATTTTCCCACAGAAAGGTGTCCGCTTCATCGCTATCAATGACGGAGTGGACAGCGCACAGGGCGACAATGACTTTGCCCCGCTGCGGAATATCTTTAACGAATGGCTGGTGAGAGATACGAGCAAGAAAATCAAAGCAGTAAAACGCTCAAAAGGCATGAATGGCAAGCCCATCACAAGCAAGCCTGTGTATGGCTACCTCATGGACGAGGATGAAAATTTCATTATTGACGAGGAAGCTGCACCCGTAGTCAAGCAGATATACAACCTCTGTCTTGCCGGGAATGGTCCGACCAAGATAGCCCGTATGCTCACAGAGCAGCAAATCCCCACGCCGGGAACGCTTGAATACCGCAGGACGGGCAGCACCCGCCGCTACCACCCCGGCTATGAGTGCAAGTGGGCGACCAATACCGTAGTGCATATCCTTGAAAACCGGGAATACACAGGCTGTCTGGTAAATTTCAAGACAGAAAAACTTTCTTACAAAGTCAAGCACAGTGTAGAAAATCCCCCGGAAAAGCAAGTGATTTTCGAGAACCACCACGAGCCTATCATAGACACCCAAACATGGGAACGGGTGCAGGAGCTTCGCAAACAGCGCAAACGCCCAAACCGCTATGATGAAGTGGGTTTGTTCTCCGGCATACTGTTCTGTGCGGACTGCGGCAGCGTGATGTATCAGCAGCGATACCAGACGGACAAGCGCAAGCAGGACTGTTATATCTGCGGTAACTACAAGAAACGCACCCATGACTGTACGGCGCACTTTATCCGCACCGACCTCTTGACCGCCTGTCTCTTATACACATCT
>NZ_JAHLQD010000002.1:0-994 GCF_018918225.1 Roseburia sp. MSJ-14
CTTTGGTATGAAAACTATATGGTACTGGCATTTCCAGCGAACATGTGATAAACTTTGATTGTCCATTAAGGACCGCCTCCTTTGTTTTGAGATTGGCTTGCGATACCTTTCTCATTGTAACACAGGAGGCTTTTTATCGTTATCCTACACGCTACTGCTTACTCCATTCACCCCAGCATAGCTGGGGGATTAGGTTTTTCATTTACTCTTCTTTACTCTTCTGCATCGTCGTCTACTATACCGGCCACTGCTCCTGCAACCGAAGCGACAACTGCAATAATAACTGCAATTAAAACTACTCCTCCGATTAAAATTGCCAACATACGCCTCATCCCGTTTCTTCTATAATTTACTCCTTTATCATAGCATATCCATAATTACATGTAAATATTAATTATTCCTGCTGTTTTTCATATTTCTAGTTGGGATAACAATAGCATACAGAGTAAAACTGTATCCAGTCTTCTTCTGCACCTACATGAATCTGATCTAATTTTGACTGAAAATCCGCTGTTCCAAATGCTGCAACACAATCTGAGTACTTATATTTTACAAAATAATGTCCATTGGCAGAACCAAATTCACAAGGATTTACCTTTGCCCACTCGTTTCCTCCTGACCAACTTTGCAAAATCAACTCTAATTGTTTTTCTGCGCCACTATATTCCACATAAAAATATCCGTCTGAAGTAATATCTTCTCCTTTAAAACTTCCTCCATTTTTTGCAGTATTTACCGTAACAGCTTGATTCCAATTATTGGCACCTGCATCCCCCAAAAAACAGTGATATATATTTATCTCCTTGGCTTTCCTTGGATTCGCTTACATAAGAAACATAATATACTTTAAGATTATTCTCTTTTGCGCCTACATATGGTCCTATGTCAAGATTTAGTACAAGTTAAAATGAGAAATTTCTCCCCATTTTAACCTGCCAGAAGCTCAGCCTCAGTGTTCGTTCTTTCATACACTCGTTCGAATTCGTTTGGCGAC